>CAZIOB010000051.1:0-26968 GCA_964540755.1 uncultured Prolixibacteraceae bacterium | reverse complement strand
AATGCACAAATCCAATGCCCGAATTGTCAGGTTTGTATGCTGTTGCCAGACGGCTTGCAGTCTTGCCTGAAAACCTTACTGATGAAAAGGACAGGAAATACTGGAATGATTTTATCGCCAAACTTCCGGATATTCCTTTGCGCGAAACACCTTCAGGTAAAGCTCTTGCTCCTGCCGAAAAGTTTGACATGAAAAGAAACATTGAAAATCCCGAGTTATATGCAGTCTTTCCTTTCAGATTATACGGTGTCGGCAATCCGGATATTGAACATGCAAAAAATGCATTAAAGCATCGCTGGGATAAAGGGGCTGCAGGATGGCGGCAGGATGATATTTTTATGGCATACCTGGGACTGACAGATGAGGTTAAGGAAAATATTGTTTCCCGTTCAAGAAACTATGATGAAAATATGCGATTCCCTGCATTCTGGGGGCCGAATTATGACTGGACGCCGGACCAGACCCACGGAGGCGTGTTAATGAAAACATTTCAGTCGATGCTCCTGCAACCGGATCCCTATTCGGAAAAAATATACATTTTCCCGGCATGGCCGCATGAATGGGATGTGACTTTCAAATTAAGAGCACCGAAGAATACAGTGATAGAGGCAAGTTTGAAAGACGGCAAACTGGAATTTTTAAACGTCACTCCTAAAGAACGGGAGAAGGATATTATAGGATTACCTGAGGAGGATTAGTTATAATAATAAATTATAGATTGAGATATCCGTTAGCTTGCTGTTTAATTCGCATAAATACATATTTAAAAGATCAGGAATAAAATTTTATATATGACAGATAATCGCAGCGAATATAAAGATGACCAGGTTATATTCATTATCTATGACCTTATAACTAATATAAATTCATTTCTTTGAAATCATTATTAATAAAATATATATGAAACGACTATTATCATTTACAATCATGGCATTTTTATCATGCCTGTTTATTTCCCCGGGTTATGGGGAAGATTTTTCTTCTTATGAAAGGGCAAAGCTTCATCCTCTTGTCAGTGACCGTCCTGCTGTTAATTTCTTCGAAGGTGCGCTGTTGGGCAATGGTGGACTTGGCGTTGTGGTAACTACCCGTCCCGACGGCGTTATGATCCATTTTGGCCATAATAATGTATGGGATATCCGTATAGCTGAGGACTACAGGGAGGAGATAGGTACATTTGAATATGTTTTCAACAAGGTCAAGGCTATCCCGGATACACTCGAAAGTTTAGACCAGGATGAATGGTATAGTGAGTACAGCAAGATAGCGCGGGCAAATTATGCCAAGCCTTACCCGCGGCCTTTCCCTTGCGGATCGGTCCTGTTGGGCTTCGACAGGAGAAATGCTTCACTGTTAGGCCATAAGCTGGATGTTTCCAATGGCCTTTGTGAGGTTTATCTTCAGACTAACGATAAGAAAAACGTTACCCTGCAACTTTTTACCGACATGGTGGAAGACAAATTATGGATTCGGCTTGTTGATGAGGACGGGCACTTATGCAGGAATATATTTGACAGGGCAAGGGTAATACCTGACCCCTCAACGCCAAAGGAGTTTCCAAAGTATGAAGCAGAGGAAAATCTTGATGCAGGCTCCCTCTCATTCAGGCAGATTTTGCCATATCAGGAACCTGATGAGTATGATATTGAAAAAGGACATCCAAAGGATAAGGCTTTTCGTTTGGCGGCCACATTCAATTCGCCACTGGTCAAGACCACCAGGATAAATTGGAGCGGAATAGAACAGGGGATGGCCTCAATGGAAGGGAGTTTTGCTTCAAAAGCCACTTTAACAGGCTGTGTAACTTTAACGGAGGGATTTAATGAAATCGTGCCGGAAAATCCTCCTTTAGATGCCGGTACCGGAAATGATTTTTATATGGAAGCCTTTTCAAATGCTGAGAAAATATGGAAGGATTACTGGGAGAAATCGGGTGTCCGGCTTGCTGATGATTTCCTGGAGCAGATTTGGTATCATAACCTGTACTTCTTTAACTGTGCTGTAAAGGAGGGCGTACTAACCCCGGGATTATTTGCAAACTGGAGTTTCAATAATATAGGGACTGCCTGGCATGGTGATTACCATATGAATTATAATACCCAGCAACCTTTCTGGCTGCCATTTTCAAGTAACCACCTGGAGAAAAACCTTTCCTATGTGCAGTTGATCGAGTTTTTGATGGAGGTCAGCCAGGTATGGGCAAGGGATTACTACGAGCTACCGGGCGCTTATTTCCCTCACAGCGCTTATCCTGTTGATATGACGATGAATCCTTATCCTGTTCCCACCTGGGGCTGGGAGGTATGTGAAACCCCGTGGGCAGTGCAGGGATTGTGGTGGCATTATTTATATTCTGCTGATAAGGAATACCTAAGGGAAAGAGCTTACGGCCCGATTAAGGCGGCAGTGGAATTCCTGGTGGCGTATATGCAGCGGCCTGAGGCCCGCGGTCCGCAATGGAACGATAACAAATATCATATCTTTCCAACAGTTCCCCCTGAACTTTACGGATTACGCCCGGGATTTGAATATAATTATGATTGTAATACAGACCTGACATTGACAAAATTTGTGTTCAATGCTTTTATGGAGGCTGTTGATATATTGGACAGGGAAGCGCAGGAAAAAGATCTGGTTAACGATATTAAGGAGATACTTGCCAATTTCCCCGAATATCCTACAGCTGTTTCGGAAAAACACGGGAAAATATTTGTATCCGTCCCCGGCGAGCATTCACAGGTTGTATATAATGTCCCTCTTGCCCTGTTTACTGTTTTTCCGGGTGAAGATCACGGGTTGCACTCAGACACGGAAACAATGAAGATTCTTAAAAATACTTTCCTTAATCAGCAAAATGAAGGAGGCAATGAAGTTGTGTTCCTTAACCTGCAGGCAGCACGAATCGGTATGCTCGATATTGAAAAGTTCAAACATCAGGTAAATTATACTCTTATGCCAAATGGCACTGCATCCGACAGGGTATTACAGGTGCATGGACGTTACAGTGATCTGTCCAATTACGGATTCATGGACATGATGGGGGTGTGGTTTGAAAATTTTGCATTGCCGGCTGTCATAAATGAATGCCTTATGCAAAGCTACAATGGCACCATCAGGTTATTTCCAAACTGGCCTTTGGAAAAGGATGCTGAATTTAAGGATCTTCGCGCAGCCGGAGCTTTTTTGGTAAGCGCTGCTCTTAAGGATGGCGAAGTGTCTCAGGTTGAAATTTTAAGCGAGGCCGGGATGCCTTTGAAAATAATGCCTCCATGGAAAGAAGCAACCCTGGTGAGAAACAAAAGAGGAAGTATTAGCATGGATACTGATCTTATAGAGATTGACACAGAAAAAGGCGAGGTCATTACTTTCATGCCAAAAAAATAAGATCCGGATAGCTGAAGAAGATTGCAATATTGTAATATATTTCATACTATTAAAATTGTTTATTTTTAAAGGTATAGTATGGAACTCGCATGTATTTTAATTATCACTTTGGGCGTAAATATTTTACATGCTCGTTTCATCTGATTAAAAGTAATTACTTTCAAAGGTATCATATGGAACTCGCATTAGTTTTAATCATATTCTTGTGTGATTTTACAATCATGCTCGTTTCATTATAGATTTTCAGGTTCAGTACATAATAGAAGGTGTTAATATATTATTCGCAATGAATCGATTTTTTTAGAAGGTTATTCAACGGGGGGAAAGTGATGGTTAAAAATAAATTTTTGATTTTTGGGTGTATAGTTTTAGCGGGATTGTTATTATTTGAAAATTATTCCTGTACTCTGAGAGGTAATCAACCGGTTATTATTTGTTGTTCGGAGAATAATGATCTTTTCAGGACACTGGAAGGGAACAATATTCCGTGTATTCGTTTTGAAACACCTGGTGAGGCAATTGATCACGCAGGTGAAGGATCGGGAGTTATGATACTCGCTGACGAATACCCACAAAAACCAACATTTCTGGATGCCTCGCATTATGAAAAGGCAAAAACCAAAGACCTGAGATTATATGTTGAATACCCTTCTTTTTTGCCGGGGATAAATGCAGGTATGCCGGAGGGAACATACTGGGAGCGGGCAGTAATTTCTTCCGGTGTCTTTGCCCCTGCTCTTAACAAGCTTCGGATCCTTGCTATTCATGATTGTCATTATATTCCTGTTGAGGCAGAAAATCCTGATATCGTTGTTGCACGGGTGGCAGGACTTGACAGCGCTGTTTATGGATTACCGGAAGTAACCAGGCCTCTCTTGTTTAAGATCCCTTACTCGGGGAAGACAGGGAGCGGGATTATGGTATCTGCTACCAAGCTGAGTCAGTTTATCACTGCGCGATATGCACCTAAAGATGCATGGCAGGTAATATGGAAGCATATTTTTGCCTGGCTTAATCCCGGTGAAAATACTATTGAACTGGAATGGGTTCAAAGTGTAAGACCGGGATTCAGCAAGGAAGAGCCTCTTCCTGAAGATTTTGAGCAGGAAGCCCTGAAAAAGGGAATAGATTGGTATTTTAATTCAAGGATGATCATGAACAGCGATATGTTGGATAAATATAACTTGCCGGCAAATGATCCGGCTCCTGCCTCTGCTGATCCCGACCTGTCTGTATCCTGGCCTTTTGGCCACCGTGTAGGATTAATGCCTGATTTGGATAGTCCGGAAGGCGATGGTTCCTTCGGTGTGCTCGAGGGATTTGACGCAAAAATATTTTATAACGGGACCCAGCCTGTAAGATGGTGGCGAAGAAATGATTGCAATGGTGAGTCGGCAGGGGCAATAGGACTTGCAGGCAAGATGTTACAAAATAAAAAATATATCAATGCCTCGGGTAATATTGCCAACTGGCTTTACTTTAATTCAGAGATGTCAACAGGCGACAGGATTGATACAGGGCATCCGGCATACGGACTGTTCGGATGGAATGATGTACCTGAATATGCAGGTGCTGGTTCAATGGACGGTTTTGCAGTATATTACGGGGATGATAATGCCAGGAGTATGCTTGGGATGATGGCGGCCGCAGCAGCACTTGAAACCAGTCGCTATAATAAGAGGATAACGGAGGGATTGCTTGGAAATCTGAGGGTTAGCGGGATATACGGATTCCAGCCAAATCGAATAGACCAGGGATTTCTTATTAATGAGGGCTGGGAGCATTTTTTCCTGCAGGAAAATGTGTCTTATTCCCCGCATTATCAGGCTAATTTGTGGGCATGCTATATCTGGGCATGGCATCATACCGGCCTCGACCTGTTTTTGGAGAGGGCAAAAACTGCCATTACTATGACAATGGAGGCTTATCCGGATAATTGGGTATGGACAAACGGAATACAACAGGAGCGGGCAAAAATGTTGCTTCCCTTAGCCTGGTTGATAAGAGCAGAGGATACCCCGGAGCATCGTGAATGGTTGCGTTTGATTGCCGGTGACCTTTTGAAAGAACAACATGAAACAGGAGCAATACCTGAAAGTCTGGGAGAAAAAGGAAAAGGAGGATTCCCTCCGCCGCCTTCCAATGAAGCATATGGAACATCAGAAACTCCTTTGATACAGTCTAATGATGACAATGTAAGTGACTTGCTTTATACCACAGCTTTTGCCTTTCTCGGCCTGCATGAGGCAGCAGCAGCAACTGGTGACAGTTGTTACCGTAATGCGGAGGACAAGCTGGCTGAATTTCTCTGCCGGATCCAGATACAAAGTGGTACACATCCGGAACTGGATGGCGGATGGTTCAGGGCTTTTGACATTGACCGGTGGGAATACTGGGCATCAAATGCCGATGCCGGCTGGGGTGCCTGGTGCATTGAATCAGGATGGTCACAAAGCTGGATAACAGCAGTGATGGCATTGCGACAGATGGATATTTCCCTGTGGCAAATTACCTCGGGCATTGATATATCTGAACCATATGACGGACTGAGAGAGATAATGATACCGGATAATATGCTCCATAGAGTTTCTTCAGGGAGCATTGGGAAACGGTAATCAATTATGGATATAAAGATATTTAATAGTAAACCAGTATGGCAGAGTGATACGGCGCGAAAGGGCATCCTGCTATTTAGCGCCTTCACTTTAACTTTTTAAAATAAATAATTATGAAACTTATTACTTGTTTTGCCGGAATTTTTTTAATGTTGATCATTCTCTCCTGTAATAATTTTACCGAACCGGATCAGGAGATCAATACTTCACTTACTTTGTGGTACGATAAACCGGGGGTGGAGTGGACAGATGCCCTGCCTGTCGGCAATGGTCGTATCGGAGCCATGGTTTTCGGCGGTACTGAAAATGAACGGATACAGTTTAACGAAGAGACCCTGTGGAGTGGCCAGCCTCATGATTATGCCCATGAAGGAGCCTGGGAATATCTTGATGATTTAAGGCAGCTTCTCTGGGAAGGGAAACAGGAGGAGGCACATAAACTGGGCAATGAGCATTTCATGTCGCAGCCTTTCGGCCAGCTCTGTTATCTTCCATTTGGCGATATTCTGCTGAACTTCCCGGGCCATGAGGATGCAGTCAATTATGAGCGGCGCCTCGACCTGGAGAAAGCTATATCAACTATATTCTATGAATCAGATGGTGTTAAATATAAACGCGAAGTATTCAGTTCATTTCCCGCTCAGGCTCTTATCGTACGACTGGAGGCTTCTGAGAACGGGGCCCTGAATTTTACAGCCGGGCTTGATTGTCCTCATGATGAGTACAGTATTTCTATAGAGGATGGACAGATAGTACTGAAAGGAAAAGCAAATGATTATCCCCAGGAGTTGGGAAGGGACGGAAATCCGTATCCGGAAAGCCTGCTATCCTTTGAAGCGCGGCTGAAAATAGAAACCAGAGGCGGCAAGGTTACTTCTGATGAGGATAATGCTTCTGTTAAGGTTTCCGGTGCAAACACCGCCACTCTTAAGTTGGTTGCTGCAACCAGTTTTGTAGATTATGAGGATATCTCTGCAGATCCGGGGGAACGTTGTATAAATTATCTTGAAAACCTTGAGGGGAAAAATTATAAAGATCTTAAAACAGAACATATTTCCGATTTCAGCGCTTTGCTGAACCGTGTGTCTCTTGATCTGGGCAGTTCTGAGATATCAAAGAGGCCTACAGTGGAGCGTATTGCTTCTTTTAAGGAGGATCAGGACCCCGGCCTTGTCACTCTTCTTTTCCAGTTTGGCCGGTATCTGATGATATCTTCTTCGCGACCGGGAACCCAGCCTGCTAATCTCCAGGGGATATGGAATGATAAGCTGGCGCCTCCGTGGGACAGTAAATACACTATTAACATAAACACAGAAATGAATTACTGGCCGGCTGAAATGACCAATCTTTCTGAATGTGCTGATCCTCTTATTGCTCTTGTTGAGGATATTTCAGAAACAGGCCGTAATGTGGCTAAGGAACATTACAATCTCGATGGCTGGGTAACACATCACAATACTGACCTGTGGCGGGGCACTGCTCCCATCAATAATGCCAATCACGGCATCTGGGTATCAGGCGGTTCATGGCTTAGCCAGCACCTGTGGTGGAGGTACCAGTTTACAGGTGACAAAGAGTTCCTGAAAAATACTGCTTATCCGGTTTTGAAAGAAGCCAGCCGGTTTTTTGCAGGTTATCTGGTACCTTATCCTGAGAATCCTGAATGGCTGGTAAGCGGTCCTGGTAACAGTCCTGAAATTGGCGGACTGGTTATGGGTCCCACGATGGACCATCAGATAACACGCGAACTTTTTTCCAATACAATAGAAGCAGCTGAGATACTGGGTGTAGATCAGGACTTTGTGGCTGAGCTGAAAGAAAAACGTAGCAGGATAGCTCCCAACCAGATAGGGCAATACGGACAGTTACAGGAGTGGCTGAAGGATATCGATGATCCTGAGAATGAGCACCGCCATGTTTCACATTTATGGGGACTGCATCCGGGCAATGAGATCCATCCCCTGACAACCCCTGATCTTGCCGATGCATGCAGAGTGACGTTATCTCACCGCGGTGACGGTGGGACAGGCTGGTCACGGGCATGGAAAATTAACTTCTGGGCAAGATTGCTGGATGGGGATCACGCTTTCCTGTTATTAAAGAATCTTATGGTCCTTACAAAAAGCGGCGATTTTCAATGGTCGAAAGGCGGCCTTTATATGAACATGCTTGATGCATGCCCCCCGTTCCAGATTGACGGCAACTTCGGGGCAACTTCAGGAATAACGGAAATGTTGTTGCAGTCGCATTTGAGGGACGAAAACGGTGATTACTATATCGACATTCTGCCTGCACTGCCTTCTAAGCTTTCGTCCGGCAGCATATCGGGACTTAAAGGAAGAGGAGGATTTGAGATTAATATTGCATGGGAAAATGGAGAACTTATTTCAACCGGGATCAAATCATTGTTGGGAAATGTTTTGAATGTGAGGTATAAAGGGAAGATAATTACCAAAGAAACAGAGGAAGATGAGGTGTATTCATTCGATATTAGTGATTTTAGTTGAGTTTTAATTCACTTGTAACTTTTTTATTTTTTTTATCTTTATGACCATGCGTTTAAAAAAAATCATACCGTTAGTCATTTTCATGCTGACGCTATTTCAGTCGTGCAATGAAACACAAAAAAATGATGTGCCATCCATTCCCGGCCACTACAATATTGTATGGAACAGCCAGAGCAGGAACTCAAGCGGATCAATGCCCCTTATGGGAGGCGATATAGGTTGTAATGTGTGGGTTGAAAACAGTGATTTATTCCTGTATATACAACGAAGCGGCAGTCTTACAGAAAATGGCGAATACCTTAAAATGGGCAGGTTCCGGGTAAGGCTGGATCCGAATCCTTTTGATAATCAGGAATTTTTTCGTCAGGAACTTAAGCTGGCTGACGGATATATAGAAATTGAAGGGCAGAAGGATGGCCTTAATGCTCTGGTCAGGATGTGGGTTGATGTATTTAACCATACGGTGAATGTTGATATTGAATCGGATAAGGATATTGCGGCAACTGCCTTTTATGAAAGCTGGCGGACGGAAGACCATGAGCTGGTGGATGTGCCGGAAGGAAGAGAGCGGTTCACATGTTTCAATCTTGAGGGTTATCCCGGTAAGGTAATTCGTGTTAAGGATATTATTGAGCAAACCGGTGATGGCATCC
This sequence comes from uncultured Prolixibacteraceae bacterium, assembly GCA_964540755.1. GTDB lineage: Bacteria > Bacteroidota > Bacteroidia > Bacteroidales > Prolixibacteraceae > JAAYJR01. The sequence goes on along the minus strand of CAZIOB010000051.1, from coordinate 17,809 downwards.
TTTTTTACCACAGAAATCCAAAGGATAAACTGGTCCCGGATCTGCTGATTAAGCAGCAGGAACTGGAAGCAAGCGCTGATGAGATCTATGATGATATTAAAAACAGGACTTTCGGCGGGCTTCTTTACGGGGACGGAATGGTGCCCGGTGAAAGCGGACAGGGGGTTTACCAGGCCACTCCTTACAGATCATGGAGCATAAAAAGTAAAAAAGCAAAAAAGAGACATAGTATTTCCATTGCGACACATGTTGAGCAGGCTGAAACAGTTGAGGAGTGGAACGGTCATCTTATGGTGACTGTCGGGAATAGTGCCAAAAGCCGTCAGGAGGATTTTAAAAAGACTGTAGCCTGGTGGCATCAGTTTTGGAATCGGAGCTATATTTTTATCAATCCGGAAAATTCTGATCCTGACGATCCTGCATGGCAGATGGGCAGGAATTATCAGCTTTTCAGATATCAGCTCGGAGGGAACATAAACGGAGAATATCCAACCAAATTCAATGGGGGCAATCTTGTTTTTGACCCGGTTCTTATAAGAGAAAACATAGCCTGGGATCCCGACTGGCGGCAATGGGGGGGTGCCATACATACCGCCCAGAACCAGAGGCTTCTGTATTGGCCTATGCTCAAGGCAGGTGATTTTGATGCCATTATTCCGCAGTTTGAGCTTTACCGGAAAGGATTACCCGGAGCTACAGCGAGGGTGAAGAAGCACTTCGGGCATGAAGGAGCTGTCTTTCCGGAATATATGAACGCCCCGGGATTGGTATTTGGTTCAGGCTGGGGCTGGGAAGGCAATGGCCACAGGGCAAGGGGACAGGAAATTCCCTTCGGGGATCCCCGTGCTAACGGTGCCCGTGGTTATAATGATCTTGCAGAGGAAGGGGTTATGGCTAACCAGTCATGTGCATATCACTGGGAGTCACAGCTGGAGCATGCGTACATGATCCTTGAATACCACCGGTTCAGCGGGGAAGATATATCTGAGTATATGCCTTTTGTAAAAGCTGCAACAATATTTTTTGACAAGCATTACCAGATACGGCAGGAGATGCGCAGTGGCAAGCCTCTTGATGAAAACGGCAAGCTGGTGATATATCCTTCCACATCATGTGAATCATACCGTGGTGCTACAAATCCGAGTGACCTGACTGCAGGACTGCGGGCCTGTATTCAAAGTATGCTTCAACTTGATGAAAAATATATGTCGCCGGAAGATAAAGAGTATTACAGGGGATTTCTTAACAGGATACCTGATTTCGGATTTGATGAGGTCGGTGGAGTCAGGATAATAAAACCGGCATGGGAGTGGTTAAAGGAGGCAAACCAGGAATTGCCACAGTTCTATCCGCTTTTCCCTTTCAATCAGTATAAGCTTGGTGACGCGGAGATAGAGATCTTTAAAAATAGCTACAGACTGGCGCCGGATTTCAGGAAAGGAAAAATAATCAGTTGGCATCAGGATGGTATCTTTTTCGCACGTATGGGTATGACTGAAGAGGCTGCTGATTATAACACGAGGAAGCTGATGAACAGTGAAAGGCGGTTTCCGACATTCTGGGGCCCTGGACATGACTGGGTTCCTGATCATAACTGGGGCGGCTCGGGTATGATAGGCCTCCAGGAGATGCTTATGCAGACAATCGGCGATGAGATAGTCCTGTTTCCTGCATGGCCAAAAGAGTGGGATGTTGATTTTAAACTACACGCTCCTGAAAATACTACGGTTGAAGTTAGATTAAAAGACGGAGAAATGATATTTTTGAAGGTCACTCCTGATGAAAGAAAAAGGGATGTTAAAAATATGCTAAAATAAAATGAGCTTTAATAGGATGCATATATATAAATGTGTTAATATTAATGGCAACTTCCATTTGTTAACATAAAAATTATAAATAAACAAAATAAAATAGATATGGAAAGAACAAAAAATTGTCTGGCTAAACTGGACAGGATGAATAAAGCATTGAATCATGAGGAACCTGACAGGGTTCCAATCAGTGATTTTTTCTGGGGGAGTTTTGTTAAACGGTGGAGACAGGAACTCGGGCTGGCGCCTGATGCTGATCCTTATTATTATTACGACCTTGACTGGATCGTTACCTTCCCGAATATGGATCCCAAAATCCAGCCTTTTGAAACAATAAGGGAAGATGAAACAGAAGTAGTTGTAAAAACCGGATTCCGGACTGTCATGCGTAAAAAGTTTGATTTCCCGATGCCGGAATTTATCTCATGGGATAATGATACTATTGAAAAGCTGGAAGCTTTTGAGTTTGATGATCCTTATGACCGCAGACGTTATTTCGATCCGGGAGATAACCAGATCGCCGGGGTGGGAGATGCTTTTCAGCGAAATTCACCTCCATGGATCGAAACAGTTAAAAATCTGCGTCCTGATTTTCCTGTTTACGGCAGTATTATCGAATGTTCAGAGTGTCTTACCAGACTTATAGGCCAGGAAAATACACTGTTCTGGATGGGTATGTATCCGGATCAGTTCGGTGCCCAGATCAACAGGATCGGGCAATTTTACCTGGATTCTATTAAAGCTCAGATAGAAGCGGCTGACGGACTGCTCGACGGGATGGTAATTTGGGGGGACGTAGCGTACAGCCATACCATGCTTTTTGATCCTGAATACTGGAGGGCTTATTTTAAGCCCTGGGTAAAAGCAATGATTGATGAATGCCATAAAAACAATCTGCCGGTAATATATCATGGTTGCGGAAATGTGCAACTTATTTTTGAAGATTTTATTGAAATGGGACTGGATGCTTATAATCCCTTGGAAGCCAAGGCACATATGGATTCCGTTGAACTTAAGAGAAAATATGGAGATAAGATAGGATATTGCGGGAACAGCAATATACAGATTTGGGAGACGGGTGATAAGGAATTAATTAAAAAAGAAGTTCTTCGTAAACTTAATGCTGCAAAACGCGGCGGATTTATTTTTCAGTCGGACCATTCTGTAACCAGCAGTGTATCCGGCCATACCTACGATTACATTGTTAACCTGGTACGCGAATACGGAAAATATCCGCTTCAGCTTGGGAAATTTGATGAGGAAATATAATTTATAATACTAATACATTTCTATCCAGATTATGCAAGAAAAATCATCAAGACAAATACCGGTTTATCCTCTCGTACTGATATATGCTCTGTTTTTTATATGGGGATTCGTATGGAACCTGTTCAATGTGCTGGCCGCTTTTTTCCAGGAAACTTTTGGCCTGTCAAATACTGAAACTTCACTGGGTACATCGCTTTCATTCCTGGCTTTTTTCCTAATGTCATATCCTGCAAAAATAGTGATAGGAAAGATAGGGACACAGAAGGCCATTGCCCTTGGGTCTTTTATCACTGCCCTTGGCCTGCTGGTATTTTTGCCGGCATCATTTTTAAGAAGTTACGTGGTCTTTTTAGCCGGACTTTTCGTGGTTTTTTCAGGTATTACCATCCTGCAAACAGTATGTAATCCCTATATCGGGGTGCTGGGGGATATCAAGAACCGTGCCGCACGTATAAATTTCGCCCAGGGAATAGGAGCAATAGGTGCGGCATTAACGGCTCCAATAGGAGGTTGGTTTATCCTTGAACTATATGGAGATAATATTTTCGGAGGGATAAAAGTGTTTTATCTTTTTATTGCTGCAATTTTCCTGTTGCTGTCATTTCTTGTATGGACTGCCGGGATGCCGGAAAATCCGACCGAGGTAAAAAAAGGAGAAAATATAACCGGTGATAAACGGGGCGCTTTCAGGTATTCCCATTTTGTGATAGGATTCATAATAATGTTTATTTATATGGGAGCGGAAGCAGTACTTTACCAGTTGATGACTCCGTACTTTAAGGAAATAGGAGGAATCAGCACCTCAAAGGCTGTAGAGTATTCGGCCATAATATTTTACGGATTAATGGCCGGGAGACTATTAGGGGCATGGACTATGACCAAAATAAAACCTGCAATTATATTGGGAGTTTTTGCTCTTATTGCAGCTTTGCTGGTAATATTTTCCATGATCGTAGGAGGAAAAGCCGGAATTTATTCTATTACTGCAATAGGATTCTTTATTTCAATCATGTTTGCTTCCATATTTTCCCTGGCAACCACTGATCTTGGCAAATATACCAATCAGGCCTCTGCATTGCTGATAATGGGAATTTCAGGTGGTTTCTTTATTCCATTGCTGTTCGGACTTGTAGCTGACAGTTTCAGTTTGAGGATATCACTTATCGTTGTCATTATCCCGTTATTATTGACTTCACTTTATGGATTTTTATTTAAATATATACTGAAGAAATCTAAAAAGGCAGAATAAACAACTAAGGCACCTGTTTTTGCATTTTTTTGCGGTAACCTGAAGGTGTTATTTCCAATTCTTTTTTGAATATCCTCGTAAAATAACCCTCATCGTAGTATCCGCATTTGGCGGCCACCTCAGTTATTGGAAGAGAGGTATTGGACAGTATGAATCTTGCCAGTTCCAGCCGTTTCCTCAGCATATAATTAAAAGGAGTGGTTTTAAAAAATTTTTTAAAGTTTCTTAAGAACTGTACTTTTGAAAGACTCGCAATTCGGCTTAATTCATCGAGGCCGGGATTTTCAATATAGTTAGAGTCCATGTATTCAACTACTTTCTTGAGCCGTGTGTCATAAAATCCGGCACTTATTCCCTGATAGTCAATATCTTCAAGCAGGACGGACAAAATGTTAAGAACAAAGGACAGGATAAGGCATTCCAAATGTTGTTTTGGGAAATATCTTTTGTATAAAGTATCCCTCTCATTCCTGAAAACAAAATAGGAAGAAGTTTTTTTCAAAAGTTTGTCAGTCCCCGGAAAATCTTTCAGGGGCCAGCTTATAACCATAGGCTGACTGAGAATTATATGACGCAGTATGAGTGATTCGGGTAAAAAATGAAACCAGTACAGCCGCATCTCATCCAGGCATTCCTGCCTTTTTAATTTGTATCCCGATATAAGATATATCCTCCCCGGCATAAGCAGGTAGCTTTCATTTTCCCCGTATAATGCAGATTCACCATGTACCGGTATATATATCTTGAAACAATCGTCTGTTTTTTGATAACCTCTCGACCAAGTAATATCACAGGTTGATAATCCTCCAAATAAGAGCTTTATGTTAAAATTGTCAATCATTAGATATTTTTAGATGATAATATTATCCAAATTTTTGATAATATCCAAACACATTAAATGAAAATTATTGTGTTATTTTATAAAAAAATTTTAAAAGCTTTAACGATGAATAATAAGGAGACTGTAAAAAGAAAGAAAAAACAGGAGTTCAATATTTTTAAATCCCGTTTTCAAAGAGATTCCAGGATTCAGAAGTTATGGGAAAGAAACAGGTTTCTGGCTCAGAATCATAAAAGGGATGTATATGTGGATAACGCTGAGTTTCTTGTTTACCATTGGTCCGGTAAAGCTGCAACTTTTAGTCCTGCGACAGGAGAAACGGCATCAACAAAAAGAATCAATCTTGGTGACCATAACTGCAGGGTTGATATCGGAATACCTTTTCCCAAGGTGAATCAAATGCCCTCAAAGGTAAAAGGACTTGAGCAGAATGTTATGAATTTTGCTGAAGATTATGCATTCTTACTCGACAATTCTCCGGCAGAAGTATATGAAAATGAGCGAATTGTAGGAGAATTTCATTGGCAACTCGATGAGGCAAGGTATTTTCAGTATCCTGACGAAAATAAGAAATTAGGTTTTGAAGCAAGAAAGTTGGGAGCCGGGGGCATAAGCTTTAACCATACCTGTCCTGATTTGAGTATCGGACTTAAACTGGGGTGGGGCGGTTTGCTTGAGAAGATCAGGAAAAACCAGAAGAAATTTGAGGGGTACAGGAATGAGAAAAGCTCTGAATACCTGAAAGCACAAATAAAAGTTGTGGAAGCTATTATGCGTTTTGTTGAGCGTCATGCGCAAAAAGCAAAATATCTTGCTTCTGAGGAGGAAGATCCGGAATTAAAGAAGAACTATGAGATTGTTGCCAGCTCATGTCAAAATATAGTTCAAAAGGCTCCCTCATCTTTTATTGAAGCAGTTCAGTGGATTCAGTTTTACCAGGTGGCCGACAGGATGCTGGGGCATGGTAACGGTTATGGCAGACTGGACCTTTATTTGATCGATTTCTATCTGAATGATAAAAAGAAAGGCCTTATCACCCGTGATGAAGCACGTAATCTTGTTGCAGAGTTGTTCCTCAAATACGGAGGTAATTATTTTTCCTTTGGCGGCCGTGATAAAAACCTTAATGATGCTACCAATGAAATGAGCTGGATCGGAATTGAGGCTTATGACATGACCGGCGGTTATAATCAGCTTGGTGTTATGTGGCATTCCGATATTGATCCCGGTTTCTGGAGATATGCCTGTGATGTAGTCGGGCGTCACGGATGTGGAGCTCCCACTCTCGTTAATTACGATGTTATGAGGGCAAGTGAGCTTCGTTCGGGTTATAGTGAAGAAGACAGCTGGAATATTTCTTACAGCGGATGTCAATGGTATTGCTCTGTTGGAAAGGAGTATAATGATCAGGACCTTAATAGTTTGGTTCTAATACAGCCAATGATGCGCGCACTTAATATTGCTGCAGAAAAAAATGTTTATAAATGGGAGGATTTCTGGAAATTGTATGACGATGAGGTGAACCTTACAATGGACGCTCTGGTTGAATTTAAAAACAATACTTATCTCTGGCAACCTTATGTATGGCCGGAACTGGTGACCTCATTATGCATGCACGGCTGTATCGAAAAAGGTAAAGATGTGACTGAGGCAGGAGCAGTTAATAATAATTACACTTCTGTAAATGTTTTGGGAACGCCAAATGTAGTTGATTCCTTATTTGCTGTTAAAAAGTTGGTATTCGAACAAAAGAGATATTCATTGAAAGAGTTGCTTCAGGCTCTTAAAGAGGATTGGCAGGAAAATGAAATAATGAGACAGCATTTTTTGAATGTTCCCAAATATGGAAATGATGTTAAAGAAGTAGATGAGATGGCTGTGGGTATATCTGAGCATATACGTGAATTAATGCTGAATAAAAGGAATAATAAAGGAGGCCATTTCAGGCCATCGCTTTTCCAGTTTATGGGGCATACATATGCAGGGCCTATGATGGGGGCAACACCCGACGGAAGAAAGGCACATGAGCCTGTAGCACATGGGAATAATCCGATGCATGGAAGAAATACGCAAGGTATTGCAGCAACTGCGCGTTCTTTCTGCAATATTGATTATTCAGGATTTCAGGGCGGATCTTTCCAGGTAGAGTTGAGTCCTTCGTTTTTTAATCCGAAGGAAGAGAGAGGAGTACTGGTAGATCAGTTTGCAAAAACATTCTTTCAAATGGGTGGAGTTCAGATAAATCTGAATGTGGTAAGCCTTGAAACACTGAAAGAGGCGATGAAGCATCCTGAAAAGCCCGAATTTCGCAGTATAGTTGTTAAAGTTACCGGATATTCGGCTCATTTCGTAATGATGGACAGAAAATTCCAGGAGGAATTTATTGAAAGGGTAAATTATGCCACTTTATGACTGAATACAAGGCGCGGATAACCAAAATACACAGGCTCTCAACCCATGACGGACCGGGATTGAGGACAAGCATTTTCTTTAAAGGGTGTCCATTGCGGTGTGTATGGTGCCATAATCCGGAGACTCAGGATTATTTGCCTGAACCGGAGTGGACAGCCAGGAAATGTATTCATTGCGGAGAATGTGAAAAAGCATGCCCTGATGGCCTTATTAAGATAGGGGAGAATAGTTTCAACTGGGACAGGGATAATTGTATCAGGTGCGAAGCATGCACGGATGCATGTCCGTCAAAAGCGCTGGTTATGCTGGGCGCTAAATATTATTCAGTGGATGAAATCTTCAATGAGATCATGAAGGATTCACTCTATTACCAAAATTCCGGGGGCGGCGTCACTTTTACAGGCGGTGAACCGCTGGTTTATCCTGACTTTATCATTGAGTTGGCTAAAAAATGTAAAGAGGCAGGATTAAATGTTGCCCTGGACACCTGCGGTTTTGTCTCAAAAGATAAGTTAATGGCAGTTTTGCCATTTGTTGATTATGTTTTTTATGATCTGAAAGAGTTTGATAATGATAAACATGTGTCATTTACGGGAAGGAAAAATGAAAAAGTGATAAGTAATTTAAGGGCAATTGCATCAGGGGATACGGATGATCCCGGGTATGAGATATGGATAAGGACACCTCTTGTTCCCGGATTGACGGCAACTGAAGAAAATGTAAGCAGGACAGGGGATTTTATTTCAAAATTAAGTTCAAAAAGAATAACGAGATGGGAGCTTCTCTCTTTTAATAATCTCTGTGAAGATAAATATATTAAAACCGGGAAAACATGGGAACTAAGCAATGTGGAACTTTTTGGAGAGGAAGAGATTGTGAATCTGAAGAACATCGCCGCAGAATCAGTCATCGGTGATATCCGGGTATCAGTCTCCGGATTTACCGCTAAAAATACTACTGTGTCGTAAATAGTTGGTTTAAAGGATTTAATTAATAATCATTATGGAGGAACTACTTTAAAAGATTCTATCTTTCGGAAAAAGATGGAATTCTTATCTCATAAGTTTTAAAAGATTATAAAATACCTGGTATTTCCAGATTTTATCCATATCAGGACTTTATAAAGCTATTCAGCATCATAGAAAAATTAAACGAGCCTGTTATTTTTTAAATCAAAAAATATCATATAAGTGTATGATTAAAAAAGAATATGCAAGGCGAAGTGCTTAGAATACCTGATAAGTCAGGCAGTGTTCCATAAGTTTTCAAATTTTCAATTAATTTATTACAAGTAATAAAAAATTTTAAGCATGAAAAGGCAAATCTTATTAATATTGACAACAACTGTTATGTTTTTGGCTTTTTGTTCAAATGATAATACTAAAATGAATCCTTTAATAGTTGATTCATCAGAAGAAAAACCGAAAATTATAATTAAATCGGTTTATGATAATTATATAATTAATCCTGATCTGAAATCCGCATGGGGACTGGCATGTGTTATAGAATTGCCGGGAGAAAGGATATTGTTTGATACCGGAGGTGATCCTTCAATCTTGCTTTATAATATGAATAAGATGGATATTGATCCTGCATCAATTGATAAAGTAGTTATTTCACATATACATTTGGACCATATCGGGGGATTAGAGGGATTCTTGGAAAAAAACAGTGAGGTAACTGTGTTTACAATAGCTTCCTTTCCGAATTCTGTTAAAGATATGATAGTTGACCGGGGAGCTGAATATGAAGAAATATCAGCAGCAAAAGAAATTAGTAAATTTGTTTATTCCACAGGGCAGCTTAGCGGTCCTCCGGAAGAACAATCTTTAATTTTAGATTCCCAAAAAGGAATAATAGTCCTTACAGGCTGTGCTCATCCCGGTATTGTAAGGATTGTTGAAACGGCTAAAAAACTCATGGACAGAGATAGCGTATATCTTGTTGCCGGAGGATTTCACCACCCTCCTCTCAGTGTCATTAAAAAATTCAGGGAACTGGGAGTTAAAAAGGTTGCTCCTTCACATTGTACGGGTGATGAGGCAAGAAATGCCTTCGCTAAAGAATATAAGGAGGATTTTATTGAATGGGGAGTTGGAAAAATTTATGTTGATTAAATCCAACCCCTGATTTTATAATAGCAAATAGCCACTATTTCACGTGCGAAGATAATTTCATACTTGAGGTGGTTCCATAACTGGTAACGCAGCGATATATTGTGTCCTACATCCGGGATCATAAGTTTATTGCCGCCAAGCTCATCATCTGTGAAGGTCAGGTCAGCCTCAGTGGCATTTTCAAAGGCCGGTAAAGCATAAACCTTTTTAAATCCTGCCTTCCGGAAACACAATACTGCCCTGAAAGTATGTTCAGGCGATGTAACTAATAATACAGGATCATTGGCATCAAGAATATTTTTACAGAAAAGAGCCTGTGCACGGGTATTGGCCCCATTGTTTTCATGAATAATACGGTTTTTAGGTATTCCTCTCAAAATAAGTTCTTTTTTCATTAATAAAGGTGTACTTAGAGAATCTGTCAATTCACCCGGCATGGCAATGAGAACAGCGGCTTCTTCAAAACTTTTTGCTGCAAGGCCGGTGTACCAGCTTCGCATTAGATTTGATTCGCCGGGCATTCCGCCTCCCCCAAGCAATATTATTGTTTCAGGATCTTCTTTTAATTCCGATCTGCTTGTGCCAAGCCAGTGTATTCCGTAATAGGGCAGGGAAGTAAATGCCAGTGTGAGGCATATCAGGAAGAAAATGCCGGCAATAAAAATAAAAATTCTGAGTATCCCTAAAAAATGAATATTTTTGAACTTCATATGCATCGATTTTAGTGAAATAAAAATACATTTAATCTTTAAATTTTCGTATGATTAAAGAAGCAAAAAACCAACTTATTGAGCTTTTTGAAAGCCATTTCAGGGAAAAGGCCGATATCTTGGATATATTACCTCCATCAGGATCTTATAGGGAATATTACAGGCTTGGTAATAAATACAGGACGGTTATCGGCGTATATAATGAAGATATAAAGGAAAACAGGGCTTTCCTTTCGTTTACAAAGCATTTTAGGGAAAATGAATTGCCTGTGGCAGAGATATACGCTGTCAGTCCCGATTTAAAAAAGTACATTATTGAAGATCTGGGGGACACTACCTTGTTCGGATTTCTTTCTGCTAAACGTGAAAAGGAGGGTTTTTCAGAAAATATAGTGTATGAATATAAAAAAGTATTAAGGGTATTGCCAAAGTTTCAGATTATAGCGGGAAAGGATATTGATTATTCAGTCTGCTATCCCCGGGAAGCATTTGACAAGCAGTCGATGATGTGGGATCTTAATTATTTTAAATATTATTTTTTAAAGCTTGCAAAAATACCCTTTGATGAGCAGGCGCTGGAAGATGATTTCCAGGCATTCAGCGATTATCTTCTCACAGCCTCATCAGACTATTTCATGTATCGTGATTTTCAGTCGAGCAACATAATGCTTAATGCCGGGCAGGTTTATTTCATTGATTACCAAGGTGGACGAAAGGGTGCCCTGCAATATGACGTGGCCTCGCTACTCTTTGACAGTAAGGCTGATATTCCACAGGAAATTCGTCGATATCTGTTAGATTTTTATATTTCTGAACTTAATAATTATTTATCATTTAATGAAAAAGAATTCAGGCCTTTTTTCAACGGATACGCGTTAATAAGGCTGATGCAGGCAATGGGGGCATATGGATTTAGGGGTTACTATGAAAAAAAGGAGGCATTTTTAAAAAGCATTCCCTTTGCTGTAAAGAATCTTGAAGTATTGCTATCCATGATCGATATTCCCGTTATACTGCCTGAACTGATGAAAGTATTAAAAGGACTCACTGAGTCGGGAAAACTCATGGAAATCGGAAATGTTAAAAGTAACCTCACAGTTCGTATAAATAGTTTTTCATATAAAAAGGGTATTCCTGACGATCCATCCGGCAATGGAGGGGGATTTGTTTTTGATTGCAGGGCCCTGGACAATCCCGGCCGTTATCCTGAATTTAAAGGCCTGACAGGAAAGGATAGGAAAGTGAGGCAATTCATTGAACAAAATTCGGAAATTGAAATATTTCTCAGATCAGTTATCTCCCTTATCGACCAGTCAGTGAAAAATTATCTGGAAAGAGGATTTAATAGTCTTTCTGTAAGCTTTGGATGCACCGGCGGACAGCATCGTTCTGTTTATGCAGCGGAGAAGGTGGCTGATTATCTCCGTGATAATTATTCCGTGAATGTTTTGGTAACTCACACAGAACTTAATGTAAGTAGTTAAAAATTTTTTACCTGGTGGTAAATCAATGGTAATCTGCTTTTTGTGGTTGATTTATAATGCATTTCAGATTAACATACAGAATGGTTTGAATTGTTCTGAAACCGGGCATTTGTTTACTTATAAAAAAAATTCAGGTAGTTATCATTCGTATTAATTTTTTATTATATTCGCGCAATTGTAAAAAATGAGTAGAATCACATAAAATTCATTAAGATGTACTGGACTCTTGAATTAGCATCAAAGTTGGAAGATGCACCCTGGCCGGCCACTAAGGATGAGCTGATAGATTATGCCATCAGGTCGGGTGCACCACTGGAAGTTATTGAGAATCTGCAGGAAATCGAAGATATAGGGGAAATATATGAAAGCATAGAGGATATCTGGCCCGATTATCCCAGTAAAGACGATTTCTTTTTTAACGAAGATGAATATTAATATAAGCTGATAAAAAAAAATTATATCACGGAGGCTGTCTCAAAAAAGGGCAGCCTTTTTATTTATCTATAAACTTGAAGGCATCCCTCTGTCCATTTACAAAAAATGCCCGTTTGCATGATCGCCAGTTTTCCAGTCAGGGAAAAGTGCAGCTCCGGTCAGTTTATTAACAACTCCCAACCGGGTTTCAGTAGCACGGGCACAAAGCTATCCGTCAAATTCAGGATCATCTTTAAGGGGCAGTATGATTACGGGGACAAAGTATCCCGGTACTAATCCATTGCAGTGCTGTAGCCTAATATTTTAAACATGTCATCCACTGTCTGCTCATTGCGGTAAACATAGTCAACAAAATTTCCTGTTTCGTCACGATCAATTATTACATGTTGCGGCGAAGGTATAAGACAGTGCTTGATACCCCCATAGCCGCTTATTGAATCCTGGTATGCACCTGTGTGGAAAAAACCCAGGTAAAGAGGTTCCTTTTCCCTTAAAGAATATCTTGGCAGTAATATTTGCTGGTTAAGATCTTCAGAATTGTAATAATCTGAATGGTCACAGCTTATTCCCCCGATATTTACCCGTGTATATTCATTGTTCCATTTATTAATAGGGAGCAATATGAATTTTTCAAAAATAGACCAGGCATCCGGTATGGTATTCATAAGGCTGTTATCGATGATATACCAGAGCTCGGCATCATTCTGCTGCTTCTGGTCAAGAACCGAAAAAATGGTTGCCCCGCTTTCGCCTACCGTATATTTTCCAAATTCAGTGTAAATATCAGGTTCCCTGATGTTATCGGCCTTACAAACATCTTTAATGTATTTGACGATCTCACTGATCATATACTCATAATCATATTCAAATCCGAGATGGCTTCTGATAGGAAATCCTCCTCCAAGGTTAATATCATTCAGGGTTGGGCACTCTTTTTTTAACTCAATATATAACTTCAGGGATTTTTGAAATTCCCCCCAATAGTAAATGGTGTCTTTAATCCCTGAGTCCACAAAGAAATGCAACATAGTAAGTTGCACATTAGATTTGTCCTTAATACTGTTTCTGTAAAAATCAAGAATTTCAGATGAGCGGATACCGAGCCTTGAAGTATAGTAAGAGCTTTGTGGTTCCTCATCTATTGCTTTTCTTATGCCTATCTGTACTTTCTTGCCATTGGCAAATTTCAGTACTTTTTTCAGTTCGTTCCTGTTATCCAGTACAATAGTGGAATTAGTAAAACCCATTTTCTGAAGATCAATTATCTTTTGTACATATAAATCGGTTTTATATCCGTTATGCACCAGTTTTATGGTTTTATCCAGCTTCCCCTGCTGATAAAGATTTTGTATCAGGTCGATATCAAACGAAGAAGAAGTTTCCAGGTTTACGTCATATTGCAACGCCTTATTGATAACATGGTGAAAGTGGCTGCATTTGGTGCAATAGCAGTAATGATAGTTACCCTGGTAATTAGTTGCCTTCATAGCCCTGCGGAACAGATTGCGTGCTTTTTTTATCTGGTCGCCGATACGCGGCAGGTACATTAATCTGAACGGGGTTCCGTACTTATTTATGAGATATTTCAGTGAAACACCATAAAATGACAGATTGCCATCCTGCAGGTCAAATCCCTCCTGTGGAAAATAATAAGACTGTTCAATGAGATCGAGATAAGTATTCTTCATTTGTAATAAATAATTTTAAATTGTAATTCCTGCAGCCATCATGATAACTTACCACAGATAACAAGCGAATCTTTTGATGAATTTTCATTCCGGCACTTTGGGTTTAAAAATTTCAAAATAATATTCCAATTTTATGGCAAAATAAATACCTTTTTTTTACAAACTCAAGCATTGGATTTTAATTTTTATTATTTGATTGCTTAAAAGATAACCATAGGTAAATTAATTTCTCAGAGAAGTATGAAAACAATGAGCGTGGATAACCTAAATGTGAAAATTTTTTTATTTTAACAATGCTAATGGTTTAACATTCTGAATTCCTTTTAATGGATTTTTTTTGATCTCATGAGGTTTGTTTCATGCATTTTAGGGGTATCGAAATATAAAGATCCCATTGTGATATCTCGTCAGCTTGCTGCCGGGAGTTTCAATATGAATAAAATATAACCCATATTTTTATTTTTTTTATATTAGCTGAAAATAAATCTGATCTTATGAAAAATTTAAAGGTGGTTACTTTATTACTTTCCCTGTTTTTTGTTTTTTCTGTCAACGGGCAAAAAACTGATGATGAAAAAATACCTTATGCTCCCAGGCAGAACCGGAGGCCGGATTACTGGCATGCGGACAAATACAGATACACTCTTAAAGAATTAAAAAATAACTTTTCCGAATATATTTTGCATATATCAGCCTGTCAGAATGCAAAAGTTGAGGATGTAAATAATAAAGGGAAATGGAACTCAACTCTTAAGTCAATCGAACGTCATCCGACACCGGATTGGTTCGAAGATGCCAAGTTTGGAATGTTTATCGACTGGGGACTGTGGTCTGTTGCAGGATGGGCGCCTAAGAGGGAGGATGGAAAGGCTATGTACCCCGACTGGTACGAACAGCGTCTTGATACAGATTCCACATTTGTGAAATATCATGAAAAGAACTGGGGAAAAGATTTTAAACGGGATGATTTTATTCCTATGTTTACGGCCAATGATTATAGACCTCATACATTGATAAAGATTGCCAGAAAAGCAGGTATGAGATATATAGTTCCCTTTTGCAAACATCACGGAGGTTTTTGCTTGTGGCCGTCTTCTTTTACCCAGAGGGATGCAGGTGATATGGGTCCGGAGAGAGATTTGATAAGACCTTTGGTTGAGAGTTGTAAAAAAGAGGGACTGAAATTTGGTTTTTATTTTAGTCTTGAGGAATGGGAGTATCCGCTGATTGATGATGAAAACAACATGATCATACGCAAATGGGGAGGAAAAACAGAGCCATATTCAAAGGAACTGGAGAAAAAGACTTCGGGAAAAATAGCGGTAAACAATTTTGCAAGGGATTATCTTGTCCCGCAGGCAACGGAATTTATAGACAGGTATGATCCTGATATTCTTTGGTATGATGGTGATTGGAGCACTCCGGTAAAGGAGCTTCAAAGTTATGAGATAGCAGCCTATTTTTACAATAATGCTGAAGGCAGAAAAGAAGTGGCGGTCAATGACCGGTTGGGTTTATCTTTTGATGACCCTTTTTATGAATCACTGAGCGGGCCGGCAAAGGACAAAGAAAAGAAATGGCACCGGTTTGTGAGCGGGGATTTTTTCACAAGTGAATATCACAGTCACCAGGATGAAAACAAACTCAGACATTCGTGGGAGGAATGCCGGGGCATCAGCCAGTCATTCGGCTATAACTGGCAGGATACTGAAGAGAATGTGATAAGTTCAGAAGAATTTATTGAGATGTTCGTTGATATAGTCGCCCACGGAGGTAATCTTTTATTAATTGTGAATCTGGATGAACATGGGGCATTACCGAAGATACAGGAAAAACGGTTGAGAGATATTGGTAAATGGCTGGAAGTAAACGGGGATGGTATTTATGGAACAAGACCTTACTCTGCCATATCAGAAGGAGATATATGGTATACCTGTAGCAAGGACAGACAAAAGGTTTATGCAATAACTATGAAATGGCCCGGCAAAGAATTGAGATTGAGATCAGTCACTCCACGCCAGGGATCTGAGATTTACCTTCTGGGAAATAAGGCAGATCTTAAATGGTATTATAATGAATCTGAAGGAGTAACGGTTATTCAAATACCTGAAAATCTGCAGAAAGAAGCAGCTCGTCCCTGCAAATACGCCTTTACATTTAAGATCACGATTTGACCGGGAAATGGGATCTGTTAATTTCTGTCTCTTCCTTGCCTCTTGAATCAATACTCCGATTTTATAGGTTTCAAACTCTTCTTCATATTTCTCCCTGGTTGGAGTTCCTGGTTTACCATACTTCTTATCAAGATGATCATCCCACGAAGTCAAATTATTATTTGGTTTTTTCATACCTCAAAGTTATCTAATCGGATAACTAAATGCAAAAATTTTTGGTATTATTAGTTATATTTTTGTTTACGATATATGTCAGACAGATCGATCCTGATTTTGTATAATTCCCGGCAGCATATTATAAAATATCTCTGACTCCGGTTGCCTTTAACAAAATATGTTAGTTATATTTGCAGCTAATAGCCAATATTCTGAATGAAAATAAATGGGCGAAAGAGACAAAAATATTTCTATTATCTGGAAAGGATTTTTGGCCGGAGATAAAGAATCTTTTGCCTGTATATACAATATGTATGTTGATGCCCTCTTTAATTATGGTACTAAAATATGTAAAGATGAAAACCTGGTTAAGGATGCCATACAGGATATTTTTGTTGATCTTTATTTAAAACGAAAAAATAATAAAACCGATCCCGGAAATCTTAAATATTATTTGATACTGGCCATCAAACGAAACCTTATAAAAAAAATAAAACGAAACCGCCGTTTGGTTGAGGAAACCACTGACGACCTGTTATTCGAACCAGAATACAGCATAGAAAAAGTTCTCATTGAAAAGGAAGAAGAAACAGAATTGACCCGGAATATTCAAAAAATGGTCAAAAACCTGCCTTCCAAACAGAAAGAAGCTCTATACCTTCATTTTAATGAATCATTGCCATATCCTGAAATTGCCCGGATTATGAATATTTCCGTTGAGTCGGTCCGGAAACAAGTTTACCGGGCATTAAAAAAAATGCGCGAGTTGTTTGAAAGTCAAGCTTTTATATTGTGGATGATCTCGGGCAGGTAAATTTTTTTAAATCCGTCAATAATTCGTTAATACGTTATTTATTATATCTGCAAAATCAGCGTAATCCAGAGTCAATCAAAAAAATGTTAAAAAATCTGTCCATATTTTAACAGTTGAAATCCTTTTATAACGAATTACATAATAATACATGGAAAATATAAGCAAATATTTTGAAGATAAACGTTTTATAGAATGGATATTCTCCAATGGCGATCATCTTGACAGATGGTGGAAAAATTACCAGGCCAGCAATCCTGACGAAAAACAAAATATTCAAAAAGCAAAAAATATACTTCAACACTTACGCACTGATAACAGGAAGTTATCTGAACATGATAAAATTTTATTGTTTACCAGGATTTTAAGACAAGTAGAAGATAAAGAAAGAAAAAGTACAAGAATGCTTGCTGCACTTATGAAGTATGCTGCCGTTGCTGTTTTATTTTTTGCCATTGGGGCTTTGTTGTTTTACAAACAGGATAATTTCAATCCACAGTTTTTTGCACACGAAACTCCCGAACCTGTCAATCCCAATGAAGCCCAGTTGATACGGCCACATGGAGAAAGTATATCATTGAAAGAAAAAAAATCGGTTATTGAGTATAAACAGGATGGACAAGTAGTTGTAAATAATGATATCCTGGAATCA
>CAZIOB010000050.1:0-3281 GCA_964540755.1 uncultured Prolixibacteraceae bacterium | reverse complement strand
GAGTTTTAATCATACTCTTGGGTGATTTTACAATCATGCTCGTTTCATTTTTTTTTACTTTAATAGAATAAAATTTTTATAAATACAATGTTAAAGAATTTTTTTGCTATTTGCTTCCATATTTCAGACTATAATATATAACTGCAATATATTTTCGTGATTAAAATTACTGAGTTCAGTATAAAAACTAATACTATTATTAATAAATGCTTTATCCCTTTTATGACTGATTGAAAACAGTTTAATAAATTTTATAAGTTGTCTAAATAGGCCGCGAAGTGCCTTTTTAGATTGGCCTCATTAATTATTTATGAAGGTATATTGAAGACGCATAAGTTTTAATCATGCTCTTATATGTCTTCGCACTGATGTGCTGCTGCGTACGAGTGTGCCTTCGCACCAATGTGCTACTGCGTACAAGTGTGCCTTCGCACTGATGTGCTACTGCGTACGAGTGTGCCTTCGCACTGATGTGCTGCTACGTACAAGTTTACCTTCGCACCGATGTGCTATGGCATACAAGTGTGATTTTACAATTATGCTGGTTTCATTTATGATTTTTGAGTGTAATAGTAAATATTTCGGATAATTGCATTAATCACCCGAAATTCCTATCTTTAATAAGGAATCACTAATAAAATAATTATACTATGAAACGGGCATTGTTTTTTTTAATCAAAAAATAACACAAAAGTGTATGATTTAAAAAAGAATATGTGAGAGCGTAGCGGTTCCATACGTTCTCAAATTTTTAATTAATTTATTTCAAGTAATATAAAATTTTAAACGTATATGAAAACTAAATTTGTCACATTAGCAACTTGTTTGACCTTATTATTAGTTTATTCCGGTTATTCAAAGGATTGGCCGGTGCTTAAGAAGTACGACCAGGAGCATACCTGTAAAATTGCTTTGCCTGTTGGTGGTATTGGTACGGGCACGGTTTCGCTGGGTGGCAGGGGCAACCTGCAGGACTGGGAGATCATGAACCGGCCGGCAAAGGGGTATAATCCTGCATCGGGAAGTAATAATTCGCCTTTTTTTGCTCTGTTTACCGAGGTGGATGGCAAAAAGGATGCTCGTCTGCTTGAAGGCCCGCTTCCGTTTTTCCTTTATGAGGGAAGCTCGGGAGCTATAGGCACTAATCACGGATTGCCAAGGTTCCGTGAAAATACCTTTGAGGCCGCTTATCCGTTCGGACAGGTGAATCTGAAAACGCCCCAGATACCTTTGGATATCAGGATAAAGGCTTTTAATCCTCTTACTCCCGGTGATGTAGATAACAGCAGTATCCCGTTGGCTGTCATCGATTTTGAATTGATAAACACTTCCGGTAAGGAGGTCTCATTCAGCATCTGTGGTACTATGCTTAATTTTATAGGAGAGGATGGAAGCCAGGGGAAAGCTAAAGAGAATAAAAACAGGTTTCGTGATGAAAAGGGACTGAGGGGTATCTTTTTTACTTCTGATGGCGTCGATAAAAATGCTGAACAGTGGGGTGAGATGGCTTTGGTTAGTCCGTCACAGGGACAAATTTCGTATCGTACTTCCTGGCTGCCTGTTCATTGGGGTTCTTCCTTGCTGGACTTCTGGGATGATTTCTCGGATGATGGGATGCTGGAGAACAGGGTGGATGAAAATACAGATAAACCAATGGCTTCTCTTGTTGTGAGTAATACTGTTCCGGCAAATGGCACTAAAACAGTCCGGTTCCTGCTGACCTGGTATTTTCCTAACAGGACTGCCTGGTCGGTTGAGACTATGATGAATTATTATGCAACTCAGTATTCGGGGGCATGGGATGTTGCTGTAAAGACTTTGCCTGAACTGGATTATCTGGAAAATAAAACTGTGGAATTTGTGGAAGCTCTTTGCAGCAGCGATCTGCCAGAGGAGGTTAAGGAAGCTGCACTTTTCAATATAAGTACACTTAGAACACAGACCTGTTTTCGTTTGTCTGACGGGAATTTTTTTGTATGGGAGGGATGTAACGACAGAACAGGTAGTTGCTGGGGAAGCTGTACCCATGTCTGGAATTACGAAACAACTACTGCATTTCTTTTTGGCGATCTGGCAAAGACCATGAGAAAGGTTGAGAGTATAGCAACTAATGATGAAGGACTGATGAGCTTCCGGGTGAAATTGCCTTTTGATAGAATCGATGAGTTTCGAAAAGTTGCAGCGGACGGCCAGATGGGATGTATTCTGAAATTATACAGGGAATGGCAACTGTCAGGTGATGATGATTTCCTGAAGGAATTGTACCCGGACTCAAAAGCAGCGCTTAGCTATGCATGGAAAAAAGGAGGCTGGGACGGCAATCAGGATGGCGTAATGGAGGGTGTCCAGCATAACACGATGGATGTTGAGTATTATGGCCCCAATCCGCAGATGACCATCTGGTATCTGGGTGCATTGCGTGCGATGGAAGAGATGGCGGATTATATGAAGGATAATGAAATGGCGCAGAAATGCCGGAGATTGTTTGAGAGCGGCAGCAAATGGACTGATGAAAATCTTTTTAACGGTGAATATTATATTCATAAGATAATAGTTCCTGAAAAAGAGGATATACCTGAAGAACAGCTTGTGGGCATGGGAGCATCTGATTACGGGAATCCGGATTATCAGCTTGGAGAGGGTTGTCTGGTTGATCAGCTGGTTGGACAGTACATGGCTCATGTCTGCGGACTGGGTTATCTTGTGAAAAGGGAAAATGTTGCAAAAACTCTTCAGAGCATAATGAAATATAATTACCGGTCTGATCTTTCCGGTCATTTTAATTGCATGAGAAGTTATGCTCTTGGTGATGAAGCTGTATTACTGATGGCTGCCTATCCGAAATCAAGGCCGGAGAAGCCTTTTCCTTATTTCACGGAAGTGATGACAGGATTCGAATATACTGCTGCCGTAGGTATGCTGCAGGAGGGACAAACTGAAAACGGATTGAAGTGTATCCGCAATATAAGGGACCGTTACGACGGGAAAAAACGCAGTCCTTTTAATGAAGCGGAGTGCGGTCATCATTACGGAAGGGCTATGGCCTGCTGGTCGGCTGTTCTTTCTTTGACTGGTTTTCATTATTCGGGAGTAGATAGATCAATGACCTTTACATCCAAACCCGGGACTTATTTCTGGAGTAACGGCTATGCATGGGGAACATGTAAAGTGGTGGGTAAGAAGGCTACTTTGAATGTACTGAATGGGAAGATCTCCCTTGAAAAATTTATTCTTAAAGATATTGGTTCGGCAGATTTAAAAGATGGAACTATTAATGCCGG
>CAZIOB010000049.1:0-10192 GCA_964540755.1 uncultured Prolixibacteraceae bacterium | reverse complement strand
CTCGAACGAACGGGAGGGAAATCCTTCGACCGGATTAATGGTATATAACCTCTCCATGGCATCAAGTGAACTGATACAATTTTGCAGGGCTTCGTCGGATCCGGTTACTGCATACCTGAAAATCTGACTTCCCAGATACATTGAGGTCCAAAGCCCGTCATTATCCGAATCGCTTAAGTATCCTCCTGAAAGATTACCGTTTTTAAGTCCGCTCAATGTGGCATTAAACCCATACCTTATATGACGCAACCGTACCTGCTCCTCGAAGATCATGGCTTTATCCCTGAGAGTCATCTCCTTAAAAAATATTTGTCCGAGTCCTTTATCCGTTAATACCAGCACTGAACCATCAGGTCCCTCAGAAATATCAGATACTTTATTACCCGGCAGCCAGCGCTGCCCGTAATAATAATTGAATTTACCATTCTCTTTTAGCATAAATGCTCCGGAGACTGATCCGAACCATATATTTCCGTTTATCTCTTTTACTGCGGTAATTTCCGGACAAGGTAAATTTATTTTCGGTTCACCAGTCATTTCAGAAGTAGCACCATTGATCTCAAGATATCCGTTATCGGTTCCGATTACAATTCTATTATTTGCAATCACATCAAATGAAGTAAAACCGCTCCCTTCAAAAACTGTTTTGATTTTACCTGTCTCCGGAGAAAAAGTGCTTAGTGATGACGGAGTTAAGATCCGGAAGGTATTTTCTTCATGACTGAATTTAATATCAGTTACTTTTCCGGAAAGCTTTCCCTCCCATAATATTTCTGAACTTTTAATATATTTTAAGTCCCTTCCGTCAGATACCAGGAATGAAAAATCTTCTCCTCCTTCAAAAATTACTGCAGCAGGCATCTTATGCTTTGAGAAAAGTTTGCCGGCCCATGCATTGCTAAGGACCGCCTCATCGTCAAGGTAAACAAATTGCTGATTATAAACTTTAAGATCAGAAATATTTTTGCGGGAGAATGGACGGTAAGTTAAATCCGGTTCCAATGTTCCGGGATATAGAAAAGCACCCGCATACGGATGGAGTAATCCTGAAGATGACAATACTTTAATTTTCCCGTCAAGGTCGGCTTCGACCTTTTTAAGCGACACACCCTGCACATTATAATAATATTTAATACTGTAATCCTGGGAAAAAGGGAGATCATAATAAACCTGCTTTCCGTTGTTTTTGGAAAAAGCAGGATTAATTGAAGCATTCATTATCAGGTATAAAATAAATATGAAAATGGAAATTTTCTTCATTCTACAGGTCTTTTGAATTTTCATATAAAAAAATTAATTATTTTCAAAGGTATTATAAGGAACTTGTATATGTTTTAATCATACAATTATGTGATTTTACAATCATGCTCGTTTGATATACTAAATTTACTAATTTGAAAATAACCTTACTATGACTTTTAGATTAATTTTGAAATTTCTGAAGAAATGATCTGTTATTTATAAATTTGCAAATGCCAATAGCATAAGGAATTTATGACAAAACTATCCAACTTTAACAGTATTAAATATTAATAACATGACTTATAACATTTTAAAGATATCTGCAGTAGTTGTTTTGTTATCCCTGTCAACCAGCTGCAATAAAAATAATAATCAAAAAAGCAATCTTGATTATGCAGACCCTCATATCGGCGGAGTCGGGCATCTGCTGCAGCCAACCAGGCCGAATATACAGTTGCCCAACCAGGCTATACGAATGCATCCTGTCCGTAAAGATTACCTTGATGACCAGATCAGTTTTTTCCCGCTGACGATGTCGTCACATCGCCAGACCCCACTTTTCGGGGTCCTTCCCGGAACAGGAGATCCTTCAAAAGATACATGGAATGACAAACAAACGTATGATCACGATCTCGAAGTTGCCAGACCTTACTACTATTCAACATTTCTGATTGATGAAAATATCACAACTGAATTTGTTCCCTGCAAAAAATCCGGTTATTTCAGGTTCACTTTTCCATCACATGGTGATAAAAGATTAAGATTCCATATTGTGAACAATGGCAACTGGGAAGTTTCGCAGGAGGGGATTATCAGAGGAACCGAAGATTTTTCGGGCATGAGAGCATATGTGTATGGTATTATAAACAAAGTGGCAAAATTTGAAAAAGATCCTCCAGATTCCGAACAGCAGTCAGTTCTCTGGATTAAATTCCCGGGGAATAACGAAGATCCCGTTGAATTCAGATATGCCGTCTCATTTATCAGTCATGAACAGGCGGAAAATAATCTCGAAAATGAAATTCCCGGATGGGATTTTGAGGGGAAAAAGGAAAATGGCAAAAAGATATGGGAAGAAACATTAAGTCAGATCAGTGTTAAAGGAGGCACTGAAGCTCAGAAAAGAACTTTTTTTACTGCATTGTACCGGACATATGAAAGAATGATAAATATCAATGAATATGGCAGATATTACAGCGCCTATGACCACCATGTCCATGAATCCGAAGATGATTTTTATGTTGATGACTGGGTATGGGATACTTACCTTGCTCATCACCCTTTACGGATGATTCTCGACCCTGAGATCGAAGCGGATATGCTTCAATCCTATGTAAAAATGTATGAACAAAGCGGGTGGATGCCCCAGTTCCCTCTGCTTTATAAAGATAATCCTGCCATGCATGGATTCCATTCTACAATAGTGTTTCTCGACGCATACAGAAAGAATATAAGGGATTTTGACATGGACAAAGCATACGAAGGGGCAAGAAAAAATGCTACAGATGCAACCATGCTTCCCTGGCGTAACGGACCGAAAACAGTACTTGATTCATTTTACCGGAAAAAAGGATATTTTCCAGCTTTAAATCCCGGAGAAGAAGAGACTGTAGAAGAGGTACACGGATTTGAAAAAAGACAGAGTGTTGCAATAACTCTTGCTCACAGCTATGATGACTGGGCGCTTGCACAAATGGCAAAAGAACTGGGACATACTGATGATTATAAATATTTCATGGAACAGTCGGCCAATTACCACAATTTATATCGTCCCGAAAAAAAATTGATGTGGCCGAAAGATTCAGATGGAAAGTGGATTGACATTGATCCTAAATTTGACGGGGGACCGGGCGGTCGTGACTACTACGATGAAAATAACGGTTACACATATGCATGGCAGGTTCAGCATAATATTCCGGACCTCATAGAACTTATGGGAGGACGGGAAGATTTTATAAAAACCCTGGACCAGCTCTTTCGCGAAGATCTTGGCAGAACAAAATACCATTTCTGGGCGAAATTTCCGGATGCAACAGGATTAGTGGGACAGTTTTCCATGGGAAATGAACCCAGCTTTCACATACCATATCTTTACAATTATGCAGGAGCCCCATGGAAAACCCAGAAACGTATCCGTTTCCTGCTCGATGTGTGGTTCATGGATAATATATTCGGGATACCGGGCGATGAAGATGGTGGGGGCATGTCAGCATTCGTTGTCTTCTCCTCCATGGGCTTCTACCCTGTAACCCCCGGCATACCGGTTTATACAATCGGCAGTCCGGTTTTTGAAAAAGTGTCAATAGAGCTAAATAACGGAAAAACCTTTAATTTAATTGCCAACAATAATTCTCCTGAAAATAAATACATTCATTCTGCAAAACTTAATGGTAACCCATTGAACAAACCATGGTTTACGCATGATGATCTTATAAACGGGGCTACTATAGAACTGGAAATGGAACCTTATCCAAATAAACAATGGGGAGCGGAAAACTGACAGGGCAAAGTTCGCTGAAAAAATATCTTGTTAATATTCAGAATATCTGGTTTGGAAAATTCACAGGACAATCCGGAAAATTTAAAATTACAATTCGCAAATGACCATTCAAGGCCATACATGATGTAATCAGCAAATTTTATGTCCCGGCTTTATTCATGGATTATCCGGCCACTGACTGTTATTAATTGACTTTAGCTCAAATTTTGACGGATCCGCAACAACATGTTTGATAAGCTTGCGATTCCAGGTATATACTATATGTACCATTCCATCACTTGTTTGTATTACTGCCGGATAAGAATACTCACCATCTTTGTCACGGTCATTTTCCAATAAAACAGCAGCATGCCAGTTACTACCATCATAAGAGACAGCAACATTCAGAATATTCCGGTCACCCCACACCTGTCCCGGTTCAATATGATTATAAACAAGAACATGTCTTCCGTCCTTAAGAGTTACTGCATCAATACCCGAATTTGGATTTGGCAGTCCGACAGGCACCAGTTCTGTCCATGTTCTCCCATTATCAGAAGACCATGCAGAAAGTATCTGCCGGTTTTTGCTCCTGCATAGGATCTGTAGTTTATCATCGGGGTGTTTGAGAATACTGGGTTGTATAGCTGCAATATTCTCACCGTCATTAAGCGGTTTTGTCCTCTCCCACGACTTTGCCCGGTCGGGCGTAAATTCCATATGAACCTGCCATCCGTTGTCCTCGGTGCTCGAAGGACAGATCAGGTCTCCATTGGACAAGAGCTCGGGTTTATTTTTTATGGGACCGTAAATATCTTCAGGCAAGCGGCACTGACGCGACCATGTTTTCCCGTTGTCATCAGATATCATATATTCCCCCCACCATTCTTTGGGATCGGGCCCTGCCTTGTAAAACAGGAAAATTTGATCGCCATAATTAAAAAGAACAGGATTCCACGTAGGATAGCGCAGGTCTGTATGCTGAACCCCATTGGCAACTTCAACGGGAATCGTCCATTTCCCTTCAGTATGACGGCTGACCCAGATACCGACATCCTTGTGCTTCTCATGTGTCCCTCCAAACCAGGCTGCAACCAGTCCTTCTGAAGTTTCGCATATGGTTGCGGCATGACAACTCGGGAAGGGTACATCTTCGGACTTATATATAAACTCAGAGTTCATAATTGCAGTTTCTCCTTTAAACGGATCACCACCAAATGAGAGCATACCGGAAAACATAAGCAATGTTATTAAAATTATTTTCATCATTTAAAATTTAGAATTATTATATCTCACAGAACTCATTATTACTAATTCTTGCAAAATGAGCATCACTTCATGGCTCTTAAGTAAATATAAATCATTTTCTTTTTTGTCTGCGTTTCATAATCAAAAAACCTGTCAGAAAAATTACAAGAGTTCCTATCACTATAGTAAGGTTGCTGTGAAATGGACTTCTGAATGCCATAAGGCCTTCGGTGTCAAAATAAACAGGGCTCAGGCTCATCCAGATAATAACCAAAACCCCTGCTATCACACCTATTGCAGCATCTATCTTTTGCACTTTTCTTGAGATGAATCCAAGCAGGAACAGGCCCAGCATACCACCACTGAAAATTGATGCCAGCGACCACCAGGCATCCAGTACACTTTCCACTCCAACCAGGGCTAGTGCAATCAGTACTCCAAGTAATCCTATAATTACAGAAGAAACATATAATACCGCCATTGATGACCTTTCTCCTGCATTTTTATTGATATACCGCTGATAATAATCAGTAAGAATTATGGTAGCCGTACTGTTCAGACTTGTTGAAACAGTGCTCATCCCTGCAGCAAAAATTGCGGCAATCAAAAGTCCTGTAATCCCCGCCGGAAGTCCGGTAACTATGAAATGTGGAAAAACCTTATCACCTGTTCCCGGCTGATGTAATTCCGGAGGAAGCAGTTCAGGCTGAACTGTATAATAAGAGTATAAGGCCGTACCTATATAGAAAAACAGTGCTGAAACAGGAAGGTACAACAACGCTCCGAAAAGGGCGGATGCCTTGGCCTTCTGATCTGAACTTGTTGCCATATAGCGCTGCACAAAGTTCTGATCAATGCCATAGTTTTGCAGATTTATAAATAATCCGTAAATAAGGATTACCCAGAATGTTGATTCCGATATACTGGCTCCGAAACTTCCCAGACTAAATTTATTATCAGCTGTTGCTATCTCAAAAACCTGAGAAGGACCTTCGGGCATGGAAAATGATATTAACAAAGCACAGACAACGGCGCCTGTTATCAATACAATTCCCTGTACTGCATCTGTCCATACAACGGCCCGTATGCCTCCCAGCATAGAATAAAAAGTCACTGCTATACCTGTAATAATAATGATAGTCCCTATATTCCAGCCGAATAGTGCATTAAGGGGCAGCGCCAGTAAGAGCAGTATAGCACCGGTTCGCATAAGCTGGGTTAACAGGTAACAGGCAGAAGCATAAACACGGGCCCATGTGCCGAATCTTTTTTCAAGATAATTATATGCTGAGATACTGCCCAGACCACGGTATAGAGGGACAAAAAATCTTACAGCCAGAATTGCAGCAACAGGAATTGAAAAGCTGAACACAAATGCATTCCAGTTGGTCATATATGCATTCCCCGGTAGTGCAAGAAAACTTATACTGCTGACAAATGTTGCAAAAATTGACATGCCCACTACCCAGGCAGGAAGGTTACCACCGCCGGATGTAAATTGTCCTGATGTTCTGTTTTTGAAAAAAAAACTGGCGCCGAACAGTACATTTCCGAAAGTGATAAAAATAAAAACAATGAGGTCCAGAGTTGGTAATTGCATATATTTTAATTTTTATTTTTCTGAGTAATATCTCGTAATGCAGAAACATTTAACAGTTTCATAAGCAACTATCAGCTTAACCATGCATATAAAAATATGGTAATTACGGAAATTATTGCAAGATGCAATCTCCAGTCGGTTATCCCCTGAAACCGGGTAATCCTGGTTTTATAGTTTATAGTTGTCGTCTCAAGTTTTTCCATTGCTGTTTTTTTAGTAAATGCTGATACTCCGAACAGTATTCCGGTAATTATTATTTCAGCCCATAAGCCCCTGTAGCCGAAATTAAGGGTTAGAGTATGGTGGAGGAATGGAAAAATCTGCCTGCCGGTCTCAGGACCAACTAACTGGTCGGTAACAAAAATTGTAGCCAGAATAATTCCTGCAAGTACTGATATTGCTGCCCCTTTTAAAGTCACCTTTTTACTGACAATTCCAAAAAATATAGCCGGAAAAACAGGGATAACAAGATAAGCAGTTATTGTCTGCAAATATTTAAATAATCCTTCTTCATTAAGATAGATCAGATATGCAGCGCCAATGCCCAAAAAAGTAACCGCCAGGATAACAAATCTGCCCCATAACACCTGTCTTTTTTCAGAGATATCTTTTCTGAATTCAACTATAAAATCACGCACAACAAGTGTGGAAACAGAATTCAGGGCGGCTATCAACGAAGTAACAAGTGCAGCGACGAGTGAAGACAGAAGTAATCCGCGTAATCCGTCAGGTAAAAGTTTATTCATAAGTAAAACAAAAGTCTGCTGAGTTTCCTCACCTTGCAGTTCCCCGGGAAAAAGAGCGTATGCAATTACTCCCGGCAGAGCAAAAATAAATAATGGGAAAAGTTTCAGGAAGGTTCCGAACATTGCGCCCCACCTGGCCTGTTTCAGATCAGGGGCAGAAAGTACACGCTGAACATTTACCTGGTCGATGCCCCAGTAAAATATCCCGGCATAAAAAGCCGTTGCCAGGATACCCCAAAAAGGGTAAACAGGATCATCATAAGAACTTGCCACAACCATCATATCAGGTACCTTTTCCATCAGACCGCTCCATCCTCCGACCTTATCCAATCCGATAAAAACCATTATTACAGATCCGCCTATCATAAGAATGACCTGAATTACATCTGAATATGCCACGGCCGTGAATCCTCCAAGGATTGTAAAAACCGCAACTGCCAGTCCAATATAAAATACAGTAGTCATTACACTCCAGCCGAGAATGCTGTTTAAAACAAGGGCTCCGGCAAAAAGGGTAAATGCAATTTTTGTCATTATACTTATAACCAGCATCAGCCCGGAAAAAAAGATACGTGCATGCCTGTTGTATCTGATTTCGAGAAATTCAGGTATGGTATATATCTTGTTTTTTAAATAATAAGGGAAAAGTACAGCACATGCAAAGCCGAGGGTAATGGCTGTTGTCAACTCCACTGAACCTGCTGAAAGTCCATACCGGTAGGAATCGCCGGATAATCCCACCAAATGCTCTGCCCCTATATTTGTTGCAAATAAAGAGGCACCGATGACCGGCCATTTAATAGACCTTCCGCCCAGGAAAAAATTGCTGCTGCTTTGCCCCGCTTTCTTACTGTATGCCATATACAAACCAAAAGAAAGACTTACAGTAATTACAACAGACAAAATAATCCAGTCTGTGAGTGTCAGAGTTAAATCCATAATCCGGTCAGAAATTAAGATTTATACTGATTCTTTTCATACTATTAAAATTAATTATTTTTAAAGGTATAGTATGGAACTCGCATATATTTTAATAATCACACTGGGTGTAAATATTTTACATGCTCGTTTCATACCATATGGGATAGCCATCAAAATCCTGATAACCTGAAAATTAAATGACAAAAAGGATATTCAAAGGAAACATGGGAAAGGCAGTTAATGAGATACAAAAAATTATGGTCAAAACAGATCTATGTTATCATCAATTCCAAATTGTGCAAAAGCACCAGCAAAATACAAGGGAAGGAATACTATTTTTTCATTTTTAAGCACACTTGTCTTACCTGCGTTAAACACCACTGACCAGGAGGGATGGTACGTATCCCGATAAATGTGCAGGCTGCGGAGTTTTCCTGAGGGCCCGTCCTTGACTTCTACCGGATAAATTGTTCCGTCAATTTTCATCAAATAATCAACTTCTGCATGACTGTTCTTTGCATTCCGTGCCCAGTAATAAAGTTGATTATTGGTTTGTGTTGCAAATTCCTGCCCGATAAATTGTTCGGCAAGCTGCCCCCTGTAAATGGCCAGTAAATTTTGATGGCTTAAGGCTTCATCATAATCAATTTCCATCACTCTGTTCATCAAACCGATATCGAGAAAGAGGTTTTTAAATTTTTTGTCAGATGCATAAACTTCCAATGGTATCCCTATGTTGCTCAACGCTTTAATTTTTTTTACTATCCGTGCCTGTAATAAATTTTCATAAGCTTTTTTTATGGTAGGAATTGTAAAGTCTGCGGCCAGCCCTGTATATTTTATTTGCTTTCCAACATTGGCTGCAATTGCTGAATAAACACTATTCAGGCAGTATATATCTGTCTTTGGCTTGTATTTGTTAAAATCTAAACGATAAGTATTACTGATTTCATCTTGTACTTCTGCTGCCTGTTTCAGTGATTTTGTAGTTGCATATACTTTTATACATTCGGGCATACCACCAACTAACCAGAAAATCCGAAGTTGATCGAGCAGAAATTTATGTGTCGATTCCGAAACCAGGGTCAAAGGTTTATTGCATATTTCTGCAGCTTTTGCATATTTTAATGCCATCAGAAATTCTGAGAAATTCATGGGATGAATTTCCATTGACTGAATTCGCCCAACAGGAAAAGATATTTCACTAAAGGCAAATTCCAAAAGTGAACCAGCAGCAATAACATGCAAATCGGGCATTTTTTCATAAAAATAGCGAAGGGCCATGATAGCTCGCGGACAAGCCTGAATTTCATCAAAAAAGAGTAAAGTTTTGCCGGTTTGAATATCGATCCCGGTTCTTAGTTCAAGTTCAGAACATAATTTTTGAGGATCTAAATCTTCGTCGAATAAGGATATTAATTCCCGTTTTTCTTCAAAATCGACCTTCAGAAAAAAATCAAAATTTTCACTTGCCAGTTTTTCAATCAACCACGTTTTTCCAACCTGTCTGGCGCCACGCAATAATAAGGGTTTACGTCTTTTTATTTTCACCCAGTCTGTTAAACTGGAATAAATATATCTCTTCATTATTTTTAGTTTTACAAAGTAAAGTTAGTTGATATTTTTTAGTTATACAAGGCAAATTCAGTCATATTTATTTAGAAATCCAATGTTAATGTGTTTATGTATGGAGGAAAGCCTTTCTGAAAGACAATCTTTGATATGCTATAGATGAGAAGTATGTTTATACGATGACAAGGATACCAGGGAAATACATTAAAAGGAAAAAATTTATTCCTGGACTTCCGGAAATAAAGCTGAAATTGATTTTCTGATTCAAACTACCTAACAAATTATTCTAGTGTCGTGTCAAGCCTGCTCTAACGCACAATGATTCGTTCTTTTGAATTTCTACTGCGTTAAAAAATATTTACAGAACGCTGCTATGCGCATATT
>CAZIOB010000048.1:0-9313 GCA_964540755.1 uncultured Prolixibacteraceae bacterium | reverse complement strand
CACTACAATTTTTTGAGCCATTTTACAAATTTCTTTCAAAACCGCTTTTTCGTTATACGATGGTGTTTTAAGTATAGTATGAAGTGTAACAATAAGAGGTATCTCCAGCCGATGAAGCAAAGGAAGGACATAAACCCCGCTTTGTCCGCCGAATATCCCAAATTCATGCTGAAGAATACATACGTCGGCTCCGCTAAGATTAATGTACTTTACCGCTTTTAAATAATCTTCCTGATGATCCTGTCTGATGGTTAATTTAACCTCATCAGGATATTTATAGGTAAGTTCATTGTCGTTTAAGGCAACAACAAAACCTTCATGTCTGAATTTTTTACTTTTATTGTAACCTAGTGTCGTGTCAAGCCTGCTCTAACGCACAATGATTCGTTCTTTTGAATTTCTACTGCGTTAAAAAATATTTACAGAACGCTGCTATGCGCATATTTTTTGCCTTGTATAAATTCAAAATAACTTCATCCTATAAGTCATTTCAGACGTGACACGACACTAGGAAATAATCCCAAATCCATATGTACTGACAGGTAGCAATTCTTATAATATTTTTATAAATCCCCGGTGGATTATTTACTGAAAAAATCCCTTTTCGCTTTCACGAAAAGGGATCTGTAATTTTCTTATTATCATACCGGTATCTTACCGGCTAATATGTTAATTTTTAACCTCTTTCTTATTCGATAATATCCGAATCTTCAATTTCTCATTCTTCTTGTCATAACCCACAGAAATAGTGTCACCCTCGGTAACAGAAGCCTTTATGATTATCTCTGCCATCTCATCTTCAAGGTATTTCTGGATAGCTCTTTTCAACGGCCTTGCACCAAATTGCGGATCATATCCTTTTTCGGAAAGGAATTCCTTGGCTGCAAGTGAAATCTTTAGCTTATAATCCAGAGAAGCAACCCTGTCATAAAGATCTTTCAGCTCAATATCAATAATTTTGAAGATATCTTCCTTACTAAGCTTATTAAAAGTTATAATATCATCAATCCTGTTTATGAATTCAGGTGCGAATGCTTTTTTCAATGCTTTCTGAATTATATATTTCGCATGCTCATTTTCCCCTTCTTCCCCTTTATTTATCGCAAAACCAACTCCCCGTCCGAAATCCTTCAACTGACGGGTTCCGATGTTCGAAGTCATTATAATAATCGTGTTCTTAAAATCAACATTCCTGCCAAGGCTGTCAGTCATTCTTCCTTCATCAAGCAATTGAAGCAATATATGAAATACATCAGGATGGGCTTTTTCCATTTCATCGAGAAGAACAACAGAATATGGCTTCCTTCTCACTTTTTCAGTCAACTGTCCACCCTCTTCATATCCTACATATCCCGGGGGGGCCCCGACCAGACGGGAAACTGAAAATTTCTCCATATATTCACTCATGTCTATCCTTATCAGGGAATCAGTGCTGTCAAACAGATAGGTTGCCAATACTTTTGCCAGTTGTGTCTTTCCAACGCCGGTAGGGCCAAGGAATATAAATGAGCCGATCGGCCTGTTGGGGTCTTTAAGTCCTGCCCGGTTGCGCTGAATGGCTTTTACAATTTTCTTTATAGCCTCTTCCTGTCCGACTACCCTTGATTTAAGGTCTTTCTCCATGTTCATAAGCCTCTTGCCTTCAGTAGTGGCAATTCGCTGAACAGGCACTCCCGACATCATGGCTACTACTTCTGCTACCTTATTATCATCAACTGTCTCCCTGTGGTAAACAAGCTCTTTTTCCCAATCTTCTTTCTCTTTTTCAAGAAGTTGCAGAAAATTCTTTTCTTTATCCCGGTAATCCGCAGCCAGCTCAAAATTCTGACTTTTAACAGCTGCTATCTTTTCCTCTTTTATCTTCTCAATTCTCTCTTCCAGCTTAATTATTCTGTCGGGTACACTGATATTTGATATACGAACCCTGGATCCTGCCTCGTCAAGAGCATCAATTGCCTTATCAGGCAAATATCTGTCAGAAATATAACGAGCAGTCAGCTTAACACAAGCTTCAATGGCTTCTGGTGTATAAGTTACATTATGATGATCTTCATACCGGCTCTTAATGTTATTTAAAATCTCAATTGTCTCATCAATTGATGTAGGATCTACCATAATTTTCTGGAACCTGCGCTCCAGAGCTCCGTCCTTTTCAATATGTTGTCTGTATTCATCAAGGGTAGTGGCTCCGATACACTGTATATCACCTCTTGCAAGAGCCGGTTTTAACATATTGGCTGCATCCAGGGATCCGGTAGCACCTCCCGCACCCACTATCGTATGCAACTCATCGATAAACAGAATAACATTGTTTACTTTTGTCAGTTCATTTAATATCGCTTTCATGCGCTCTTCAAACTGTCCGCGGTATTTAGTTCCCGCCACTATAGATGCAATATCCAGACTGACAACCCTTTTATCGAATAAAATCCTTGAAACCTTTTTCTTAACTATCCTGATCGCCAAACCCTCAGCTATAGCAGATTTTCCAACTCCCGGTTCTCCAATCAGTATAGGATTATTCTTTTTTCTACGACTTAATATCTGGGCTAGCCTTTCAATCTCTTTTTCCCTGCCCACAATAGGATCCAGGTTGTTCTCTTCAGCCAGTTTTGTAATATCAATCCCGAAATTATCCAAAACAGGAGTGTCAGATTTAGACGAGGCTCCCTTTTTTAGGCCATGACCTCCGGGGCCTCCCGGGGAAGGGCCTGTAGCATCGTCATCATCGCTTTCAGGAAAGTCTGACCTTGCCTCAAAGCCCTGATAGTCTTTCATTCTTGATTTCACAATGTAATAATTAACCCCGAATTCCACCAGAAGCTGTGTAACTAAATTATCACTGTCCTTGAGAATGGCAAGCAGTAAATGCCCGCTGTTGACTGTAGGACTCTTAAATGACCTTGCTTCAAGATATATAAGTTTAAGAGCTTTCTCAGCAGATTTTAACATAGCCAGATCGGTTTTCCCATCTACTAACTTGTCAGTTTTGATCTTTCTTTCTATCATTCTTTTAATTTCTGCCAGATCAACACCCATCTTTTCAAGAACATCTGTCGCGATGCCTTCTCCATCACGGAGAATTCCCAGAAATAAATGTTCCTGGCCGATGTAATCATTGCCCAGCCTGATGGCTTCCTCACGGCTATACCCAATAATATCCTTTATTCGTGGTGAAAATTGAGAATCCATATATATTTCCCCTCTTTATTCTATATTTTTTCTTCCGAAATCTCTATTTTAATTAATCAATCTGATTCAACAAAAACTATTCCTAAAAATATTCAAAGGTTTTATATACTAAATTAAACAAAATCCGCCATTTAATTCAATTATATAACTTTAAGTTATTAAAAATTATTATCTGCATTCATTTTATGAGGGTTAAATTGTTAATATCTTATCGATCCAATGTTACCAAATATAGATAAATATGCCTTTTTGACAGATGATTTTTACTATTTTTGTAAGTCATTTTAATAATATATAAAAAGAATTAATAAATGAGAGAAGGAGAAAGGATCATCAGGATTAATATAGAAGAACAGATGAAATCGGCTTATATCGATTATTCGATGTCGGTCATTGTCTCCCGCGCGCTTCCTGATGTTCGTGATGGCTTTAAGCCGGTGCACCGGCGTGTGCTTTTCGGTATGAATGAACTTGGAATACTCTCAAACAGGCCTTATAAAAAATCAGCGAGAATTGTTGGGGAAGTTCTGGGGAAATACCATCCTCACGGAGATTCATCGGTATATTATACTATGGTAAGAATGGCTCAACCCTGGAGCCTGCGGTACACGTTGATTGACGGACAGGGTAACTTTGGATCAGTTGACGGAGACAGTCCGGCAGCAATGCGTTATACAGAAGCCAGGCTAACAAAGATAGCAGAAGAGACTCTTACCGATCTTGACAAAAATACAGTAGATTTCCAGCCCAATTTTGATGAATCACTTAAAGAACCGGTAGTACTTCCGGCACTTATCCCCCAACTATTGATAAATGGCTCATCAGGTATTGCT
The DNA here is from genome assembly GCA_964540755.1 of uncultured Prolixibacteraceae bacterium. Classification (GTDB taxonomy): domain Bacteria; phylum Bacteroidota; class Bacteroidia; order Bacteroidales; family Prolixibacteraceae; genus JAAYJR01. The sequence goes on along the minus strand of CAZIOB010000048.1, from coordinate 5,288 downwards.
GTTGGTATGGCGACTAATATGCCGCCTCATAATTTAACTGATTCCATCAGCGCTATTATTGCATATATTGAAAATAATGACATTGATATACAAGAGCTTATAGATATAATCAAAGCGCCGGATTTCCCTACAGGCGGAATAATCTATGGTTACGAAGGTGTGAGAGAGGCTTATGAAACAGGCAGGGGGAAAATTGTAATCAGGGGCAAAGCCCAAATTGAAAATGAAGGTAGCAGGGAAAGAATAGTTGTTACTGAAATCCCATTCCTGGTTAATCGTGCCGAAATGATACAAAGAACTGCCGATCTTGTCAACGAAAAAAAGATAGAAGGGATATCCAATGTCAATGATGAATCGGGAAGGGAAGGTATGAGGATTGTCTATGACCTGAAAAAGGATGCAATGAGCAATGTGGTTCTTAATAAATTATATAAATATACTGCCCTTCAAACTGCATTTAATGTAAACAACATTGCTCTTGTAAACGGCAGGCCGAAAATGCTTAATTTAAAAGACATTATTCGGCATTTCGTTAATCATCGTCACGAAGTGGTAACCCGCCGCACACAATATGAGCTGGAACAGGCTGAAAACAGATCGGAGATTCTTCGGGGTCTGATTATAGCGAGTGACAACATTGATGAAGTTATTGCTATTATACGGTCATCATCCACACCTGATGAAGCAAAAGAAAGGCTGACAGAACGTTTTGATCTGACCGAAATACAAACACGGGCTATTGTTGAGATGAGATTAAGGCAGTTGACCGGGCTCGAGCAAGATAAACTTCGAAGCGAATTTGAAGAGATAGTGAAAAAAATCGAGTATTATAAACAAATATTATCGGACCTGCCTCTTCGAATGCAGATAATCAAAGATGAACTTATTGAAGTTAGAAATAAATATGGCGATGAAAGACGGACAGAATTAGTACCTGATGCAGAAGAATTTAACCCTGAAGATTTCTATGCTGACGAAGATATGGTAATCACGATCTCTCACATGGGATACATTAAACGCACCCCGCTGACAGAATTCAGGACACAGGGCAGGGGAGGCGTTGGTTCCAAGGGGAGTACTACCAGGGGTGAAGATTTTCTCGAACATATTTTTATTGCCTCAATGCATAATACTTTGCTTTTGTTCACAGATCAGGGCAAATGTTACTGGCTGAAGGTATATCAGATACCGGAAGGCACTCGCGCATCAAAGGGACGGGCAATACAGAATATACTAAACATTTCCCTGGAAGATAAAATACTTGCTTTTATAAAAGTAGAAACCCTTTCTGATAAAGATTTCATAAATAATCATTATATTCTTCTTGCTACGAAAAAGGGAATTATTAAAAAAACCAAACTCGAGGCTTATTCACGTCCCCGCCAAAAAGGGGTAAATGCTATTACTATAAGGGAAGGAGATAAACTGATTGAAGCCAGGCTGACCAGCGGTACGAGTGAAATTTTACTTGCAGGCCGTTCAGGAAAAGCCATCCGTTTCAATGAATCACAGGTCAGGGCAATGGGCAGGACAGCCTCCGGTGTAAGAGGCATAAGACTTGCCGGTGATGATGATGAAGTAATAGGGATGGTCTGTCTGCAAAATGGCAGCGAAAATATTCTGGTCATTTCAGAAAATGGTTATGGTAAGCGTTCACTTCTTGAAGACTACCGGATTACAAACAGAGGAGGGAAGGGAGTCAAAACCATAAATATCACAAAAAAAACAGGAGAGCTGATATCCATTAAAAGTGTATCAGATGATAATGATCTGATGATTATTACTGAGCACGGACTTGCAATAAGACTGGCAGTAAGCTCCATATCCCTGCTAGGCAGGGCGACACAGGGAGTCAGGCTGATTAATCTGAAAGAAGATGACAGTATAGCATCTGTTGCAAGAATAATAAATGAGACAGATGAGGAGAAAGAAAATGAAAATAATATGGATTTAAATGATAATGAACAAAATATATTAGAACAAGAATAAATTATGAAACGAACATGATAAATATTAACACCAAGGATAATAATTATAATGCGAGTTTCATATGATACCTTTGAAAATAATTCATTTTAATCATATGAATATTTCGTTATGCTATTTGAATTATGATTTATTCGTGATATTTTTGTAGAAAATTAAAATTAAAATATTGATAAGATGAGAAAGATAATAATTCTATTGAATGTGGCGCTTTTAATCCTTGCAGGTTGTTCACCACGTACAAAGGTTACAAGTTCGCTAAATCTTAAAGATGCCGGTAAACTCGAACAAGCAGTTAATACAATTGATGAAGCAATTGATCCTGATGCTGAAAACGCAGAAAAAACATTAAACTGGCCGCGTACATGGGAAGTTCGCGGAGAAATATACCAGGCAATATATCAGTCTGATAATGAAGAAATTAAAGGTCTGTCTGAAGATCCCCTGTCAGAAACATTTAAATCCTACAAAAAGGCACTGGAACTGGATGAAAAGGGTAAGTTCGACAACTCTCTGAAAGTTAAATTAACATTGCTTACCAACGATCTTACAAATCAGGCAGTTGATGCATTCAATAATAATGATTATCAGAAAGCATTAAGATCATTTGAACAAATACTTGATCTTCAATCAGTTGACCTCATCAAAGAAGATAATCCGGACGCTGTTGATACGGTTATCATCTTTAATGCAGGCCTGGCAGCATATAATGCTGAAAATTATGATAAAGCCATTAAATACTATGAAGAGGCTGCCAAATATGGTTATAACGGAGCACAGACTTACAGCCTGATCTCAAATGCATATCAGCTCAAGAAAGATACTTTAGATGCATTACAAGCTCTTCAGGAAGGATTTGAAAAATATCCTGACGATAATACTGTTCTGACAAGCATGATCCAAATTTATCTGGATATGAATAAAACCGAAGAGGCAATGAAATATCTGGATATGGCAATTGCCCAGGATCCAAATAATTCTACTTACCACTTTGCACAGGGTACTCTGTATGAAAAGATGAATGAAATCGATCAGGCGATAGAGGCATACAAAACTGCCATTAAAAATGATGATACAAATTTCAATGCCTATTATAACCTGGGAGCGCTGTATTATAACGAAGGAGTTAAACAAATAGAGGTGGCGAACTCAATTCCTACGAGTGAAAACGAACGTTATACAGCTGAACTTGCAAAAGCGGATGAATGGTTTGAAAAAGCGCTTCCCTATATGGAAAAATGTCATGAATTGCAGCCTGAAGATAATATGACTATGGAATCACTGAAAAATCTTTATTACAGGCTTAAGAATATGACTAAATACAACGAGATGTTGGAAAACCTCGAACAGTAATAAATTTTGTTATATGATATGATAGTCCGCGATTGTGCAACACAATATCACTTTATTATGATAACACAAAGGACATTACCAACTGAAAATGAGACTGTTAACGAGGTGTTATATGATAGTCTTTTCTAATAATCTCTCTATCATAATTCATAATTTTAAAGATCATAATCGCAAAAAACAGTTATTTTTGCGATTATAAAGGTATTTCAGCCAGGTTTTTCCAGCCAAGCAAACGTCCGTATTTTGTATTGAAGCTTTTTTCCCCTCCGTATATCACAAAAGAACTTTCCTCTGTATTTCCTGAAAGCTTATTCCAGAAGCGTAAATTATCAAAATAACTTTCTGTATAGGTACGCCCCGCTTTAATTTCAATTGCAGTAAAATTTTGCCCGTGGTCTGCCAGACAGTCAATTTCGTTCCCTTTATGGTCGCGCCAAAAATATAAATTACTCCTCAGGCCTTTGTTAAATCTGGCCTTTATCAGTTCCGAGAGCACGAAAGTTTCAAACAGGGCACCAAGCAGGTAATGTGTATTCAATTGCTCCGCACTACTAACATCCAGTAAAGAACATACAAGCCCGGTGTCATAAAAATATAATTTAGGCATTTTAATGAGCCGTTTATTAAAATTCACATGATGTGGCCGTAACAAATAAATTATAAAACTTGCCTCAAGAACCGAGATCCATGCTTTGGCTGTATTTGCACTGACACCGGCATCATTTGCCAGAGATGAAATATTGAGCAATTGCCCTGTACGGCCGGCACATAACTTTAAAAACCTGTTGAACTGGTCCAAATCCTGAATGTTCTGTAATAATCTCACGTCCCGCTCAATATAAGTCTGAATATAATTCGGATAGAAATCCTGTGGATCAATTTGTTTGTCGTATAACCGCGGATAAAATCCATTATAAATAATCTCTTCATATCCAGGAAAAGAGAAATTCCTGTCTGACTGCAACTCAATGTATGACAATGGCAATAAATGAAGTATGGCAACTCTTCCTGCCAGCGACTGAGATATCCTTTCATTAAGTAAAAAACTCTGTGAACCGGAAATAATAAACTGGCCTGTCTGTCCCTTCATATCGGTTATTGTCTGGATATATGAAAAAAGATCGGGAACCCTCTGTATCTCATCAACAATCATTGGACCATCAGATTTAAGAAAACTCCTTGGATCCTTTTGGGCAAAAAGTCTTGTATCCGGATTTTCCAGATTTTCGTATCTGTATTCCGGAAAAGCAGATCGAATCAATGTTGTTTTCCCTGATTGCCTGGGGCCGGTAACAGATACAACCGGGAACTTATCAGCCAGCCTTATAACTTCTTGTTTTAAAATTCTATCATACACTTTCATGAATTTTTAAATGTGGTACAATTATGCATTCCAAATGCAAATTTACACTTTTTCTAAATCATCTGCAAAAATTAATCCCATAGTTTCCACAACTTGTGCAGATTATCCTGCCCTGTTATATATATTCCTAATGTCGTTTGATAACCTATTTTGTCAGGCTGTAATTTTATGTTTATTATCCGTTAGTTTTTACAACATGCCGGAAAAGACCGGTTCTATTGAAATTGAAAAGAAAGATAAACAAGAATGAAATCCTCCCATCTTAATACTTATTTATGGTCCCGAAAATACGGTATGACTAGTTCAAGAATACTGGAAATTTAATAAATTTATATATTTGCCAGTTACAAATGAATCGATAAATTTGTAATAAGAATATAATATAAAAATATGCTGAGTTCAAACGACATACTTTATTTTTTACGGCATAATAAGCCTTATATCTGCGATCAGTTCTATTGCTCACAGATTGGTTTGTTTGGCTCAGTTGCAAGGAACGAACAAACCGAAGATAGTGATATTGATATTCTTGTTCGTTTCCGGGACGATGCCCCTGATCTGTATAACCTGGAAATAGCACTGAAAG
>CAZIOB010000047.1:0-18724 GCA_964540755.1 uncultured Prolixibacteraceae bacterium | reverse complement strand
CTGCTATGCGCATATTTTTTGCCTTGTATAAATCCAAAATAACTTCATCCTATAAGTCATTTCAGACGTGACATGACACTAGAAGGGAATCCAAGGGGATTAAATACGGGTTTATTTAATAAGAGTCAAATGTTTTTTTTCTTCCAACGATAACAAGATTTGTTGCCGGTTGGAATCCGTATTTTAGGGCATTATTCCTGAAAATCTCTATTTCCGGTTTCATAATATCGTATTCCGGCCGGCCTTTTATCTGTTCAAGCGTCTTTTCCATCTTTTTTACCCGCATTTCCAGATCAGTTTCATTCTCAACGAGGTTAATATTTTTTTTACTTTCAAAAAAGAATTGTACCGGAATATCTGCTGTTTTTAGCATTTGAAGAATAGCATTCTTTGGGAAACTTTTTCTATGGTATATTCCGGTCATGTTGTCAATTCGACTTCTGAAATGGTGGTACATTTTATGGACTTCCTGAGCGGGATTCAGATTATCGCTTATTAATTCATTTATTATGATCCATCCTTCATTTTTCACTACACGTTTTATCTCTTTTAATCCTCTTCTTACTTTCGGAAGATGGTGGAGAGCCATTGAGATACTTACAACATCAAACGAGTTGTCCTCAAAAAAAAGCTTTTCGGCTCTCATTTCCATAAATATTGCAAAGGGATAGTTTCTTTTTGCGATTTCCAGTAATTCGGTATCAGGATCAATGCCTGTTATCTTTGCTTCCGGAAATGTTTGCTTTAAGGTTGGAATAAATCCCCCTTTACCAGTGCCAATATCTAAAATATTATGGATCTTTTTATCCTTAAAATAATTAACCAGAGGCTCCATTTTTAAAACCCGTTTTTAATTTTTTCGATGAGGCCTCAAAATTAATAAAAGTTAAATATTATGAAAACTTTAAATAAGGAGAAGCAATGCAGATATTGCTGTAACTATAATTACAAAAGTCCTGTAGGTTTTTTCAGGAATTTTTTTTACGAGCCATATTCCAAAAAGCGCTCCCAAGCCAATGCCTGGAAACAGTATCAGATCAAGTTTCAGTGTTTGCCAGTCAATTGTTTCCCATATAAAAATATGGAGAGGGAATTTGCTCAAATTAATAATTAGGAAAAACCATGCAGTTGTGCCAATGAAATTGTTTTTCGGCAGGTGCATTGCAAGAAGATAAATTGCAAAAATTGGTCCTGCTACATTTCCGATCATAGTGGCAAATCCGCCCAGGATGCCCATAAATGCGGCAAACCACCATGTATCAGGGAAAAAACTACCATTTTTTTGGCGGTCTTTCCATATCATTATACCTATGCAGACAAAAACCATTATTGCTATTATATTTTTAAACCAGACATCGTTTACTACTTCTCCGACCCAGAGTGCGACTGCAACACCAATAAAAGCCCAGGGGAAAAGTTTCCAGAGATATTTCCATTCGGCATGGCGGTGATAGTATCCAACACCGAACCAGTCGGCCATCATCAATATAGGAAGAAGTATGCCGGTGGAACTTTTTCCCCCGAATATTATTGCGAAGGCAGGTACTACTAACATAGAAACACCGGGCACTCCTACTTTAGACATACCGATCAGCATCGCACACAAAACGAGTAAAAACCATTGAACTAAAGAAAAATCAAACATAACCGGGATTTTATGCGGTAAAGGATCAGATTATTTTGCTTTCAAGCTCTTTTAATTGTTCTTCTTCAATCTCTCCAAACCAGTCTGCCAGTTTTTGACGTGCTTTCTCCCTGATTTCAGGAGTGATATTAGCTGATATCTGGTTGAGCGCAAATAGCAGTACTCCCAGGTCATCAGAATAGCCTATCAGAGGAGTGAGGTCAAAAATTGCATCCGTGGGAAGAATGAAATATCCCAGAGCAGCAGCAATAGACAACTTGGTTTTAAAACTGACATTTTTATCTTTCAGCACATAAAATAAAAGCAGGGAACCATAAATTACAGTGGCTCCGGCTGATTTGGAATAATGCCTTATTTTTTCCCACAGGGAATCTTCTGAATAATATTTTGAAAACTGGTTCTCCATAATAGAAATAATTTTCAAAAATAGTATTTTCCTGAGAAATTCAGAATTTTATTGAAGAGGAGTTATGGTTTGGATAAACCGGCTGTAAAAAGAAAAAGGTATATCATTATTGATTTTGATATACCCTTCTGCATTTTTATTTGTTCATCAAAAAGTACTACCATCCCTGTCGGAATCCATATCCCCCGGCAGGGAATCTGCAACCGGCTCCGCGTCCGCCCCTGCCCCGGAAGCCTCGTCCGTATCCCATACCTCTGTAAAATCTGCCTTGCAGCAAAAGGTCCAGTTTTTCTTTCTGTTCTTCACTTAATAAATTGCGGATTTCATCCCGGTGGGTTAATCCTTTTTTTGCCATTTTCCCACCTATCTCAATCCTTTCAGAAACATCATCAGTTGAAAGCTGTTTAACGCGTAATTCTGCCATAGCTTTACGATGATTTATTTCCATTTCAGTGATTTTGGATTTTTGATCTTCGGTAATATCCGGGATCAGGTCCAGGTTGCGAAGGATTGCGGGGCCTCCGTATCCGGCTCCATATCCTTGTCCGAATACGCATTCACCATAGCCGGGTCCGTAACCATATCCTTGTCCCTGACGAATTCCGTATCCATAGCCTTGCGAATAAGCAGTTGTTGACGCCATTAATATGACGATGAACATCCAAATGATTTTTTTTGTTTTCATGATTTTCTTTTTTTAATTAATATTCATTACCAGTTATCTCTATGTCTTCTGCCTCTGTGCGGCAGCTTTATATTTTCATCATTTTTCAATATCGACATGAAGATTGCATAAAGTTTTTCCTCCTGTTCTTCAGTACAATTTTCCTTCATGGATAAATAGTATTGTATAGTCACATTTTTAAGTTCTGTATGCAATTTCCCTATGTTTTCCGCAATATTTGCAAGTTTTTCTTTATCGGGATTTTTACTTCCCAGCTCTTGTATCATATTAATCCGGAGAAGGCTTAATTGGTTATTAATTTGCCATGCAGTCCTGTTAAAATCCCGGTTGAGTTCCCTGAATACGATTACCTGATTTGGTTGCAGGCCCATTTGTTCCCTGAAGAAACGGGCCCGCTGCTGCTCAGGAACAATGAATTCCTGTTCTTCGCTTTGTTCAACCATTTTTTCTTCTGATATTCTGTGATAAATGAAGGAAAAAACGGTTGACAGGTTTGTTGCCAGTAATATAATAATCACCCATATTAATATGCGATATTTATTTTTTGATATCATCTTGTCATTCCTCCATTAAAAAGGTTTCAATTGGTTCAGCCTGCATTTCGTTAAGGTAGGGAACGATCTGTTCATCATTAAAAGATAACTTATCATCTTTTATTATCCCCTCTTCACCTATTTTGTAGCCGGTATATATCCCCGCTAATAACAATAAAGAAAAAAAAGCAGGTTGTAGAATTTTTTTCCATAATACAAACGGAAATGTATTAGTTGGTGTGATACTCTGATTCTCAAGCTTCGATTTCAGCCTGGTATAGAAAAACGGATTTACTTCAGGCAATCTTTCGGTCTGTATAATATTGAGTGTTTGTTTTAAATATTTTGCGAAACCGGCACATTCCGGGCATTCAGCCAGATGTTTTTTTATCTGCTCTTCTTCCTTTGGCGTCAGATCACCCTCCAGAAAAAAAATTAATTTATTATGTAGAGTTTCGCATTTCATTCGTTTAAAATTTTATAATTTGTTTATTCATTTTTGATTAATAAATAATATTGTCGTTTCATTCGTAATTTTGTATTTATAATTTTGACACATTATATGACAGAAACTTGTGGTCATATACAATTTTTTTTATAGCATTTATAAAGTTTTTTTTGCAGATTTTTTTTTGCCCGGTGCATTAGTGATTCTACAGAGGAGACAGATAAACTCATTACTTCCGAAATTTCTTTATATGATAAATTCTCGTATTTGTTTAAGGTAAAGGCTGTTCTTTGATTTTGGGGCAGACTGTCAATAGCCTTATGCAACATATCTGCCTTTTGTTTATTTTCTATGTTTTTTGCAGGATCATCATGGTCATCTATAATAGTTTCAGCAGATTTGTATTTTTTCAATAATATTCTATCTTCCAGTGAATTAACCCATTTACCTTGTTTATTATCACGTATGAAATTAAGAGACCTGTTGACAGCAATTCTGTAAAGCCATGTGGAAATTTTGGATTCTTCCCTGAATCTGGAAATTGAACGATATACTTCTATAAAAACATCCTGGGCAATGTCTTCGGCATCTTCTTTATTATGGACCAGTCCAAAGCATGTATTGACAACCGGCCGGCGATATTTTTCAACCAGTTCCCTGAAAGCTTTTTCGTCACCTTTTTTTAAATTTTGTATGATTTCAGCTTCATTCATTCAAAATTAGCCCCTATGTAATTTATTAATAAGACACGTCAAAGAGAAAAAACCTGCGCAGTATTTTTATCTTTTCATCGTGAGAGTCAAAATAGTTTTAAGTTGCCCAGGTTTTTTTGAAATTTAAAAATAAAATGCCGTTGCAAATTAATTGTTACGGCCGCAGCGTCATTTGATACTTTGCCTTTCTCATGACCGGTGATCTGCTGAACGGATCAGCATGATATTTGTTATTCAGATACTTTTCGGTTTGATCAAGGTAATAATCACTTGTCGGTATTCCGCTGGTTCCTGTAGGTATTACAGTTTTTGAGGCATCCCAGTTGGCAAGGTCATAAATATGACGGTGAGAGGCCCCGTGATTTACTATGAATAAACTGTCATACGAATATGAGTATGGACAAACTGTATGATAGCTGCCCGGGACACCATAAGGTCCCCTGTTGAGATTCAGTACTTTCTCAAGTACACCCACAACTCCCAGCGGGTGACCGATCGTAAATTTGTGTAGTTTTTCCCAGTTCCACTCCCCCGGGTCTGATCCCTCCCTTTTTGACAATTCATCAACTGTTTCTCTGAATGAGCGTTTTATCAGATCCTCAAAAGCCTCTATTTCCGGAGTGCTGATATCATCAATCCAGGGTGAGTTTTTTTTATAAATGATATTTCTCACAAGGTTTTCAATCATTATTCTTTTTCCCGTCATTGCTTTAAGGAGACTGTCGGATAATTCATCTTTAATTAGATTCTCACCCAGTTTTATATGGAGTAATTCAAAAATCGATGCTGCCCTGCTTTCACCACTCATGATGAAATCCCAGTTTTGCAGTCTTCTCAGAGCCTGCTGCTGAGTTTTATTCCACGATTTTTCTGAACTAAGGGCTTCCAAAAATATGGGGACCATTTTTTCAGCTTTCTTCGATTTAAAGTCACTTTGCATACTGCAGAAATCATCTATGCCTATTTTTTCATTTGCTTCCAGTATTTCCCTGATCCGGTCAATGCGGTTAGGCATGTCATACCAGTATCCAATATAGTATGGATAACCTTCAGGAACTGTTTTATTATTGGCTGAAGATACATAGCCTCTCTCAGGATTGAACTCATAGGGCAACTCTTCAAAAGGCACAAAACCTTTCCAGTCGTACCGTGTTGTATCTCCCGGAAAAATATTTATAGCGCTGCCCTCTCTGAGGGGAACTCCGGCACAGCACTGAATTCCTATATTACCTGCTAAATCGGCATAATTGATATTTTGGCTTATAGAGATAAATGTTTTAACAGCATCCCTGAAATCTGTCCAGTTACCTGCACGGTTAAGTAAATAGATTGTCCGCATCTCATTGCTCATCTCATTACCTGTCCAATGGAAGGAAAGAGCTGTTTCTTCCTGTCGGCCTGATAGGTTGATGATAGGTCCGCGATGTGTAAATTTAAGAGTTTTGGTAATTTCACCGTTTTCTTTGGTTATAATTTTTTCCTTTTTTATCAGAAGCTTTTCCCATTCACCGTTCAGCAGATAGCAGGTAGAATCTTCATTAAGGGTTTCAGCATAGAAATCAAGATTGTCAGTGTAAACGTTTGTCATTCCCCAGGCAATGGAATCATTATGGCCGCAGATAACAAACGGTTGTCCGGGAAGTACAACTCCTGTTACATTAACTGATCCTTCAGCTGCCTGATGCATTTGATACCAAATTCCGGGAGCAAAAATATTCAAATGCATATCATTGGCAAAGAGAGGTTTGCCCGTTTTGCTTTTTCCCCCGGAAACAGCCCAGTTATTACTTCCGCTAAAAATTTCAGCGCCAAGTTTTTCCAGCTTTTGGTTTGCCGATAGAATAGTTTCGCTTATGCTGCCTGCCGGACTTTGAAACGCGGGATAAACTGCAGAAGGGTGATTTTCCATTTCAGGAAGGATATGTTCAATATGGTTGTTTGACACCTCTTTTTTCAGGTTGTGCAAAAGTAGTTCGGTGTCCCAGCCTGATGTAAGATTCCACGACATATAGCCTATGAGGTTAATGGAATGTAGCGGTTTCCAATACTCCGGTTTGTATCCGAGTATCTTAAATTCAGGTGGCAGATAATAGTTTCTGATGTAATAATTGACTCCGTCAGAAAATGCCTTTAAGGCTGATACAATTTCAGGAGAGGACACAGATAGCACTTTCTCAGATTTTTCCCTGATTCGTAATGACCGCATAAGCAGATCGGTTTCAAGCTGATCACTGCCAAGAATTTCAGAGAGTCTTCCCTGTGTAATCCTCCGGAGCAGATCCATTTGCCACAAACGATCCTGTGCCATAACAAATCCAACTGCCCGGTACAGATCCTGATCATTTTTGGCAAAGATATGCGGAATGGCAAATGAATCACGGATAACGGTTACTTCGCTGTTTAATCCCGGTACTTTTATATTGCTGCTATAATCCGGCAATGACCTGTTGCTTATATTTCTGACGAGAAAGTATCCTGCTAAAGCTGAAATAACTATTAAAAAAAACAGTATCAGAAGGATTTTTTTTAATGAATTTCGATGTGTCAAATGGATCCCGCCATTATCTTTATCATGCCGTTTCATTTTACTTAATAAAAAAGATATTGTAAACTATTTTTTGAATGCATAATATTTATAATTTTATTGATCCTTTAAAGTTATAAACCAAATTGAAAATTATGAAAAAACTGATTATTCTTTTTTTACTGGGATTTTATGCATTTACGGCTTTTGCCCAGGAAGCTGACAAAATTTTAGGTGTTTGGTGGACAGAGGAAAAAACATCGAAAGTAGAGATTGAAAAGAGGGATGGTAAGTACTGCGGGACTATTATGTTTATAGTTCCTGAAGAGTATGAGAACGGAGAACCGCCAAAGGACGATGAAAATCCCGATGAATCTCTTCGTGACCGTTCATTGGTGGGACTGGAAATTTTAGAAGGATTTGAATACGATCCGAAAAAGAAAGAGTGGAAGAACGGGAAGATTTATGATCCGGATACTGGTAATACCTATGATTGTTATGCATGGCTCGAGAGTGACGATCTGCTGAAACTCAAGGGCTTTGTTGCAGGAATACGCTGGCTGGGACGGAGTTCAGAATGGTATCGTGCTGATTAGGGTTATAAGAGTCGTTTAACTTTACTGTCACTCTTTAACCTCAGGTTATGGAGATCAGTGCCCGTAATCAGGTTTATTCCTGGCTTTTTACCTTTTTCAAAGCTTCCGAAAAGGTTGTCAGTCTGTAGTGCACGTGATCCGTTAATGCAGGCCCAGAAAACCAAAGTTTCCAGCGGGATATCAAAATTTTGCTGGAGTGTGATCATTTCTGAAAGTATTGAAAGTTGCTTATTAGATGCCAGGCTATCTGTTCCAATGCAAATACTGAGGTTTTCTTTCCGGAAAAGCTGTACCGGAGGAAGTTGGTTTTCTATATATAGATTGGCATTTGGGCATAATACAAAAAAGGTATTTCCCTTATCCCTGACCTTTACTATTTCTGATATATCCTTTGCTGATGTATAAGTATTATGGATTAGCAGCAGCTGATTTTTACGCGGAAGGAAAGGTAAAACAGAACTGATGGAACTTTTCCCCGGCGGGTTCCAGTGCGAAATATCTATTCCCAGGTTATACTTTATATGACGGGCCAGCGGGCCTGTCCCGGTTTTATAGAATTCTTCCTCGCACATACTTTCCTGGTTATGAATGGATAGTAAACTTTTTTCAGTATGGGCTTTTCTTTTTATTTTTTTGAAAAGAGATGTTGAAACGGAATAAGGAGAGTGTGGTACCACTGATGCTGAAAGTCCGTTTGCATGAAACAGGCTTTGTATATGACCTGCTGAAGAAAATGCCTTTTTCGCTCTTGAAGGGTGAAACCCAAAAGTTTCCACGAAAGTATGATAATAAAGATCGCTGCGTTTTTTGATTTCCAGTGATGAAAGAGTGTTTGATACATCACCGGTTGCAACTATGCCTTCAACAAAAAGTTCACGATCTGCTTTTTCAATTTCTTTTTCAGTTTTGTTCCCGGATTCATAACGAAGCCGGTTGATTTCACCTAAAAAATCAGCCAGTCCCTTTTTTTCCCTTATCTTTCCTTTGAGATTTGATAATTCTAAATGGCAATGAGCATTTATAAATCCCGGAACTATAATGCCATTATAATATTCAAGGGAGGGTAATTCACGTAATTTGCCACCCGTGTCAATTATTTCGATAATGGTCCCGTTATCTTCACAAATAAGTATTCCATATTTAAGGGGAGGCCCTTCACCGGGGAAGATATATGGCGCTGATAATTTTCTCACTGTTTTTTATCCCTGATTTCGAGGTCAAGCATATCGTTTTTCCGGCCGGAAAATTCCTGTTCCATTTCATTCAGATTGTTCATTATCTGGCGGTACATTTTTTCAAATTGTCTCGGCCTGCTGGCGTAAAAGATAAATGATTTTTCAAAAATGGTATCTGTAACCTCATGTTTATCAAGGATAGAGTAATAAAAATCGGCCGAAGTACTTTTTCTGATTAAACTATCGTCTCTGCGGCGATTATTCAGCATTGCCTCTGCAATATGTATTTCAGTAAGCATCTCTATCATTTTTTCACCTGACAGAAGTTTTTCCGGCTTCTCTATTGGAGGCTTGTCACAAAATGTGACGGTTATCATTATAGCAGCTAACAGTATATATGATTTTTTTCCCATCTGCTTTTGTTATTTTTATTAACCAACTTTCTGTAAAACACTGAATTATCGCTAAGATAATTAAATTTTTTATGAATAAAAAGAACGAAGTTGATTCATTAGAAAATAAGCCGGAAGACTTCCTCAACCCTGTTCACCCTTTCTATTTTTATTTTAAATTTTTTGTCATCTATTCCTCTGACAAGTTTGGGGATAAAGATTTTACTGAATCCCAGTTTATCAGCTTCTGCCAGTCTCTGTTCGATCCTGTTAACGCCTCTTATTTCCCCGGTAAGTCCTACTTCTCCAGTGAAGCAGGTTTTATGATCAAGGGCAGTATCAATGTTCGAGGACAGGATTGCGCAGATAACGGCAAGGTCTGATGCAGGATCATTTATTTTTAGACCGCCCGCTATATTCAGGAAAACATCTTTAGCCAGCAGTTTGAATCCTGCTCTTTTTTCCAACACTGCAAGCAGCATATTCAATCGACGGATATCAAGGCCTGTTGAAGATCGCTGAGGTGTGCCGTAAGCAGCTGAACTGACAAGGGCCTGTATTTCGATTAGAAAAGGACGAATACCCTGAATGGTTGAGGCAATGGCTGTCCCGCTGATATCATTATCAGTTTTTGATATAAGTTGTTCAGAGGGATTAAATACTTCCTGCAAACCGTTGTTTCCCATTTCAAATATTCCCAGTTCGTTGGTAGAACCAAACCTGTTTTTGTTGGCCCGCAAAATGCGATACATATAATTTGAATCACCTTCAAACTGTAATACCGTATCCACCATGTGTTCCATCACTTTAGGACCGGCCAGGCTACCCTCCTTGTTGATATGCCCTATCAGTATAACAGCAATGTTGCTTTTCTTAGCAAATTTTAATATTGCAGAGGTACACTCCCTGACCTGGGAGACAGAACCGGGAGATGAATCTAATGTTTCGGTTGAGATAGTCTGAACAGAATCTATTACCAGAAGGTCGGGCTTTATTAGTTCAGTATGACCGATTATTGTTTCAAGTGATGTTTCACAAAGGAATAAACATTTATTTTTATTGATTTTTATACGATCTGCACGCAGCTTTATCTGTTGTAAACTTTCCTCCCCTGAAATATATAAAACTTTATTATGAATTAGTCCGAGTGCTATCTGAAGGGCCAGGGTTGATTTCCCGATGCCGGGCTCTCCTCCAAGCAATACAATAGATCCGGGGACAATGCCACCTCCTGAAACACGGTCAAATTCATTTATGCCGGTTTTGATCCTGCTGAAATTTTTATGTGATTTGATGTTTTCAAGTGTTACTGGGGGATTATCAGTCAGCTGTGCTTTAGTTTTGGAAGCTGGTTTCTTTTTTTCAATAATTTCCTCCACATAAGTATTCCACTCACCGCAGTAAGGGCATTTACCGAGCCATTTGGGCGACTGGGCACCACAATTCTGGCAGGTGTAAACAGTTTTTAGCCGGGTCATTAATCGATACTTTTTATTTTTTTTATAATATCTGTAGTGGAGATGTCGGGAACTATCTCCAAAGCCTTTACCTGACCTCCGTAACGGAGAACGATTTCGTGGCCAACAATTTCATTGATAGCATATTCATTACCCTTTGCAAGGTAATCGGGCAGTATCTCTGCAATAAGGCCTTCAGGTGTATCTTCGGAAAAAATTATCACTGCATCCACAAAAGCGAATGCGGCAAGGAGAGATGAGCGTGTTTTTAAATTCATGATCGGCCTTCCTTTCCCCTTAAGTTTTTCTACCGATTCATCAGAATTAAGGCCTATGATCAATTTGGTACCCAGATTGGCAGATTTAATAAGATTGTCGATATGGCCATAATGTATAAGGTCGAAACAGCCATTTGTAAAAACTATTTTTTCGTTGTCAGCTTTCCATTTTTCAAGTACCGGTTTAAAAGATTTAAAATCAAAATATATTTTAGAATTAATATTGTAATCCGGTTTCATATGTATTAGAATTTAACAGAGTATTATTCTCATGCAATATTACTATTTTTTCAGGATAATTCTAAAAGTTGTGCCCTTCCCTGGTTCTGACCATTTAATGAATATTTTTCCCTGGTGATAGTTTTCGATAATACGTTTTGCCAGCGAGAGCCCGAGTCCCCAACCCCTCTTTTTTGTCGAGTAGCCGGGATGAAAAACTGTTTTATGGTGAGACTTGCTTATACCGTTACCCGTGTCATTGACATCAAGGAATACCAGATTTTCTTTTTCCCTGACAGATATTGTAATAGTACCATGATTTTTAATGGCATCTAATGAATTCTTGCACAAATTTTCAATTACCCATGAGAAGAGTGCGGTATTTAACGGGATTTCAATTACTTTATTTTCATCAAAATCAGTAATAAATTTTACTCTTCCGGATGAGCGGGTTTTCAGATAGCTGATTGTTGAGAGTATAACTTCTGTTACATTTGTTCTGATAAGTTCCGGTTTTGATCCGATCTTTGAGAAGCGTTCTGTGATCTTTTCCAGTCTTTCAGCATCTTTTTCAAATTCTTTAATCAGGGAAGGATCTACATCCTGCAGTTTAAGTATTTCGATCCATGCCATGAGTGAGGATATGGGGGTCCCTAACTGGTGGGCTGTTTCTTTCGACATACCCACCCATACCCTGTTTTGCTCTGCTTTTTGTGTTGCGCTGAAAGCGGAATAGGCAGCTACAATAAACACGATAATCACAAAAAGTTGTATTACAGGATAATACCGAAGATTACGAAGCAAATTGGATTCACGGTAGTAGAGAAGAAGGTAATTGTATTCGGAAAGGTTAATACGGATAGGGGAAGAGTGATCCTTCATTTTGTCAAGTTCTTTTTTAAGCACCTGTTCTCTTCGTCCTTCACTGTATTTTATATTAGCATCATAATTAAAGGCTCCGTCGGGGGTCACAATAATGACCGGAATTGTTGTATTTTGCTCCAGTATCGATTGTATCAGGGAGAAGTAAGACGTGGTAAGTTGCTCAACTGTAGCTTCATTATTGTTTTGAACAGCTGATTCTGCAAGTCTTTGGGTTGCTTCTGCCCATAGTTCTACTTTTTTCCGTTCTTCATTGGCCATTTTTTCCGTTAGCCAATTTGTATAAAGGAGAGAAGCTAATCCTATAATTATTGCTATTCCGAGCAATAATATTTTTCCACGTTTTCTCTTCAGGTATATATCCAAGGTAAGTTTTTTTTTAATTGTTCAATGAGAACGGTAGAAGTGCTAAAATATTATTTACCCAGCATTTTAACGGCAGCCTGAATTATACCATTCTTATCAATACCACATTCTCTGTAAAGATCTTCAGTGGCGCCCTGTTCTATGAACCGGTCGGGTATGCCAAGAATTTTAATATTTGCATGTAAATTATGTTCCGCCATAAATTCCAGGATACCGCTGCCGAATCCTCCTTTTATGACGCCATCTTCCACAGTGATTACATAATCAAAGTTATTAAAGATCGTTGTAAGCAGTCCTTCATCAAGTGGTTTGGCAAAACGCATATCATAATGTGCTGCTGAAATGTTATTTTCAGCAAGTTCTTTTAATGCTTCCTGAGCAAAAATTCCGGATTTTCCAATAGTTAATATGGCAATGTCTGTTCCATTGGAAAGCAGGCGCCCTTTCCCGATATCTATCTTTTCAAAAGGCTTTTTCCAGTGTTTATTTGTTCCCGGCCCGCGTGGATACCGTATTGAAAATGGTTGGGATATTTCTTCCAGCTGTGCTGTCCACATAAGATTTCGCAATTCCTGTTCATCCATAGGCGCTGAGACGATCATATTAGGGATATTCCGCATATATGCAATATCGAATGCCCCGTGATGTGTGGGGCCGTCCTCGCCTACCAGTCCGCCACGGTCCAGACAAAACACCACATGCAGATTTTGAATTGCAACATCGTGTATTAGCTGGTCATAAGCTCGTTGCATAAATGTGGAGTATATATTGCAGAAAGGTATCAGTCCCTGAGTTGCAAGGCCTGCTGAGAATGTTACCGCATGTTGTTCCGCTATTCCCACGTCAAAAGTTCTCTCCGGCATTTTTTCCATCATAAGATTCATTGAGCAACCCGTTGACATGGCCGGTGTAATGCCCACAATTTTTTTATTTTTTGACGCCAGTTCCAAAAGAGTCTCTCCAAAAACATCCTGAAACCTTGTTATTTTTTTATTAACGGAATTATAAGACAGTATCTCGCCGGTCTCTTTGTTAAATAAACCGGGGGCATGGTATTTGGTCTGGAACATTTCAGCCTGTGTAAATCCTTTGCCTTTTTTTGTCAGTATATGCAGGAGCTTGGGGCCGGGTATATCCTTTAGATCATGCAGCACTTTGGCAAGGTATATAACATCATGGCCGTCAACAGGCCCGAAATACCTGAAATCAAAAGCTTCAAAAAGATTGTTTTCCGTAAGCAATATGTTTTTTAAAGCATGCTGGTTTTTTTGAATCAACTTTCTTGTTTTTTCCCCAAATCCGTCCAGCTTGCCGAGTCCCTCCCATATTTCTCTCTTGACTTTATTATATGTTTCTGATTTTGAAATATTAAGGAGGTATTGGCTGAAAACGCCGGTGTTGGGGTCTATTGCCATGTTATTGTCATTCAGGATAACAAGAATGTCTGATTTGCCTGCCCCTGCATTATTAAGCGCTTCGAAAGCCATTCCTCCTGTCATGGCTCCGTCTCCTATGACAGCAACTACTTTTCTGTTTTTTTCATTTTTTAGATTTGAAGCAACTGCCATTCCCAATGCTGCTGATATGGAAGTAGATGAATGACCCACGCCAAACGTATCGTATATGCTCTCCTCCCTTTTGGGGAAACCACTAATACCATTATATTTACGGTTAGTATGGAAAATTGATCTTCTTTCAGTAAGAATTTTGTGTCCGTATGCCTGGTGACCTACATCCCATACCAGAAGATCATATGGAGTATTGAATACATAATGTAAAGCAACTGTCAGTTCAACAACACCGAGACTAGCTCCAAGATGTCCGGGATTTATGGAGACAACGTCAATAATGAAATCTCTAAGTTCACTACAAACTTTAGGAAGATCATCTAATTTAAGTTTCTTTAAATCAGAGGGGTTATTTATCTTTTCAAGTAATTTCTCTCTTATTTCAACCATTGTTTTTGCCGACCCCGATAAAGTAAGATTTTTCAATTATTTTTAACATCTGTTCTTAGATAAAATTATATAACAGATCGGTATAAAATTTGTTTAGCCAATGCAAAAAAAGTAAATTTAGCCATAAAAAAGATTAAAAAAAATGAGAACTGTTCAAATCTTTATAATTTTTAGTAGTTTTTTATTCGTTAGTTCCTGTGTCACAAGAAAGCATCTTACAGGAGTGCAGAATGAACTAGCCGGCGCTGTGGAAGAGAATAAAAATTTGAAACAGAGAAATATTAAGCTGGAAACAGCGAATAAGGAACTGGTGAGTAAAAATGAGCAGTTATCTTCCGCTAATAAAGATTTATCAGTGCTGTTGGAAGAAACATTATATAAGTTGAACCGCGAAAAACAGAATAGTGAAAATCTGGAAAATCAGGTAGCCCGTTTAAAACAGGAGATGGATCTTCTGAAAACCGGCAGTTCATCTGAAATTGAGATGCTTCTTAGCGAGCTTCAGGCCGCAAGGAATGATCTTATCCGGCGTGAGGACAAGCTTCATGAGGCAGAGCGGGAATTGAGTGAACGTAACAGCCGCCTGATCGAACTACAAAATATACTTGCCCAAAAAGAGCAGGCAGTTAAAGATTTGAAGAATGATGTTATGAATGCCCTGACAGGCTTTAACAATAATGGCCTGACAGTTCATGAGAAAAATGGGAAAGTGTATGTCTCCATGGATGAAAAGTTACTTTTTAAAACAGGGAAATGGGATGTCGATCCTAAAGGCAGGCAGGCTTTAAATGATTTGAGCCGTTTGCTGGCTGATAATCCTGATATTAATATTATGGTTGAAGGTCATACTGACAATGTTCCCATGCATGGATCCGGGGAAGTTAAGGATAACTGGGACCTGAGCGTGATGCGTTCTACAGCGGTAACAAAAATTCTAACACAGAACAAAGAAATTGATCCCAAAAGAATAATTGCTGCCGGACGTAGTGAGTATATTCCTCTTTCAGAGAGAGATACACCGGAGGCCCGGCAAATGAACAGAAGGACAGAAATCATCCTGACTCCTAAACTGGATGAATTATTAAAGATTCTTGATATGAATACCGGTCAGGGTGAGTGATCAGATATTAAACAAGCTCAGCTGGCCGTCTTTTTTTTCAGGGTTTTTATGAGGAGTGTTTTCTATCCGCCTGAGCAGTTCCAGTTGAATAAGATGTAAAAAGGGACTGGCAGGAAGTTTAAATTTTTGTCCCCGAAGTGTACGGTTTCTGGCATGGGAAAGGAACAACATTTTTTTTGCCCTGGTCATTCCTACATATAGTAATCTTCTCTCTTCTTCCTTGTCCACCTCTTTTTTATATAAATTATAAGGCAGCAGTCCGTTTTCGCAACCTGCAATAAAGACACATTCAAATTCAAGTCCTTTGGAAGCATGTAAGGTCATGACGGATACAGCCTCCATTGGGCGGTGGGTATCTATGCCTGTTCCCATAATCAAAAAGTCTAAAAAATGGTGAAGATCATTAATATCGTTTGCCATTTCTTTAAACCGCATCCACTCTTGTTCTCTGAATTCTTCTTCTTTAAAAAAACTGTTCCTTACAAATTCAAGCAGGTCAGTTAGTTTTTTATTTTTAATATGATTATGAATATCTTCAGTTTTAAACCGTGAAACAAGCTTATCATTTATTTTTAAAATGGGGATTATTTTCTCATTATATTTATTTGAACAGATATTCAGAAAATTGATAAAAGTCTGGAAGGGTTCCTGTCTGAAAAAGGGCAGAGTGCCTGTTTCCTGATAGGGAATATTGTGGTTTTCCAGAGCTTGCAATATCACTTTAAATTGATTCCTGGTTCTGCATAAAATTGCAATTTCGGACAGACTGCTGATACTATTGTTATTATCGCCTTTGGTAACTTCACTATCGATAGAAAAGAAGCTTACTCCTCCTATCAGGTTAACAATTTGTCGCGCAATAAATTCTGCTTCAGCAGCATCGGTAGGTTGTTCCGAGACAGATATTTTCATACCCTGGTCAAGTCCTTCAAGAAATCCTGAATTTTGATTTAAGATGTCAGACGAAGCATTCAGGATATTTCCGGAACAACGATAGGAACGGCTTAGACGGAATACTTTGGCTTCGGGATAATCTTTGGTAAACTGACTGATATATTTTGAATTAGCTCCGCGAAAACCGTAAATAGACTGATTAGCATCGCCTACAACGCACAGATTCGAATCCGGGTCTGGGGCTAAAAGTCTTAATAACTGATATTGGCTATCATTAATATCCTGGTATTCATCAACAAAAATGTAACGAAACCGTTGTTGGAACAGGGTCAGTATATTTTTTTCACGGTTAAAGAGGATCAGTGGTTTGATGATCAGGTCATCCAGGTCGAATGCATTTATTTCCTGCAGCTTATCTTCATAAATATTAAAAAGACGATTTTTGGAAATATCATCATGGTTATATGTGTCCTCTTTTATTGTTCCGGCCATTCCTCTTTTTATCAGGGAAAATTCTGAAGCAAGCTTTTTTGCCTCATTTGTATTTACAGGTGAAATGGATTTAATCAAATTGATTTTCAGTGCATCATCCACTAAAATAAAATTATCTTTCCGTGAAAATTCATTGTGGAATTCCTTTAGGATGGAAAGGCCAAATGCATGAAATGTTTCAACAGTAACTCCATTTTCATTCAGTTTTTTATTAAATAATTCTTTAAGTCTGTCCTTCAGTTCCCCTGCAGCTTTATTTGTAAAGGTAATAGCAATAATTTGTTGAGGATATGTTATTTGCGATTCCGTTAACCAGGCTATCCTGCTGGTCAGTGTTTTTGTTTTTCCTGTACCCGGACCAGCAATAATAAGTGAAGGGCCACCGGGATTTTGAACAGCTTCAAGTTGTTCCGCGTTTAAACTGTATGGTGTTGACTCATCCTTTTTCTGAGATATATATTCGCCTGAATGTTCTGCAACCAGGTCTTCCTGAATTTTTTCATTAATCAATAATTTTTGAATTCCTTTCAGATCGAAGTTTATATAAGCTCTCTTTTGGGGCGGAACCGGCTTTTCTATAAAGAAAAGCGAGGATGTTGTTTCAAAATATTTTATTTCGCCAGGATGAAATACTTTTATAATGCCATATTCACCGTCATATCCTTCTCTGATTATGATTTCACGGTTCCTCATCCTTTTTATTGCTTCAGCAAGGATGGATGATGTTTTTGTTTCGATTATGTCCGTGGGTATTTCAAGCAGAATATCCAGTTCGGTACCCAATTTATTTAAGGTGGATAAGTATTCACTCTCAATTTTCTTTGAGTTTACTCCAACCCCGGCAATCTCAGATAAAATTTCTTTAAGTGGTATGATAGAGTGGAAAGGCAGTCTGTTCGGACGTTCCGATATATCTTCGCGGTCCGACAGGTGAATTATCCGGTTCATTACACCTACTGTCACCT
Organism: uncultured Prolixibacteraceae bacterium; assembly: GCA_964540755.1. Classification (GTDB taxonomy): domain Bacteria; phylum Bacteroidota; class Bacteroidia; order Bacteroidales; family Prolixibacteraceae; genus JAAYJR01. The sequence goes on along the minus strand of CAZIOB010000047.1, from coordinate 976 downwards.
TTTTTTTGCAAACCGGACAAACATAATTATTTCTTAATGTTTCATATGGATCCCAGCATACATTGCATTTTCTGTGACCATCATAATGATATTTACCCTCCTGTGGAAACATATCAATAGTGCCATGAAATTGTTCGGGATTTCCGGTGCGTAAAGCTTCTGTGATTGAGTAATAGCTCAGGTCGGTATTAAAAATATTGGCATTTCTTCCCAGACGTTCAGGTGAATGTGCATCAGAATTTGAAACCAGCGTTACTTTATCGAGAAATGAGCATAGCCAGTTCATTGGGGGATCAGTGGAAAGGCCTGTTTCAATGGTATGAATATATTTGAAAAGATCACCAAAACATTCCTCAGGTGAATCAAATCCCGATTTTGAACCCAGCATGGAGAACCATGGTGTCCAGATGTGCGCAGGTATGAAATAATTGTGTTCACCTGAATCCAGAGCTATTTCAAGCAGGTCGCGGGAGTCAAGGCCGAGAATAGGCCTCCCGTCTGATGTCAGATTACCTCCCAGGTTGATAAGGCGCTGATTTATTTTTTCGACTTCTTCAAATCCGGGCGCCAGAATCACATTGTGTACTTTTCTGACTTTGTCACCGCGTTTATAAATATTACTTATTTCGGCAGTTAATAAAAAACGCGTTTCATGTGAATAAGGCTTTATGGAATACTCTTTTTTTAATTTTAACAGGCCGTGTCCGTCAGGCTCCGTTTTATTACGAAGCTCTTCGAGCCATCCCGGATGTGTAAAATCACCTGTACCGATTACGGTAATTCCCTTGAGCCGTGCATAAAAGTCAAGTTGTTCAGGTGTCAGTGATTTACTGGTAGCTCTGGAATAATGGGAATGGATATGCAGATCAGCAATGAATTTCATACTATTAAAATTAATTATTTTCAAATGTATCATATAGAACTCGGATGAGTTTTAATCATACTCTTGGGTGTAAATATTTTAGATGCTCGTTTC
>CAZIOB010000046.1:0-7893 GCA_964540755.1 uncultured Prolixibacteraceae bacterium | reverse complement strand
ACGAAGTCCGGATTTCTGTTGTCGACCGCCTCAATAATGAAAGTGAACCCAGTGTCCCGGTAATAATAAAGCTTTGAATCATTATAATGTTTCCCTGTTGATCTCAGAAATATCTTATATAGTATTGCCTCCTTAATTCTACCGACAAAAATCAAATATCATTTTAAATTGTAATGAACTATGCTTCTTTTTTCGATCAATAATGAACGGTTAATTTTGCGACACACCGATGGATTTTATTTTTCTTTCATAGTTTTTTCAAGTTTTCTTTTTACCGGTAAGTGCCAGTACTATACCGACTATTGTAACAATTCCGCTGTAAATCACAGGATTCCAGTTTGCGTTGCTGACCGCTACTTCAGCCCCTAAAACTTCAAAACTTTCCGAAGCCTGTAGAGCTTCATAACCAAAATATACCAAGCCTATCAGTCCAAGAATGAGTAAAGCAATTCCTATTTTTCTCATGATAATAAATTATTGATTATACAATGATTTGTAGCAATATTTAGAATATATTTTTTTCTCTAAAGATAATCATTTATGAGATAATTTTGATTTTCCGGAAAATTCTAATTTGAGAACAAATTTTATAAAAAGCAAATGGAATTCTATTGCTTTAAAAGACATTTCCATGGATGTAAAAGATAATTACTTTAAGTCTGGCTACTGCTGTGATTTCAGAGGATTGATAAAACCTGCTTCAAACTGGGGTATTGCTGGCCTGTTTGTGTTTTAATAACATCTTAGGCATTTTTTTTTAGTATCTCTTGATTGCTTATTTCACCTCAATTACTGCATATTTAGTAAGTTTCCAAAATTCCTCAGGATTTTCAATTTCAAGATATGCAATCTTATTATCTTGATAAACAAAATGGTAAGAGCTGTCAGAGTGCTCGGAAATTATATTAGCCTTATCCACATTAAGAGGAATAGTCTTAGTATGCCTTATGTCAAGCTCTGTAAAATATTGATCATTCAGGTCTTTACGTAAGGTTTTATTTGTCCCCACAATTCCTAACACTCCCCCTTCTCTTATTGCGACGCCATGTTCCTTTAATTCCTTAAAAGTACCATAGGCCCAATATGCTCTATGAAGTTTTCTATCCAGCTCATCTATTTGTTCGGAAGACTTTTTAAGTGAATCATTTATTACAATTACCGTGTCGGTTAAAACCATGACTCTGTCTTCGAGTTGTGTTACCTTCTCACCCATTTCGGCAATCTGGAAATCGCGTTCCTCCAGTTCTTTTTGAAGTTGTGAAATCACCTTGTTTTGTTCTTCCAGCTCTTTTGTGAGTTTTGATATCCTTGATCTGAACGATTTGATATCGACATCTGATGAAGCCAGCTTATCATTCAGTTCTTCAATTTTTTTCTCGCTCTCTTCCAGCATAGTATTCATCAGAGCAATATCTTTAATTATTCTTTCTTTGCGTTCAGAACCTCCCTCACTTCGATCAAGTTCCAGTTGTCCTCTCTTATTCTTTATGAAAGTAAGATTATCTTCAATCTGGCTAATAGTACCATCCAGGTCATTAATTACAGAATCCCTGTTTTTTATCAATGAGTTAAAATTTTTTTGCTCTGCAACGAGATGGTTGATTTGTGAATTTTTACTTAGAAGAATAATTAAACTAATAAAAACAAGGATCAAAAAAACAGCTCCTGTAACAATATTTCTAAAAAGTGGTTTTCCCCATTTTTTAGATTCATCTTTTGTTTTTAATTCTTTCTTTTCCATTTTTATAAAATTTTATGTTCCTGAATAATAATATTTTAGCTGATAATCATCAGTTTACAAGAGAACCCTCCTACTTACAAAACCTTTTTTCTTCTGTTAGGCTTATTTAATTTTGATCTCAAACTCATGCAGGTAATGGTATTTGACATTATCCGGATAAACGGCAGGACCGGTCTCAAGGCTTATTAAATCGTCAACTGTTTCCGGAATTTCAGATTACCTTTTCAATCGTAGTGCCATAAAAAATACAAAGGATAAATTATTATATATCATTGAATTAGATGGATAAAGTAGATTTAATGTACTATCCCTTTGATAATTTAAATATCAAAATGATAAAAACCGGAAGGTAGAAGAAAACATTAACTGGTTCTTTTCATCATCCTGTAGACTGTGGCGACACCTATTCCCAGTTTCCCGGCTACTAATGAAACATTATTATCATATTTTTCAAGATACCTGTTCAGGATTCTGATATTGTAATCTCTGAGTGTCATCTCCTGATCAGTTATCTCAGTCATAAGAGCTTGATTTTCGAGAATAATATTTTCACCCGGAATCTCATTGTCATCGGTAAGAGTGATACCCAGTTCGATTACCGATTTTAGCTCCCTTATATTTCCAGGAAAGCTGTATGCCATCAGTTTGTCAACTGCGGATTTTGCAAGAGATTTGGAAGCCAGGCTGTTATCACGGCAAAATTCATTAATAAAATATTTAGCAAGAAGAATAACATCATTTTCCCGCTCTCTCAAAGGAGGAAGCTCAATATGAAGTCCATACAACCGATAATACAGGTCCTCCCGAAATTCTTTTTTAAGTACCAGTTCCTGGAGATTTTTATTTGTAGCAACAATTATCCTGCAATCTGTTTTGACCGGTTTGTTACTTCCAATGCGGACAATTTCTTTTTCCTGGAGAACCCTTAAGACTTTTGCCTGAAGGGAAGTATCCATTTCGGCAATTTCATCAAGGAAAAGAGTGCCGCCATTAGCCTCTTCAAATTTACCTGTTCTCCTGTAGTTTGCTCCTGTAAAAGCGCCTTTTTCAAAACCGAAAAGTTCACTTTCAATCAGATCCCTGGGTATTGCAGCAACATTAACAGCCACAAATGGCTTGTCCGCACGGGAAGAATTATAATGAATAGCTTTGGCTACAAGCTCTTTACCTGTTCCTGTCTCTCCTGATACAGTCACTGTTATACCAGTACGTGTTGCTTTTTCAATAAGACTGAAAATACGGGTTATAGCCTGACTGCTTCCCACTATAGTTTGTGTATAACTATATTTCTTCTTAACCTCTTTCCTAAGAGATATGACTTCCCGCTTAAGGCGTTCACCATTTCTGATATTCTGTACCGTATTGAGGAGCCGTTCCCTGATATCTTTAGATTTCACAATATAGTCATAAGCTCCATACTTTAATAATTCTACAACTACTTCAATTTCGTTCTGCTCAGAAATTAAAATTACCTGAATATCCTCGTTTTCGGCTTTAATTCTTTTAAGTACTTCAAGTCCTTTTATATCCGGTAGTCTGTAATCGAGAGTAATTACGTGAGGAGTTTTATGCAGATTATCAAGGCACTCTTTTCCTGTTGTAAAAGACTCAATATCATAATCAGGATTAAGGGAAAGATGATGTACCAGAAGTCGGTTATACCATTCATCGTCTTCAACTACAAAAATTTTAAAAGGTTTATCTTCCATCATCTGCGGTTTATAAATAATCCTGAATTTAATTTAAAAGAAGAATCTTTATGGATGAAACACATATATATTTCAATATGATTATATATCGGTCGGGTACATCTTTTAAATATGTTTGATACGGCTTAATGTAACTTTCTCAAACCGGTTTCATCTCTTAATGACTCTTTTTAAAAGTGGAAGATAGTTAATTATTTTATTATTTAGAATACCGGACAAAGGTTTATTCATTTCCCTGGCTATTCAAATAATCTCTTAAGGAATAATTAACTTCCTTAATCTTCTTTTCTACTAACTTGCACAATTCATTTATAACTGAGGGATCAGAGCCATTCTGTGAAATCAGCTCGAGTTCTTTTAATTTGTTGTATAAACTATGTGCATTTATATGTTTGGAAGGAGCCGCCAGTTTATGTGCAGTTTCGGTAACGGTTTCCCAATCTTCAGCAGATGACGCCTCTTTTATTTTTATAATACCATTTTCTGAAGTTTTAATATATAACCTGATCATTTCCCGTAAAAAATTAATGTCACCGTTTGCCAGTCTTTCCAGTTCAGCCGTATCAAGTTCAGAGCTGGTTCTATTATGGATTTCTTCGCGATTAGCGATCATAAATGGGGAGACTATATTAAAGAGATCATTTTCTGAAAATGGTTTGGTCAAAAAGCCTGACATACCCGCCTTCATGGCATACTTCCTTTCGACATTACTATCAGCTGCAGTAACCGCAATGATTTTAGAATTAGGTTTTACATTAAGAATTGTCTCAGCAGCCTCAATGCCGTTTTTTTTGGGCATACGCATATCCATAAGAATAACATCAAAGTTTATGGCCAGTGATTTCGCAATCGCCTCTTCACCGTTTACTGCTTCCTGGTATTTTACTCCCCATTTGTTAAAAATATTTTTTAACACGTATCTGTTAAACTCTTCATCATCTGCTATCAAAACAGAACACTCTCTGAAATGATCAGGTATAACCGGAGTTTTAATAAAGGTTTCAGTAATTTTTTCTTTATCTCCCAAAGAGTAAGGGATCATAATAGATATGGATGTACCCTTACCAGGCTCACTATTAACAGAAATTGATCCGTCCTGCAACTCCACAAGACTTTTAACAATTGAAAGTCCCAAACCTGTGCCACTATATTTTTTTCCACCTTTATTTTCCAATTGTACAAATTCATCGAATATCAGTTCAAGATTTTCTTTTGAAATACCTATTCCTGTATCCTTAACCTCAATATATAAATTAATCCTACCTTCTGTTCCGGGTTCTGCTCTGACTTTTAGCAGTACCTCACCTTTTTCTGTAAATTTAATGGCATTCCCAACCAAATTAATAAGAATTTGTTTAAGTCGCAGGGGATCACCCATAAGAGCAGCAGGTACAGATTCCTCGCGAATGTATCTCAGGCTTATATCCTTTCTCTTCGCTTCAATTTTCTGTTCGCCTGTAACCTCTTCAAAAACAGCTGATGGAGAAAAGTTTATTGAATTGAATTTTAACTTTTTAGCCTTGATTTTAGAAAAATCGAGTGTATCGTTTACAATGGATTTCAGATGATTTGCAGAATTATTGATTATAGATAGTTTTTTCATCTGATCACCATCTGCTTCTTGCAAGAGCTGTTCGGAAAGGTTATAAACAGCATTAACCGGAGTGCGTATTTCATGACTTACATTAGCTGCAAACTGCTCCTTTGCCCGGGCCAGATTTTCAGCCTCTTGCTTTGCATTTTTCAAAGCCTGCTGGTATGCTCTTGATTTTTTTTGATAAGTGAATAAAAGAAAAATGACTACAAGTAAAAGTAATACGGCTGCTGCACTAATGACGGCAAGCCACTTATATGTCATTTGCGCTAAAAGATCCGCCTCTTTTGTCTTTGTCAATCGATTTTTAGCTTCATAATTCTCTCTTCGCTGAATAAGTTGATTGAGTTTTTTCCCTATCTCCTCATTTCTCTCTATCAATTTTGATTCGAGAATATTGATTTGTGCATCCTTTTGTTTAATATTAGACTCCAAAGCATGAAGTTCATTCCTTAAAGCCTCTCTTTCTACATTTTTTTCTATAATGAGTGTATCATATCTGATTTTTTTTCTTTTAAAAAGACGATTTAAAAAGCCCTGTTCAGTTGATTTGTTTTTTGTCGTATCAGCCGGTACATAATTGCGGATAGTATCTACCTCTATCTTGTTTTTTCCAAAAATACCACCTATAAATCCTTTTTCACGCGTTTCAGTAACTATGGTATCTGGTTTTTTATTCTCAAGTTTTGAATATATTTCTGTAAAACTCCTCTCCATATTCTGTGATGATCTGTGCAGATTCATCACTTCCTCCCAGATTTCAAGTTTTTCATTAGCAAGTGAATTAAAAGTATTTACCAGAACACTATACTCAGATGTTGAAGAATTTTCAAGGTCAGAGAGTTTTTTAGTTAATTTTTCCTTCAAGTCAATGTAAGGCTCAAGGCTTTCCTTGTTATTTGTCAAAACATATAATCTTACCGTATTTTCAACACTGGCAAGATCAGCGGCAATATCTTTAATTAAAAAAAGTTGATAATCGGGTTTTGCTTCCTGCTGAATTGAATAGACAATACCCGACAGACTTTTGTATGCAAGGTATCCTGAGGCTATAACTGCAACAGCAATGATAGCAACAAGCAGTGTTACCTGAAATTCAATTCGTAATTTTGCCATTTAAACCGGCTTAATGCGTTTTCAGGACAAATTTATTAATTCTGAATTTGTTCTTCAGCTTCAGCTTTCATCTTTTCATTAGCAGTGATCAGAAATTCGACACGGCGGTTGAGAGCACGACCTTCTTCAGTATCATTAGTATATTTTGGAAAATTTTCACCAAGTCCAATAATTGAAATCCGGTTGCCGGATATTCCGTTACCGGTCAAATAGCCTGAGACAGCATTAGCCCTGCGTTCTGAAAGTGCCTGATTATATGACTGTGTCCCTTTGCTGTCGGTATGTCCCTGCACTTCAATGTCTGTATCAGGATAATTGTTTAATACGGTAACAAGATTATTAAGATTAGTTTTAGCATCTTCTGAAAGGTCTGATTTGTCGAAGCCGAATAAAATATTACTGTTGAATTCAACTACAATACCTTCACCCACTCTTTCCACTTTAGCATCAGGCACATTATTTTTTATCTCTTCCGCCTGCTTATCCATATGCTGGCCAATAATAGCTCCTGCAGTACCCCCGACAGCAGCTCCAACAATAGCACCCATAGCTGTGTTACCTGCAGCTTTTCCGACTATTGCACCTGCAGCTCCCCCGGCTGCGGTTCCCACAGCAGCTCCCTTTTGAGCTTTATTCCATGAGGCGCAACCTGAAAAAATCATAATCATACTCAGAGCTGAGGGTAAAAAAATGCTTTGTTTAAAATTTTTCATGGTTTAAAATATTTTAAAATTTTTTATCACCTAAACCTTTTATAATAATTGCCAGAGTATAGCCGGTAATGTTTTTTCGCCGGATATACTCTCAATATTTTTTTGAATTTTCTTATTGAAATTTAAACATTTAAAAGAGAGATTCCTAATTAATCAGGGGAATAATTACTATTGCCCAATATAACAGAGGCTTGATAGTTAATCCACAGGGGAATCACAAATCAAGCCTCATTAAACGGGAATTAAAATACTATAATCACTACAATATATTCATTTTAATACGAAATTTACTTCGGTAGAATTTCCCTGGATTACTGATACATTTTCTATTGTATCACTCTCATAATCATCATGTTCACACATTATTGAATAGATACATTCAGGTATCCCGATCAGTTCATAATTTCTATAACCATCCGAAAAAGAAGATACTAAAAGTGAATCCGGGTCATTCAATCCGTTTTCATTCTCATCCAAATATAACCTCACCATAGCATGTTCAAGCTGAACTGATGCAGTATCTGTGACAGTTCCTTCAATTCGGCCGGCAGCCTTCAGATATATTCCTCTGACAACTGGTTTGAAAATGAATCCATTTATTTCGCTCTTAATATTTCAAAAATATTACATAGTTAATTACTGATGAGGCTTTGTCAAATTTCGTGCAATTTATACCACATAAGACTTAAATGACACATATACAACAAGTTACACATAAGGAATTATTGCAGATTAAATATCAAAACGATAATTTATTATCATATTGACAAACAGTGTGTATTTATAAATGTGTTCAGTCCAAACCAAAATTTTGTATATTTGTAAAAACCACATAAATAGAACGAGAATTAATAAATTTTAAATGAGTGATATAGTTTTAAAATACAACAGATTAAATAAAACTGCAAAGCAAGAAGTAAATGATTTTATGGACTTTTTACTGAGCAAGCAAAAAAGAAAAAAAATACATTCGTTGTCAACCTACAAAAATAAAATACTTAATGTTTCTGTATGGTCAGA
>CAZIOB010000045.1:0-179754 GCA_964540755.1 uncultured Prolixibacteraceae bacterium | reverse complement strand
AGCTATATACCGTTGTTTTATCTGTGCTGCGCTCATATCATATATTTCGCCGGAATGTGTCAGGTTTGTTATGAACGTCTGGATGTCAGCAAGCTTTTGTTGAAGTTGAGCATTTGTGAACTGATGATCTAAGATTCCCGGGGCGCCTTTCTTAATCCATTTTGTTTTATTCCAGAATTTTTTTTCTATTTTTACACCCGCTTGAAGTTTAGCATTCGTTCCTTTATTCCTGATAACAAAAGTTACCGGATATTTGCCATCCTGGGATTCATGGTAATCCCATAAAATAATATTTACAGTTGACATTTTGAACTATTTTTGAACTATTTTTTCAACAAATATAGGAAAAAATCGGATAAAAACGACAAATATCGGAAACATACATTTTAAAATAGGATAATTAAAAACCCTGTCAAGCTTCATGTTTAACAGGGTTTACGAGAGTTTTAGACTTTGTGGGAACAACTGGATTCGAACCAGTGACCCCCTGCTTGTAAGGCAGGTGCTCTGAACCAGCTGAGCTATGCTCCCTTTTGTTTCAAAAAGCGGTGCAAATATAAAACGTATTTTCAGTTCTGCAAAAATTATTTGCTGAAATTCACAAAACCAGTTTCAAACTAAATACTCCCGCTATTTCATACGAAACAATTACTATAATTAGTGCCCCTCTATAAAGTCTGCTGCCTGAGTTACGCTTGCCCTCAAAATGAGCATTTCCAATAGTGGCATGCAATGTAGAGCTGTAATAGATTTTCATTTTAGATTTTTAGGTTAATATTATTTTAATCAACCGGTAAAAGTGCTAAAATATCCAATCTTTAACGAAAACTTTTTTTATTTTAGTACAGATTTTAATGTAGCAAAGTACACATAATGATTGCAGTTTGCTAAAAATAGATTTTGTATAGACTACGGTAAATAATACTCAATGACTTTAGATTGAGAAACCAAAGATTAAGATTCCGGATGAATTAGCTTGAAGAATTAAATAAGATAAAAAATATGATTGGCCGGATAAAAATAAAAATTTCATTAAAAAAAGTAATTACATTGAAATTTCAGTGATTTTCCCAAATTATACAGATATCAAAATGATAATTTACAATAGTTACAAAATACAAATTAAATTCATCTACATATTGTTATCAGTATCTCTCTTCACTCAGGCAAAATCAGCTGGCCTGACTAATAATACCCTTGATAAAAAATATGTTGCAGTTTTTACCGGACAATCAAATTTTCAACCACAGGCTGACCTTCCTCCTCTTCTTGAATTTATCGACGGACAAAAAGTTAAAACAAACCGGCAATGGGAAGAGAGAAAGGAAGAGATTCGCAAACTCCTCATGAATTACTTTACCGGTACACTGCCTGAAAAAATACCGGAGCTGATCAATACGGAGATCCTGGAAATACAAAAGCCGGAAGATGGAAGCAAGAGGCAACGGGTACGTATTACCCTGGGAACTCCAAACCGCAGGTCATTTGAAATATGGCTCTGGCTGCCAAAAGGATCCGGGCCATTTCCTTTACTCCTGACAGCCCCGCGTTATTACCAGATCCCCTGGGCAGATCTTGCTCTTAAACGTGGTTATGCGGTCTGCCTGTATCCGGGAGTTGACAGCCATCAGCAGGAAGCCGGTTATCCAGGGTATGAAAGTATCTGGCAAATTTTTAATGACGAATATCCGGAAGCTACATGGACAGAGATCATTACAAAAGCATGGCTGGCCGGAAGAGCTCTCGATTTTCTTCTGGATCCCGACTCCGGATACCCGTTAAAAACTGACCAGATTTGCATAATAGGCCATTCACGATACGGGAAACAATCACTTATTGCAGCTGCAATTGATGAACGGATAACTTCTGTCGTGGCAAGGAGTCCCGGTTCTCCCGGTTCCTGTCCCTACAGATTCACCTCCCGCAATACTTTTGCAGAGGCTCCCGAAGACTTTCCGGATCAGTGGTTTCTTCCATCTCTTCGTAATTACACGGGAAGGGAACATGAATTGCCAATAGATGCTCATGGCTGGTACGCTCTTATTGCACCCCGCCATGTATTGATACATACTGCATACAACGATGGTTGCGAGCCCACCTTTGCGGTGGAACGTGCATACCTGGAAGGACAGACAGTTTACAAATTTCTCGGGCACCCCGGTAATTTGCGTATTCTTTACCGGCAGGGAGGCCATAATCCAATAACTGAAGAACATCGTAAACAAAATATAGACTGGTTCGATTTTTCATTTGGCAGAGGAACAGCATCTATTGAAGATTTTCCTGAAAGGCTCCTGCATCATTGTAAAATAAATAACAGAAGCCAAAAACAAAAATACGGTGATCGGAATATCCCCTCTCCTGCCACTGAATTTTCTAATCGTGATTCAATTATCCTGAATATTGCATGGATGTTGGGAGAAAAACCCCAAAAAATTGAGTGGAGCGGTGAATATACTTTTCTCACTAAAGAAGAATCTGAATTAATGACCCATGACCGTTGGGCCATAAAAGGAGTTGACAGGCTCCCCGTAAGTTTCGGAGAAAACGTGCGCGGGAATATATACTATTCAAAAGATGATAATAATCCCCGGCCTGTAATCATATGGCTGCATCCTTTTTCTTATCACAGCGGTTATAACGAAGGTTACGGGGTTCAGGGAACTACTGTTTACCACCGTCTTGCGCAAGCCGGATACATTGTGCTGGCCTTTGATCAATGCGGCTTCGGACTGCGACTGCATGAAGGAGCCGGCTTTTATGAAAAATACCCGCACTGGTCACGGTTGGGAAGAATGATCCATGATGTCAGGTCTGCAGTGGATTTTATTACGGAAGAAAAAGGTGAGGCTGATGGAACTATGCCCTTTATTGATAAGAATAATATCTTCGTTTTAGGATATTCATTGGGGGGAATGGTCGGACTGCATGCAGCAGCACTGGATAAACGCATCACAGGTGTGGCATGTTTCAGTGGTTTTTCTCCCCTGCGTACCTGCAACAATTATAAAAAAGAGACAGGCGGACTAGCACGCTTCTGGAATTGGCACGGACTTATACCGAAACTTGAACTATTCGAAAACAGGGAAGGCAATATTCCTTATGATTATGATGATCTGCTGCGACTCATTGCACCACGCCCCTGCCTTGTAGTTGCCCAGCAACGCGACCGCTATCATCCGGTTGAAGAAGTGAGAAACTGCATCAATGAAGTTCGCAGCTCGTGGATGGGGAAATCGGGACTCCGGGACATATATCCTGACGACATCCAAAGGTTCCAGTCGGAACAGCATACAATATTTCTCGACTGGCTCAGCAGATTAGTACAACCAAAATAATCTCATCCGATATGTCATTTCAGACGTGACATGATACCAGAAATCCGGAAATATACTGTTCACAAAACTTCCGCTACTATAAAAGTGCTGCCCCCGACAAAAATAAGGTCATTTTTACCGGCATTAGCAATGGCAGAACTGAAAGCCTCCCTCACTGAAGCATATGGCTTTCCTTTTAATCCTGCCACAATAGCATAATTAGCCAGCACATTCTCATCCAAAGCCCGTGGAATTCCGGCTTTTGTGAAGTAATAACAGGCTTCCCGTGGTAACAATCTTAAAATTTGCATCGGATCTTTATCGCTGACCATCCCAAATACAATATGTAAATTTTCATATGACATTTGTCCGATCTGCTTTATCACCTCTGAAATACCTTCTGCGTTGTGGCCGGTATCTGCAATTATCAGCGGGTCTTTACCAAGTAATTCCCAACGTCCTCGCAATCCGGTCAATTCTTTGGCATGTGCAAGTCCCTCAACGACATTTTTCCCTGTTATATTCCAGCCTTTTTCCTTCAATATATCAATTACCTTTAAAACTGCCGGCAAATTTTTTTGCTGATATCTTCCTCCCAGGTCAACTTCAATGTCAAAATGCCTGTCACTGCTTTTATCCTCAACAAAAAAAACCTGGTTATCGTTTATGCCTGCCCTTGAATAAGTTACCTTATATATCCGGTCTGCAAAATAAAGAGGAGCCTGATTTGATCCGCTTATTTTTTTATAAACCTTTTCGGTACCGGACTGAAATGTACCTATTACCACCGGAACACCAGGCTTTATGATACCCGCCTTTTCAACAGCAATACTTTTTAAGGAATTTCCCAAAAGGTAAGTATGGTCAAGTCCGATATTTGTTATAACGCTTACTTCCGGTGTAATAATATTTGTAGAATCAAGTCTGCCGCCGAGTCCGACCTCGATAACAGCTATGTCAACATTGTTACCTGCAAAATAATCGAAGGCCAATGCAACAGTAAGCTCAAAAAAGGAAGGACTTATCTCTTCAAGTTCACCTGCCTCCATGAATCTTTTCACCCACCTGTTCACCATGGAACGCGAGATCATTCGTCCGTTGATCTTTATCCTCTCTCTGAAATCTTTAAGGTGGGGGGAGGTATATAGTCCGGTTTTATATCCGGCCATCTGCAGAATAGACGCAAGCATGTGGGAAAGAGATCCTTTCCCGTTTGTGCCAGCCACATGTACAGTCTTAAAACGCCGGTGGGGATTACCATAATAATCATCGAGGCTCCGGATATTATCAAGACTGTCTTTATATGCAGCAGGACCGGTTCTCTGAAACATGGGAAGCCGGGAGTACAGATAATCCAGTGTTTCTGAATATTTCAATTTTCAATAATTAATTATTAACCGGTGCAAGTTTATTAAAAAATGACTTGCCTATGCATTATTCAGGCAAATTTATATACTTTTAGCATAATTAATTTTAAATATTATGTTGGATAAGAACAGTAAAACCAAAATATTCATTCTTGACACGAATGTAATATTACACGATCACACCAGTATTTATAAGTTCCGGGACAATGACATAATAATACCTATAATTGTACTGGAGGAGCTTGATAAGTTCAAAAGGGGAAATGATCTTATTAATTACCAGGCCAGGGAATTTGTCCGTTTGCTCGATGAAATAGTCGGAGATGAACTATTTAATGGCGGAAAGTCACTCGGGAAAGAAAAAGGAAAGCTCAGAATTGAAACAGGGAAACCCTTTTCAGATGCTATGAAAACATCCTTCCGTGAAGATATCCCGGATCACCGTATTCTGGCTGTTGCAGATTACGTTTCCAAGACTTATCCCAAAAGGAAAACTATCCTCGTAAGCAAAGATATTAATCTGAGGATGAAAGCCAAATCACTGGGAATTATGGCGGAGGATTATAAATCAGACAAAGTGACTGATGAAAATGTACTTGATAAATCAATAGAAACATTCGATAACTTTAATGATGAGGTCATCAATACTTTATATGAAAAAGGATCTGTCGCTGTTGAGGATATTAAGGAGATTCCTGATCCCGGACCAAATGAATGTTTCATTTTTAAAGGCAGTAATTCAAGTATTCTGGCACGTTTTCATCCCGTCACCAATCGCATTATCAGGGTGGAAAAAAAGCCTGCCTACGGGATAAAGCCAAGAAATGCGGAACAAACATTTAGTCTGGATGTTCTAATGGATAGTAATATCCAGCTTGTGGCGCTTACAGGTAAAGCAGGGACAGGCAAAACACTTCTGGCCCTTGCCGCCGCAATACAACTTCACCAGTCATTCGACCAGATTTTGCTTGCAAGGCCAATTGTAGCTCTTAGCAACAGGGATCTGGGCTTCCTTCCGGGAGATGCATCTGAAAAAATAAGTCCGTATATGCAACCTCTCTTCGATAACCTTTCTGTAATCAAGCATGCATTTAATGCCAGAAGTCCGGAATACCTGAAAATAGAGGAACTTCAGAAGGAAGAAAAACTAGTCATCACTCCCCTGGCATTTATACGGGGAAGAAGTCTCTCCAATGCCTTTTTTATTATTGATGAAGCACAAAATCTCACACCCCATGAAATTAAAACGATCATAACACGAGCAGGTGAAGGCACAAAAATGGTTTTTACCGGTGACCTGCAACAGATAGATTCACCATATCTTGATATGAAATCAAACGGTCTGGCATATATGACAGACCGCCTGAGAAGTCAGGATCTGTTTGCCCATATCAATCTTGTTAAAGGCGAACGAAGTTATCTGGCCGAACTGGCGAGCAACCTGTTGTAATAACAATCTCTTCTAAATTTCTTTTTTCTAACTTTGTATGCCCTTTCCTTTAATGGAAGGGGCATAATGTATATGTTTTAAATGACTTACGTGTGAACTACAAAGGGAAAAAAGCAGCTTTCTATACTCTTGGTTGTAAACTTAATTTTGCGGAAACCTCCGCCATTGCAGGACATATGTCTGAATTAGGGTTTCAGCGCGTGGGATTTGAAGAAAAAGCAGACATATATGTGATAAACTCATGTACGGTTACCGCACAGGCAGATAAGGCAAGCAGGAATATTATACGCCAGGCGGTCAGACGTAACCCTGATGCTATGATTATTGTTACAGGTTGTTATGCACAACTAAATGCTGAAGAGGTTGGGCAGATCGAAGGAGTTGACCTTGTATTAGGGAACCGGGAAAAATTCAATTTGCCGGATTATATAAAAGATCTCAAAAAAAATCAGACTGCAGAAATCCGGACAACTCCTTTGCCTGAAATTAAAAAATATAATAAAGCTTTTTCTCTTGGTGAAAGAACCAGGAGTTTTTTGAAAATTCAGGATGGATGTGATTATTTTTGCACTTATTGTGCAATTCCTTATGCAAGAGGCAGAAGTCGTAATGATTCGGTAAAAGATACAGCAGCTGAAGCCCAAAAAGCCGTAGCTTCAGGTTTTAAAGAAATAGTTCTGACGGGTGTAAATATCGGGGATTTTGGAAAATCCACAGGTGAAGATCTGCTTACACTTTTGAAAGAACTGGAAAAAACAGAAGGCCTTGAGCGTCTAAGGCTGGGGTCAATAGAACCTGATCTCCTGAAGGATGAAATTATCAGTCTGGCAGCCACATCAAAGGTCATAATGCCTCATTTCCACATCCCTCTTCAGTCCGGGTCTGACGAGATACTAAAGATAATGCGGCGCAGATATTCCACCAGTCTGTTTTCAGAGAGGATCGAACGCATAAGGGAGATGATCCCTGATGCATTTATAGGTGTTGATGTAATAGCAGGCTTAAACGGGGAAACTGACATCCATTTCCGGGAATCATATGATTTCATAAAAAAAACGGATATATCACAGTTACACGCCTTCACCTTCTCTGAACGGGAAGGTACTCAAATATTGAAGGTACCTTTTAAAGTAAAAAAGGAGGAAAAGAAAAGACGTACAAAAATGTATATTAATCTTTCCGAAAAGAAATTAAGGGCATTTTATCAAAAAAACCTGGGAAAAGAGCATAAAATTTTGTTCGAGTCAAAAAATATTAATGGGAAAATTTATGGTTTTACAGAAAATTACATAAAAGTTGAAACCGATTTCCAAAAAAAATTAATTAATAAGGTCAAAAGAGTAAAACTGATTTCAATAACACCAGACGGTTTTGTTGATGTAAAGCATGCATGATCACAAAATTATTGACTGAATGGGAAATACTATATCTTTGGACAAACTTATTATTAATCGAAAAGATCCCTCGCTGTAAGTTAATAAGGATGTACAGGGAAAATTAAATATTAAAAAGTAATTCAAAAAAAGATCCCTCTGTTTTGAGTTCTCTGATTTAATAAATAATTTAAATGGAAAAGATCCCTCGCTGACGCCCGGGATATAATTAGAATACAATGAAATCAACTATCGATTATCAAAAAATTTGTCAACATGTTCAGAACATTGCCAGAGAAACAGGCGGTTTCATTCGTGAAGAACGGAAAAAAATTTCAGAAAAGGATGTAGAACTGAAAAGCGCCGCCAGTCTGGTTACATATGTTGACACAAACTCAGAGAAACGGATTGTAAAGGCTTTAAAGGAACTTATCCCTTCAAGTGGCTTCATTACCGAAGAAAATACTGCAACAAACAAAGGTGATAAGTTCAACTGGATAATTGATCCGCTTGACGGAACCACAAACTATGTTCACGGAATCACACCCTATTCAGTCAGCATAGCCTTGATGGAATACCAGGAGCTCATTCTGGGTGTTGTATATGAAATTGGCCTGGATGAAATGTTCTTTGCCTGGAAAGGAAGTCCTTCGTTCCTGAACGGGAAGGAAATAAAAGTTGCCTCAGCAAGCCATACAGAGGATACCCTCATTGCTACCGGCTTTCCTTATTATGATTTTTCAAGGATGGAAGATTATATCGATGCAATGAAATATCTGATGAAATCAACAAGGGGTTTGAGACGACTTGGATCTGCCGCTGTCGATTTGTCATATGTAGCCTCAGGAAGATTCAATGCATTCTTTGAACATAGTCTCCATGCATGGGATGTTGCGGCAGGAGTCTTCATTCTGAGACAGTCAGGAGGCAGGGTAACTGATTTCAATGGAGGGGATAACTGGCTTTATGGGGGAGAAATTGTAGCAGCAGCAAAAAACTTCTTTGATCCCTTTTATGAAATTATTCATAAACATTTAGGAAACAAATAAATAAAGTAATCTATCAGTATAACCCTCTCCTGGATATTCTAATCACAAGGGAACATAGGATTTAAAATACACCTTTGAAAGATCAGATTTCAGATTGTAATTATAAAATTTAGTAGTATTTTTCCAATATTTTATTAACAGGTTTAAATAATCATAAAAATGGCTGACAAAGAAATCTCACTGCTGAAAGAACAGATCGAAAGATTAGATGAAAAAAAATTCGATCTTGATGCCTGGAAAAATCGTACAATAATCTTCCTTGAAAGAATTTTTGGTAAAGATAGTCCAAAACTAAAAATGATAAAAGATTTGCACTATGATTACTCAAGCTGGAGCCTTCGGGATACGGTTGCCGCCGGTTCTGCCAGGGACAAAGATCCCGTGAGGATACAGGCAAAAGAGATTCTGGAAGCTATCATTTCGGAACTGGAAAACCTCGGACTTCCGGACCAGAAACAGGAAAAATTAAAAATCAGGGAATTATTGGAGGACGAGCTTACCGGAAAACAAATAAAAGAGATAGATGCTATTCTAAACTCAGAGGATCAGGATAAAAATAAAAAAATCACTGAAATATTAGAAGGGCTAAATAAAGAAAGTATGGTAGCTATTATCGTAAAACTACTCACCTCTTAAAAAGGAACAATGCCCGGAAAACCGAAAATAGCTATCGTTATATTGAACTGGAACGGAAAAAAACTCTTTGACACATTTTTGCCTTCAGTGATCAGAAATTCAAAAGGACCTGACATTAAACTGATTATTGCGGATAACGGATCAACAGACGGATCTGTTGACCTCCTGAAGAAAAATTATCCTGAAGTTACACTAATAGAACTTCATGAAAATTACGGATTTGCTGAAGGGTATAATCGTGCACTAAAAAATATTAAAGCTGATTATTATGTATTGCTTAACTCAGATGTTGAAGTTACCCCCGGATGGCTGGATGCAGGAATAAAACCTTTTGAGAAAGATGAAAACACGGCTGTTGTACAGCCCAAAATATTGAATTATAAAAAATCTTACAAGTTTGAATATGCAGGCGCTGCCGGAGGCTTTATCGACAAATTTGGCTATCCTTTCTGCCGCGGACGAATATTAAACAAAATGGAGCCTGATGTTGGGCAGTATAATAAACCCGCCCCAATCTTCTGGGCAAGCGGCGCATGTATGTTTATAAAAGCTGATATATACCGGGAATCAGGGGGATTTGATGGCGATTTCTGGGCACACATGGAAGAGATAGACCTGTGCTGGCGCCTTAAAAATAAAGGTTATAAAATTTTATACGAACCCTCCTGCGTAGTTTTTCACCTCGGAGGCGGAACCTTGCCGTATAACAGTCCCAAAAAAGTTTATCTGAACTTCAGAAATAACCTTTTCATGCTTTTTAAAAACCTGCCCCGCAACAAATTTAACAAAATCTTTTTTGCCAGGCTGATATTGGATTTTATTGCAGCAATAAAATTTTTACTGGGCTTTCACTTCGAAAGTTTCAAATCTGTGGTTAAGGCTCATATAAGTTTTTATAATAATCTGAAAAAGTTTAGAAGAAAGAGAAAAGAACTTAATGTTGGAGTAAAAATAAGCGATCATAAAGAAATATATCCTAAAAGTATAATGTGGAAATTTTTCATTCAAAAAAAATATCGTTTTTCAGAATTAAATTTTGATCCAAAAAATGAACAATAAATTAATATACGAAGAGAAAATCTATACATACCATATTGATTTTGTAGGTCATGTAAATAATCTGGTATATATCCAATGGATGGAAAACGGCCGTCTGAGACTCCTTGAAGCAATAGGATTCCCGCCAACCAGTATTAAAGATAAAGAGGGTATCTTCCCCATTCTGGTTCAAACTTCCATAAAATATAAAAAACCATTGTTCCTTGACAATAAAGTTAAAGTTGAACTATGGATATCCAAACTTAATAATGCTTCGGCTATATTGGAATTTAACTTCTGGAATGAAAAAGGTGAACTATGTGCAACAGCTCAACAGAAAGGATTATTCATTGACCGCAAAACCCAACGGCCACAAAGACTTGGAAATAAATTCCGTATAGCTTTTGAAGAATTTCTGCTACACAATAACAGGACAAGTTGATATCTCTCAACTTATTTTCTGAGATATTTTTGTTTTTTATTTTAAAATTTCCTTATTAAATTTGCATTGATAAATGCAATGGGGGTGCCTCATTAATAAGGGCTGAGAACATACCCACGGAACCTGATCCGGATAATGCCGGCGAAGGGAGGGCAAAAGGGATTAATCCCACTCCATTGGTTAATTTTTTAACCAAAAAATCTTAAAAATGAAACGTTTAATTATTATGCTGCTATTGCAGCTTATGGTTATTGCCTCTTTTGGGCAATATAACCTAAAGGGAAAAGTTACCGGCAACGGCGAACCCCTGGCAGGCGCCAACGTGGTTATTGAAAATACCTTTTATGGCGTATCCACGGGAGGAGAAGGACAATTCGAATTTAAAAACCTGAAAAATGATCTTTATACTCTGAAAGTATCATTTGTGGGTTTTGAAAAAAAAGAGATCAGCGTTCAGGTACCTGCAGACGGGATTATTACAATTAATATGGAACCTGCAACGGTTATGACCGGTGAAGTGATTGTTGCAGCAACAAGGGCAAAGGATAAAACACCGGTGGCATATACAAATATATCAGAGGAGGAGATAAATAATAAAAATATGGGACAGGATATCCCCTATCTTCTGCAACTGACGCCATCATTTGTTGCAACTTCTGATGCCGGTGCAGGTGTCGGATACACCAATTTCCGTATCCGGGGAACAGATCTGAACCGTATTAATATCACTATTAACGGCATTCCGCTTAATGATGCGGAATCACACGGTACATGGTTTGTTGATCAGCCTGATCTTGCCTCATCACTTCAGAATGTTCAGATTCAGCGGGGGGTAGGTACTTCAACAAACGGTGCGGCAGCATTTGGGGCTACTATTAACCTGCAGACCAATACTCTTAATAAAGATCCTTATGCTGAATTTAAATCAGCAGCAGGTTCTTTTAATACATTTAAGAATACTCTTTCAGCAGGTACAGGACTGATAAACGGGATGTTTACACTTGATACCCGTCTGTCGAAGATATATTCAGACGGATTTATCGACCGAGCTTTCTCTGACCTGAAATCATTTTATATTTCCGGAGGATATTATTCTGAAAAATCCGTTTTAAAAATAAACGTCTTTTCAGGTATTGAAAAAACATACCAGTCGTGGTGGGGTGTGCCTTCTGTAAGACTGAATAATGATATGGAAGGAATGCAACGCTACGAAGACCATTGGCTTTTTACACCTGAAGAAACTCAACACATGATAAATTCCGGAAGCAGGACATATAATTACTATACTTATGATAATCAAATAGACTGGTACCAGCAGGATCATTATCAGCTGCATTATTCTGCTAAATTAAATCATGGCATTAATCTCAGTTCCTCTTTACACTATACGAGAGGTAAAGGGTACTATGAGAATTACAAGGAGGATGAAGACCTGGAGGATTATCTGCTACCGCCGGTAAATATCGGACAGGAAACTGTTGAATCAAGTGATCTTATAAACCGTAAATGGCTTGATAACCACTTCTATGGAATAACATTATCCGTGGATTACAAAAAAGGCAAAAGCGACCTTGTTTTTGGAGGAGGTTGGAATACATATAAAGGAGATCACTATGGCAATATAATCTGGGCCAGATACGTGGGCGATGCTGATCATGACCACGAATGGTACCGGAACGACGGACTTAAAAAGGATCTCAATTTTTACGGTAAATATAATTACCAGATAACCGAAAATGTCAATCTATTTGCTGATCTTCAATACAGGAGGATCGACTATACGATCAACGGGATTGATGATGATCTCAGAGATATTTCAATGGACCATGATTTTAATTTTTTTAATCCGAAAGTAGGGATCTTTTTCCAGCCGGCTGTCAATCAGGAGCTATACCTTTCGTTTTCTACAGCTAACAGGGAACCGAACAGGGCAGCCTATACTGATATCGATCCTGAAGATGAACCTCCTGTTTTTGAAACTCTTTATGATACGGAAATGGGATATAAATTTAAATCGGCAGTATTTACAGGAAGCGCCAATATTTATTACATGAACTATAATAATCAGCTGGTACTGACAGGTGAGATAAATAATGTAGGCAATCCGATTATGGTTAATGTTGAAAACAGCTATCGCAGGGGTGTAGAACTGCAGGCCGCGGTTAAAATTCTCCGGAACCTGGAATGGCAAAGCAATGCCACCTTCAGTCAGAATAAGATCAAAAGATTTACCGAGTATGTGGATAACTGGGATATAGGAGAACAGAAATCATTCTACCTTGGCACTACTGACATATCATTTTCTCCCGGCCTCATTGCCAACAGCAGCTTAAAGTTTGAGCCTGCCGATAATCTGAATTTTTATCTTGTTTCTTCCTATGTCGGCAAGCAGTATATCGATAATACGGCAAGCAATAAGCGTAGTCTGGATTCATATTTTGTCAATAACCTGAAAGCAGATTATTCAGTCAGTACTCTCTTTTTTGATAAGATCGTGGTGAACTTCATGATAAATAATCTGTTTAACGAGAAATACGAAAGTAATGCATGGGTTTATTCTTATATTCTTGGAGGGGAACGTTATGAAATGGATGGCTATTTTCCACAGGCAGGAATCCATTATATGTTCGGTGTAGATATCAAATTTTAAAATTACAAAATAACTTTGCCTTCAATTTCTACCAGTAAGTCATCACGGCAGATATCAGCTATGATATAAACTACGGGCATATCACCGAAATAGCGCCTGAATGTCTTTTTTATAGCTGCGTAATCTTTACGGTTTTTCACATATACCCTTGCATGGCCATATTTAGGCACCTTATTGTCAACCGGGATTTTTGACAATACTGAAGGTGAATACAACCGTTTAATATTTTCAATAGTTACCCTGGTCTGTTCCGCAGGATCATCAATCCCTACCGTTTTTTCGCCTCTGATAGAAGCAGTCCCTGAAATCAGTACCATTTTTTTCCCGAATAACTCCAGGTACCGGGCACGCTCAAATTTTGGTGTTTTTTTCTCAGCAAATCCATCCCCGGCTAAAACCTTGTCACTGTAATCATGAGCCGGGATCTGTCCCGGATTATCCAGCGGCATGGTCTTTACCTGACGGGAACTGATTGCAATGAACTCTATCATAACTCCGCCACGGTTCATACCTATTCCTGTAGCAGCCGGGTAACCAGTATTTATAAAATTATCTGCATAAAAATTAGACCGAACGTTGTTAAATTCCTGGTAACGTTGATTTTCGCCATCATACCCCAAAATATCCTCTACATAATTCCACTGCCTTATTATTGAATTAACAGGGAACCCGGCATTGTCAAGAATGTCCCCGAATGCCGTAAAAGCGGCTTCCGCATTTTCCCGGCAACTCTTATGTGAAGCATCTTGTACATTACCGATCAATATTTCCGCACCCTCATGCCTGAAATGCATAACCATACCTTTCTCCCGCGGGATGAACAATGAATCCCAAAGATAAGCATCATAATAGAATGCCTCAACAAGAACTTTGCATGTAAGTGGCGGTTGGGCAATGACACTGGTGATAACAGGGGTGGTAAAATGAGACAAAACCAATTTAGTTATTTTGGCCCGTAAGTCATCATATGATTTGTCAGAAGATGTATCTGCGAAGAAATTTAGCTTAAAAATCTTCTTCCGCCCGTTAATCTGACCCAATTGTCCTATACAGTCATTTAACTGCTCTCCAATTGATGCTCTGTTATTATAAGGTTTTATATAAATACGGTCACCGTCTAAAAAATACATTCATTTGTTTTTATTAGAGCTATAACGGCCGATGATCAATTATCATTAAACCTTTACTGGTTTATTTCAAAAAAATGATCACCATAACCGGACTACAAATATGGTCTATTTTTTTGTAAAAAAAACCGGTTATTCCTCCATATCTTTTAAAATTTGTTCTACCTGCTCATTTGTTTTGACCAGTTTATCTTTACAGATTTTAAGAAGGACAGACACCCTCTTAACTTTTTCAGCCAGTTCATCGACATCTAATTCTTCATTTTCAATTTTTTCTAGAATTTCCTCTATCTCGGCTACGGCTTCCTTGTATGTTATTTTTACTTTTTCCATTCTTTTAGTTTTTTATAATTTTACTTTTTACTTTACCATCTGAAAAACGAGTCTCTATTTCATCTTCAATATGAAGCTGTTTAGCTGATTTTACGATTTTGTTACCGGAAATAGTTATAGTATATCCTCTTTTCAGGACATTGGCAGGATTAAGAAGCCTGACAGATCTTTCATTTGCATTTATTCTTTCATTCTCTTTTGCTATAAATCGTTTAGTGTTCTGATTCAGATCTTCTGCAAACTCACTGCAAAATGTATGCTTCTTTACTATATATTCTTTCACTGTTCCTGTTAATCTATCCCTTTTACGCGTAAGCATAGTTTTATATTCCGATGACAAAGCTGAAACTGCAGAGTGAAGTCTGTGTTTCATATTAATAAGGGAATAATTTTTATTAAAAGAAAACTGCTTAATCTCACTTTGCAGTTTATTACTTTTCCTTAGCAGGTAATCATTTTTATAACCGATAAACCTGAACACAAAATTATACAGGTCATTAACGTAAGAATTTAAATTAGAGTAGCGGGAATC
This sequence comes from uncultured Prolixibacteraceae bacterium, assembly GCA_964540755.1. Lineage (GTDB taxonomy): Bacteria > Bacteroidota > Bacteroidia > Bacteroidales > Prolixibacteraceae > JAAYJR01. The sequence goes on along the minus strand of CAZIOB010000045.1, from coordinate 164,440 downwards.
CAGGGCAATATCTGTTATATTTCTCATTCTCTCTTTCAATTCCATAAGTTTATCATAAAACCTGTCCGCCCCGGCGATAAAAAATTCTGCCACGGCCGTTGGAGTTTTAAGTCGCGTATGAGCAACCATATCAAGAATAGTATCATCTTTTTCATGCCCTATCCCCGTAATTACAGGTAAAGGAAACTGGGTAACATTAAGTGCCAGTTCATAATTGTCGAAACAGCCCAGATCAGCAGCAGCTCCGCCACCACGTATAATTGCCACTGCATCAAAAAATTCTTCATATTTAAATATTTCCTCAAGGGCATGAATTACGGAACCTGCAGCTTCTTCTCCCTGCATATAGGCCTCAAAAAGAGTAATCCTGAATTTATAACCGGCCGGATTATTCTCAAGGTGACTGATAAAATCCTGATAGCCGGCAGCCGTCTTTGAGGATATTACTGCAATTTTTTGCGGCACAAGAGGAAGCGGCACTTCCTTATTCATGTTAAACACATTTTCAGCTTTAAGCCGGTCGATAATCTCTTTACGCTGAAGGGCTATATCACCGACTGTATATGCAGGTTCAATATCGCTGATATTAAGGCTTAAACCATAGACAGGATGAAATTCTACAGTCACCAGCACCATTATTTTCAAACCCTCGGTGAAAAGTCTGCCTGTAGCAGATTCAAAATATGGTTTAAGCATACGATAAGTGTATGACCAGATTATTGCCCTGGCCCGGGCTATAGTCTGATTGCCCTCCCTTTCAACCAGTTCAAGGTAGCAATGGCCGCTACGGTTTTCCTTCATTTCACTGATCTCGGCTTTTACCCAGACAGTCCCGGGTAACTCATTGGTCAATGCATCTTTGATCTTTTTGTTAAGTTCAAAAAGAGTAAACTTATTGTCCATTTATTCAGGGGATTTTTCTTATTTTTTTAGTTTCTGTTAAATCATCTGAACATATTTGTAAAAATAACATTCCTTGTTTTAAGGAACTAAGATTACGTAAAATAATTTTTGATGCATCAGGCCTTGTTTCCTGTCTGAGTATCTTACCGTCAATTGAATAAAAGGTAAGTTGAACAGAGCCAAAATCTGCCTTATTATGTTTTTGAAGGATTATGTAATCACTGGCAGGATTTGGGTATAACAGCCATTCAGCATGGTCCTCCCATTGATCAATAACCGTAGCCTTTAATATCTGGTCAGCTATCATCATATCGGGAATTCCATAACCCAGTAGCGAATCGGGATTATTATAAAGATGCGCACTTTTTTCCAAGGCTTCCTTTACCTGGTAAGCAGTGGCAAAAGGGTTAGCCTGCCAAAGACATGCAGCAGTCCCCGCTATCACCGGTGATGAATATGATGTACCGTTCCCAGTACCAAAGGTTCCGTTGCTCCTTTGGATAACAGTGTTCCATCCCATAGCAGATACATTTGGCTTAACATCTCCGTCAGACGACGGGCCATATGAAGTGAATGGTGCTGTAACCCCTTCTTTGTTAACAGCTCCTACACCTATAACACTATCACCGTCGGAGGGTGCAATAATATATTTCCATTCATCATCCTTATTGCCTTCATTTCCTGCACTCGCAAAGACCAAAATACCACGGGACATAGCAATATTAGCGCCTCTTGTGACCCTGGCGGTATGGCCGTCCATTTCAGAGTATATGTGGTTCATGGTAGAATCGTCGAAAATAAAATATCCTAATGAGGAATTTATTATATCACAACCCACACTATCAGCAAATTCAGCTCCTGCAATCCAATTGTCCTCTTCAATTAAATATTCTGAACTGATGTCCTCCGTTCTTATAAGCCAGTATGAAGCTTTCGGGGCTGTTCCGATCAACTCACCGGGATTATTTCCGGCCATTATGGAAAGAACACTCATACCATGATAATGGCCATCATAAATATTCATAAAAGGATTTACGAAATCCTTGGTACCCAAAACACGGCCGTCATACCATAGACTGTCAAAAGCCGGATACTGATCAGCTTTATAAAATCCTGCATCCAAAACTGCAATATGCATATTCTGGCCTTTAAAGCCCTGATTATGTAAATACTGGCCGTTAAGCTGACTTACCTGGCTGGCAGAGGAACCATACCGTACTGTATCAATTTCCAGTAATTTCCCCACTGACAGAGGATCAATAAATTTATCAGAAGCACTTTTTGTATAAGTTGGTTGCTTTGTCAGCTCTGCCTCTTTAACAAAATCGAGCTGTAATACTTTTTCGGCAAAATTCTCATCTCCGGTTCTTACGGTAATGCCGTTAAGCCATTTTGATGAGTGAACCAGTATAGCATTCAAAGCTAATACTTGTTCTATATAAGATGGATTCACAGGCAGATCAAGGGAATCTATGGCGATATGCTGCCTTTCCCTGCGTTCAATTGAACGCTCCGAAAGATAATCTTCAGGAAAAGCCAGTGAATATGGAGTTCCGGCTTTATCCGTAAAAGAAATCCAATAATAAGACTGAGACCATGATATCGTTGTCTGTAATAATATCATAATGCCTGTTACTGTATATAAGATTCCTTTCATACTATTAAAATTGTTAATTTTCAAAGGTATAGTATCGAACTCGCATAAGCTTTAATAACACTCCCGGATAATTTTAAAATCATGCTAAATTCATTTTAACTTGTTATCATAAAAAGTGCAAAAAAATTCAGAGCTATACGGCCATTAGAAGCTCATATTAAAATTGATCTACAAAATAATAAATTATTCTGACTTAACAGCAATATATGAATGACTTTACAAAAGATAAACAATTTACCTTTAATGTTGTCTCATAATATATTCGGCAGGATTCTGCATAAACTTCTCCGGATCGGGAATAGCTCGTCTGTTTTTTTCAAGTTGTTGCATTTCTAAATTATCAATACTATCGCGTAAATCCTTATTTAGTATTTTTCCCTTTTCATATTTTAAAGTATATAGAAGATCCCCCTTTTCATCATAGAAATTCCACTCCCCATCCCGCAGATTATCGAGATAATATGCTTCCATTTCCACTCTCCCGTTCCGGAATCGTGTCAGGCATAACCCATTACGCTTGTCATTACTGAATTTACACTGCATATAAGGTTTCCCGCCTTTAAAATAAGCCTGGTATTTACCTTCTTTCTTTCCGTTTCTCCATTCCGTTTCATCCAAAATCTCACCGGAAGGATAAAAATTCCGCGATAGTCCATCTTTTTCTCCATTGAGAAAATTTTCCTCAGAAATAACTTTGCCATTGGAATAATATGTCCATTTGCCGGTTTTTTTCTCATTGATATAATATCCTTCAGCGATCTTGCTGCTTCTTTTATCAAATAGTCTTACATAAGCAGAATCTGAATTATCTGAGTACCTGATTTTTGCCTTAACTTGTCCTGTTTCGTGATATCTTGTCCACTCCCCAACAGGCTTGCCATCTTTAAACTCACCTTCATATATCAAACCACCATCAGGATACTTTTTCTGCCATTTTCCCTGACGTAGTCCCCCGGAATCAATCCTGTTTACCTGGGATAATATTGTCAGCGGAGAGATTAATATTATAAATAAAATAATTTTTCTCATAATTTTTTTTCTTTATAAACTGCAAATCCATTAAATTATTTTGATTTCCGGGTTACAGGTCAAATCTAAGGGGAAAAATGGGGAACCTATGCTTAACAGAAGAATAAATAAATTTATCCTGGAACTGAATGCCTCTGTTAATATATCACCTGAAAATATTTTCCACATGTAAAAACCCCGCTGTGAGGCGGGGCAATATTCTTAATAAATGGCGGGTTTACCCGGCAAATGACATTCTCCTTACCTTCAAACATCTTTATAAACATGCAGCCGGCTATTGGATAATCCGGCACTGTTTCGTTTTCCAGGCAAACTCGTATATATTATTTTACTTCCTCAAAATCTACATCGGTAACCTCCCCGTCATCTTTGGATCCGCTGCCTTCTGAGCTACCGGAGGAGCTACCTTCCTGTTTCTGTCCATGGTCAGGTCCCTGCTGCTGGCCAGACTGCGCCTGGGCAGCATTATACATCTCCTGTGATGCTGCAGAAAAGACTGTATTGAGTTCATTCATGGCAGTATCTATTGCCGGCAGATCCTGATTTTTATGTGCCTCTTTTAATTTAGCCAATGCATCTTCAATAGGCTTCTTCTTATCTGCAGGTATCTTATCTCCATAATCTTTCAACTGTTTCTCGGTCTGGAAGATCAGGCTATCGGCATGGTTAAGCTTATCAGCTTTTTCTTTTGCCTGCTTATCAGCCTCTGCATTGGCTTCAGCTTCCTGTTTCATTCTTTTGATTTCATCTTCCGATAAACCGGAAGAGGCTTCAATGCGTATTGACTGAGATTTCCCTGTAGCTTTATCTTTTGCATTAACATGCAATATACCATTGGCATCTATGTCAAAAGTCACCTCTATCTGGGGCACACCACGCGGAGCCGGAGGTATTCCGTCGAGATGGAATCTTCCAATTGTTTTATTTCCAGCTGCCATTGGCCGTTCTCCCTGAAGAACATGAATTTCAACAGACGGCTGATTATCAGCAGCTGTAGTGAAAGTCTCTGACTTTTTGGTAGGGATGGTGGTATTAGCTTCAATAAGTCTGGTCATAACTCCTCCCATGGTTTCAATACCTAAAGACAAAGGAGTCACATCAAGCAATAAAACATCCTTTACCTCACCCGACAACACACCTCCCTGTATGGCTGCACCAACAGCAACGACTTCATCAGGATTAACTCCTTTGGACGGATTCTTACCGAAGAAATTCTTCACTTTCTCCTGTATGGCAGGAATACGTGTTGATCCTCCTACAAGTATTACCTCATCGATATCACTTGCATTTAATCCCGCGTTCTTAAGCGCCTTGCGACAAGGCTCAATAGTGGAATTGATCAGTGAGTCGGTCAGCTGTTCAAATTTCGACCGTGTAAGAGTTTTAACAAGGTGTTTCGGAATACCGTCAACCGGCATGATATATGGCAGGTTAATTTCTGTCTGCGATGAACTTGAAAGCTCGATCTTGGCTTTTTCGGCAGCTTCTTTGAGCCTTTGCAGCGCCATTGGATCACGTTTAAGGTCAACACCCTCATCTTTTTTAAACTCTTCTGCCAACCAGTCGATTATCATTTGATCAAAGTCATCACCACCAAGATGAGTGTCGCCATCGGTGGACTTAACCTCAAAAACTCCATCGCCGAGTTCCAGGATTGAAATATCAAAAGTACCTCCGCCCAAATCAAAGACTGCAATCTTCATGTCCTTGTCCATCTTATCAAGTCCATACGCAAGAGAAGCAGCCGTAGGTTCGTTAATGATCCTCCTGACTTTCAAACCGGCAATTTCTCCTGCCTCTTTTGTTGCCTGCCTTTGTGAATCACTAAAATAAGCAGGCACAGTGATGACAGCTTCCGTAACCTCTTGTCCCAGGTGATCTTCAGCAGTTTTTTTCATTTTCTGCAAAATCATTGCTGATATCTCCTGTGGAGAATAATTACGGTCGTCAATTTGAACCCGCGGGGTATTATTATCACCTTTCACAACTTTAAATGGAACACGCTCAACTTCTTTTGTAACCCTGTCGAATGTTTCTCCCATAAAACGTTTTATAGAATAAACAGTTTTAGTCGGATTAGTAATTGCCTGCCGTTTTGCGGGATCTCCTACCTTGCGCTCCCCGTTTTCAACAAAAGCAACAATGGAGGGAGTTGTTCGCTTCCCCTCACTATTGGGGATAACAACAGGCTCATTAGCTTCCATTACTGACACACATGAATTGGTGGTTCCTAAGTCTATTCCAATAATTTTTCCCATTTTACTATTTATTTCGTTATTTTTTAAAATTCTTTTTTTCGAAATGAACAACAGCAATGACTGTGCCATCTGGAATATAGGCCAGTGATGCGAAAATATGACACAGGAAAAGGGTACTGGTAAAAAACAATTGTCAATTCCGATGACAAAAAGGCAGAATTAAATTAGGTGTTATTTGAAATTTATCTCTTTTTTTACATGACTCACTGCAAAAATATCTAAATTGGCACATAGAAATAAAACCGGACAAATATGTCAAAATATTTCAAGTAAATAAACGGCAACTTAACTTTAACAATAAAGACTTAAATGACAAAAAAAACTTTACGCATAGAACCCCGGAAACGTTTATACTCGCTGGATGCCCTCAGGGGATTTGACATGTTCTGGATTACCGGAGGAGGTATGCTGGCAATTGCAGTTTCCCGCATGACCGGGATGGAATGGCTTGAAACGCAGATGCATCATGTCCAATGGGATGGATTTCGTTTCTATGATCTGATATTTCCACTGTTTATGTTTATATCCGGGGTTGCTATCCCGTTTTCTATTACTGCTAAAATCGAAAGGAATATTCCAAGAAAAAGGTTGCTGGGGAAGATATTCAAACGGTTGATCATTCTGATCCTTTTTGGCATGATATATAACGGTTTTTTCAGGAATGCCGGATTTTCTGAAAGCAGGATCCCGAGTGTGCTGGGACAAATTGGTATTGCTTATTTCATTTCAGCGCTTATTGTCATCTATTGCAGTTCACTCCGGAGCAGGTTTGTCTGGCTTGCAGCAATACTGGTATTCACAGGCATCATTCAGTTGCTTATACCTGTACCGGGAACCGGAGCAGGGATACTGACACCCGAAGGATGTATAAATGGTTATATTGACAGGATGCTGATACCGGGGAAATTGTATGGAGGCACTTTCGATCCCGAAGGCATCTTATGTTCCATATCAGCTTCAGGCATAACCCTGATGGGCACATTTGCAGGTAATATATTGAGGCACAAACGATCAACCGACTGGCAAAAAATTTCATATCTGGCATTGGCAGGATTCTCCGGAATCATCCTTTCTTTAATATTTTCAACTTTTTATCCTGTTATTAAAAGCTGCTGGACATCAACTTTTAATCTTCTCGCAGGTGGAATAAGCTTTCTGCTACTTGCTTTTTTTTACCTGGTTATCGATCACTGGGGTTTTCACAGCTGGGCATTTTATTTCCGGGTTATTGGCATGAATTCGATTTTTGTATATATGCTGGACAGAATACTGGACGTTAACGGCATCACAGGCTTCCTGTTTGGATGGATTGCAATACTTCCGGGAGAGTGCGGAGAGCTGATAATGATAATAGGCGGTTTGCTGCTTATATGGTTGCTCTTATTTTATATGTACAGAAAGAACATATTTCTCCGGATATAAACCCCTGTCCACCATATCAATACAAAAAATATCAATAGCTGCTGTGATAAAGTGAAAGGGAAAATTCAGGTCCAGCCAAAATGTAACGGTCATTTGATGTAATACACCATGAAAAACCAAAGTCAATCCTGTACCCCGGGGTCAGCTGGGAGAAATATTTAAAATATGGAATGACATTATGACTAACATGTCCCGCATCGCCGTGCCCACGTATATCAATTGCCGGCACATATTTAATGCCGAAACCATATTCAGACCTGAAACCGGGATAATAACTGCAACCCAATACAGACTCGAGTAATATCCAGTCATGGTCCTTATATTTATTATAACTCACAGTAACAGTGTAAAGCCTGTTCCATTCCGGAACATAGTACTTGTCGTTTTCAAATTTTAGATAACCCCCGTAAATAAAATCAGGTTCATAGTTAAAATAATTGAAAAAGGGTCCAAACTCAAAGCGTGAACCATCATACCGGGGCAAAAACTCTGAAAACTGCCAGTCGGAAAGAGCCCCAACAGGCTCTTCAAGAAACATTTGCTGATTTAAATATCGTGACAGTTCATCTAACTCTTTGGCTGGTGAATGACCTTTTTTCCGATCGCGCCGATGCTTTATTCTTCCAATCTCCCTTTTAACCATGTTTATCTCCTTATTAGAAAAAATCCTTTGGGGATAATATTTCTCAAGCAGACGTTCTGCTGTAACAAGATGATTAATATTTTCTAACCTTCCCATCCCCCATCCTGCTCTTGCATTTATTCCGGCCCTGAATTTTGTATTAACTGAACTTTCATCATATGCAGAACTGACCATATTTGAGTCAATAACAGTTCCATTATACTTACTTTGGTAAAGATCAAACCTTGACCAGGCGCTTAAACTTACCAGGGTAAAATTACGGTGATCATAATAATAACGTAAATTATAAGAAGCAGCCGCCCTACCCTGCATTCCCAGCACATCCTGATCTGCAATAACATTCCTGTCAGCCGAACTGTCAATAACAGAGCCCCGGCCTCCAAATAATCCGCCTTCAAACATATATACCCAATCCTCCTGCTTATAGTTAAAATAATTCCAATTTCTGTTTATTAAGCGGAACCTGCCTGTATTCATCCTGATTTCCTCATAATTATGCAGGAAGTCAGTCCGCAATTCCTCTCGTTCAGGAATAGTTTGAAATATGAATCCCATATCCAGCTCATTCTTATGGAATATAATTATTTCAGCGCTGTCAGAATTGCCGCCGGCAATTGTAATTAAAGGAAACAGGACGGAAACAACTAAAACATTTAATGATATAAACAACGTTCTCATATATATTACAATTCGTTAAAGCTGCCAAAGTAAAAAATACTTATGCAACCTCAAATATACATCGGTTAATAAAAGTTAAGCACAACGAATATTATTTTCCTAAATATTTTTCAGGCAATTATAAAATTCTAAACATGAAAAACGATTATTTTATTTATTACTTTTAAAAACAAGTTCCTGCAGATGTTATGAATTTTTATATAAAAGCCTGTTGTACAATGTATTATATAATTATTATACAAAACATAATGCCTTTTTGTAATATTACCGGCATGCTATTGGTGATGTTAATATTTTTATTGCAGATAAAAACTATTTTGGTGAGATAAAACCTTTATCTAATTTTGTATGATAATTTATACCAAATAATTATGTCATCAATTAGTGAAATAAAAAAAGTAACCACCCACCGTTTGTCAGAAATGAAGTTAAGAGGTGAAAAAATAGCAATGCTGACAGCATACGATTACAGCATGGCATACCTGGTTGACGAGGCAGGCATTGATATAGTGCTAGTAGGCGATTCGGCCTCCAATGTAATGGCTGGTAATGACACGACACTTCCAATTACGCTTAACGAAATGATCTACCATGGTAAGTCAGTGGTGAAAGGAGTTAAAAGGGCACTCGTTGTGGTTGACCTTCCTTTTGGTACATACCAGGGCGATTCAAGGGAAGCCCTTGTGTCGGCTATACGCATAATGAAAGAAACTGCTGCGGATGCAGTAAAGCTTGAGGGAGGCTCGGAAGTAATTGAATCTGTTAACAGAATACTGTCTGCAGGTATTCCTGTAATGGGACACTTAGGCCTAATGCCGCAGTCCATTCATAAATTTGGCACTTATTCTGTCAGGGCCAAGGAAGATGCAGAGGCTAATAAGCTTATCACAGATGCTAAATTACTTGAAGATACCGGTTGTTTTTCGATAGTACTGGAAAAAATTCCGGCCCGGCTCGGAAAAAAAGTTGCCAGCGAGCTTAAAATACCTGTTATCGGCATTGGCGCAGGCCCGGATGTTGACGGACAGGTATTGGTGATTCACGATATGTTGGGAATTACACAGCAATTTTCTCCCCGCTTTCTCAGGCGCTACCATAATATCGCCGCTGAAATAAAAGGAGCAGTAATCAATTATATCAGTGATGTTAAATCAAAGGATTTTCCCAATGAAAAAGAACAGTATTGATAAAGTTAATATCATGCCGTGAAAAGAAAAACAAATTAACTGACATAATATAATATTCTTTCCCGTTGGAAATAACTTAACGCTGATTCCTTACGGAGATAAAGTGTAGTGTTAATATTCAGAATAACAGATGTGCAGATAATTTACGAAGATAATCATATAATTGCTGTCAACAAGGCCTGCGGAGAACTGGTGCAGTCGGATATAACTGATGAAAGGACACTTGTCGATGACATGAAAGACTACCTGAAAGAAAAATATAATAAGCCGGGCAATGTTTTTCTCGGCCTTCCCCATCGACTCGACCGGCCTACCAGCGGGGTTGTACTGCTGGCAAAAACAGGCAAAGCGCTGGAACGCTTAAATAAAATGTTCTCAAAAAGGGATCAGATAAAAAAAACCTACTGGGCAGTTGTTAACAAGCGGCCTCCAAAATATTCTGATACCCTGGAGCATTTTCTTAAAAAAAATAAAACAAAAAACAAAAGCTATGCATTTCAAAAGCCTGTTTATGGTACAAAATATGCAAAACTTACCTATCGTCATGTCGCAAGCCTAAACCGGTATCACCTCCTGGAAATAGATTTGTTTACAGGAAGGCATCACCAGATAAGAGTTCAGCTAGGAACCCTCAACATGCGGATTAAGGGAGATATAAAATACGGTTTTCCGAGACCAAACAATGATAAAGGAATTCATCTGCATGCCCGCAAACTGGAATTTGTTCATCCTGTTAAAAAAAACCAGGTGACCATAATTGCTGATCCTCCTGATGATCCGGTTTGGAACGAGTTTCTCAAACTTTTCAGAAAAAACCAGTTTAGTCCGGTCACCCCTTTATGAAAATTTTATATTAACCCTGAATATCAAAATAAATATTTACCCGTTAGTATATTATTTGCATTCCCGGAACTATAGTTTCGGGTATAATCATGTAGAAATTCACGTAAATATGTTAATAAATAATTATTCATAACAGTAAATATGCCGAATAAGAGAGTATTTTTATCTGAAAAATTGCGAAAAAAGACTCGAATGAGACGTATTACTATTTGTATCATATTTCTTATTATTACATTTTCAGCTTTCCCCCAGGACAGCAGGACAGAATATATACAAAAATATCAGTTGCTTGCTATAAAAGAGATGTCAAGAAGCGGAATCCCGGCAAGCATAAAAATGGCTCAGGCATGCCTTGAATCTGCTAATGGCAAAAGCGAGCTTGCCCGTAAATCCAATAACCATTTCGGGATTAAATGCAAGAATGACTGGCGCGGTCAAAAAATTTATTATGATGATGACCGGAAAAATGAATGTTTCAGGAAATACAGATCAATAGAAGATTCTTATATAGATCACACTAACTTTTTAATGTTAAACAGCAGGTATGCATTTCTTTTTGAACTGCCACGCGATGATTATAAAGGATGGGCCAGAGGATTGAAAAAGGCTGGTTATGCAACTGCGAGATATTACGACAGGCAACTGATAGATATTATTGAAAAATATAAGCTTTACCGGCTCGATCATAAGGAGACATTTCAACAATTATATGCATTTGAACAAAAACAGATTAGTAATCCGGCTATGTCTGACAAATTAAATATAAATCCCTTCAAAGCGCATAAAATAATTACCATTAACGGACTTGAGGCGGTTATTGCGCAAAAAGGAGACACATATGAAATAATAGCTCAGGAACTCGGCATAGAAGCATGGGAATTATATAAATTTAATGACCTTCCGGAAGGATATGTGCCCGGGACAAATGAAGTGATTTATCTTGAATTGAAAAAAAGAAGCTCATCCCGGGGACATCCCACCCATACAGTTGACCGGGGCGAGACTATGCATTATATTTCCCAGTTATACGGTATAAGGCTACGACCTCTGTACCGGAGAAACCACATTGATATACAACAGCAACCTAATGTGGGTGACATAATATATCTCCGGAAAAGAAAGCCTAAAATATAATTTTCCGTATGATTATAATTATTAATTTTAAAGGTGTCATATGAAGCCGGTATAAGTTTTAATAATACTCGCGGATGATTATACAATAATGCTCGTTTCACAATATTTATTTTAATTTGTAAAACAGGTCTGCAGATGAAAATTGCAGGTGCATATGAGAACAGTTCTTAAGAACATATTATATATTTTCAGAATACTCCTGCTGACAATATTAGTCCTGGTCTTTCTATACATGATTTCTGCCTTTCTTTTATCACTCCTCCCTACCCACCCGCCTGAATATTCATGTCATCCGAGGAAAAAAATATATATCTCAAGCAACGGCATTCATCTTGATATCATTATTCCCTCCTCCGATATTAGGGAACAATTCCTGGAAAATCTTTATATTCTGCCAGGCACAAAATTTGTTTCTTTTGGTTGGGGAGATAAAGAATTTTATATAAATACACCTGAATGGTCAGATCTCACTCTGCCGGTTGCTTTTCAGGCCGTGTTCCTTAAAAGTGAATCAGCAATGCATGTAACATGCCACAGATATGATTCTGAATCGTGGAAAGCCATTAGTATATGCAAGTGGCAACTTGATACACTTAATGCATATATTGAAAAATCTTTTCAGAAAATGGAGAATGGCCGGCTAAAAAAATTATCCTTCCCCGGATATAACGAATTTGATGCATTTTACTATGCAAATGGAAGTTTTTCACTATTTATGACATGCAACGTATGGACAAACAATGCCTTGAAAAAGACAGGGATAAGAACATCGGTCTGGTCGCCTTTTACATTCGGAGTTCTTTTTCACCTGTGAAGCATGATCCCGGTTTTCCTTTCCTTTCCATTATTACTGAATCTTCCTCTCCTGAACTGCATTCACAGCAATTTAATGTATCACCTAAAAAACTAATTTTAAACAGTAAGTAACGGGAACCTATAAAAGATCATCTGACTCCGGTTTCCCGGAGATCAAGAATACAATCCTCCACCTCACTCATAGTAAAGCCGTATATCCTGCGGATCCTTCCCAGCCTCTCATTATCAGAAACACTTAATGGGATATCCAGCTTTTTCTTCAATTCCCCTGCTGAAATATTATGAGTGGCAGCCAGATAACCAATAGTATGATACCCTTTTATATCCAAAACCCGAACGTGCTCTCCCTCATGGTCTTCCCCGGCATAATGCCCGGCCTGATCTTCTGCTGCGGATTCTGTTATGTCCGTCACTTCTTTCAATCCGGTTGAATTATCGGTATATGATTCTACCTGAGTCCCTGCTTCGTCACTCTTCGGGAGCATCTGTATTTCTATATCCCTGTCCCTGCCATTACTCATGCGTCCGTATCCTTCCCCCTGACGGCGAATGGGATCGCCTGTCTCGGTATTCAGATAAAAAGGGGCAGCCATAAAAAGGGCAGAAACGATAACAAGGAGTGTAACAATGGCATACCTGAAATTTTTCCCGGGTATTAGTCTCCGGAAAAGACAAATAATAAGTTGCCAGTGAAATATAATATGAAGAATTAGCATTACAACAAGCAGGATGCCCAGAATCATATGTATAAACCCCCACTCATGCCGGTCCATGCCCCAAATCGTAAGGTCAACATTCCTGCCATATCTTTCCCATCGCTCAGATCCCGGTATAATTATGTACCGAATAATGAAACCGATAACAGCAAGTAAAACCATCACCACAAACATTATTATATCAATTATAATGTTTAATTTCTGACGTGTTACCGGTTTCATATTATTCTTGATTTTAATTATAAAATTTTTATTGCCTTACTAAAGCTCCAATCTAATTTCCGCTTTTCCGAATCAGCCGGGCTTACTGCTCTTCAGAGCCCAGCCTCACAATCATTGATTAACTGATTGGCCGGAATATTTTATTTGAACATTATTTTAGTTGATGCATTTTCAGCTGCCTTAAGCAATGGATAACCGGCAGGGGATGCGGTAAGCAGGGGATGGGTACCAATCTGGGCAGTAAGAAGCGAGTTAAGTGTCATTTTGTTTTGAACAATAAACCCGATAGTGTTTGTTAATTCTCCTGCAGAAAGGCCGCCATAAACCGCTCCACCTAAAATAACTCCTGATTCTTTCCCAACTAAAAGCTTAACGTATTGTTTGTGAGTATCTTTCAAAGTTCCCGGATGACGGTCAATACCTTCAAATGAACCGGTAACAAAATCAAATTTCTCCATTTCAGCCATTCTTTCGGTTATGCCGGCTACACCAAACCCTGTGCCACCAATAGCAGTAGAAAAAATAGAAATAGTACCTATAAAAGTTTTTATTGCTGATAGTTTAAAGAGGTTCATACCCGCTATGCGAGCCTCTGCACAGGCAGTAGATGCCAACATAACCGGTGAAGGTTTACGTGTAATGAAATCCCTCTTCTCAGCACAATCACCTACAGCAAAAACATCATGATCTTCTGTACGCATATAATCATCGGTCTTAATATATCCTTTATTGCTGACAGCTATTCCTGATTTGACCGCAAGGGCAGAGTTAGGCTGGTATCCCATGGAAAGCACGACTGCATCAGCTTCTATTATCTCACCATTTTCCAGTTTCACACCTTCTACTTTACCGTCCCCGACAATTTCAGAGACAGAGGTTGATGTTAAAATTTTCACACCCCTTTCCTTAATGAGTTCTTCCACTCTGCCGGAAATATCTTCATCAAAAGCCAATCCTAAAATAAGTGGCAATTTTTCAATAAGCGTAACTTCTTTGCCTGCCTTATTTAACTCATCCGATATCTCTACCCCGATAAATCCTGCCCCTACCGTCACTATCTTATTTAAACCATCCAGTTTTTGATGCATATCATCAAGGTATTGCTTGTCCTTTGGAACCATGAATACATTTTCAAGGTCATAACCTTTAAGCCATGAAGGTTTTGTAGGAATAGAACCTGTACATATCATCAGCTTATCGTATGAAATTTCCTTACCTGACCTGAAAAGTACACTCTTATTTTCCATCCGGATCTCCTGTGCTTCATCTACAATCATTTCTATGTTATTCGATTTAAACATAGCTTCAACAGGAAGGATGTCGTTATCCGAACTTCCTACAGATCCAAAAATATAAGGGATTCCACAAGGAATTAAAGTTTTGGGCAACATTGTTGCAACTACAAACTTTTTTTCAGGATTTACTCTTTTCCCCGTTATTGCCGCTACCAATCCCGCTGCACTGCTTCCTATTACTAAAACATCAGCAAATGATTTTTCATTATTCATATCAAAATACTTTTAAATTAAGTTTTTTATAATTGGTGACAAAAATAAAGAACAAATGATTAAAAGAGATGAATTTCATCAAATATTAACAATATTTTTCAAAAAAAAGATCATATTCTCATTAAAAATTTATTTTTACTTTTACCTGTCAAATCAAATCATTCCAAATGATAAAGAACAAAAAGGTTATTGTGGTCCTGCCCGCTTATAATGCTTCGAAAACTCTTGAAAAAACTTACAGGGAAATTGATTTTTCCATAGTTGATGAAGTGATATTAACGGATGACATGAGCAATGACAATACGCTGGAAATAGCAGATAAACTGGGAATACAACACATTATAAAACACGAAAAGAACAAAGGATACGGAAGCAACCAGAAATCATGTTACAATAAAGCCCTGGAGCTGAATGCTGATATTATTATTATGCTTCATCCCGATTACCAATATACTCCAAAATTAATCCCTGCCATGTCACATCTTATTGCAAGCGGACTGTATAATGTTGTGTTAGGTTCACGCATACTTGGCAAGGGGGCACTGAAAGGCGGAATGCCCATTTTAAAATATTTAGCAAACCGTATTCTTACGTGTTTTCAGAATATTATGATGAATGCAAAACTATCGGAATACCATACCGGTTACAGGGCATTTTCAAGAAAATTGCTTGAAAGCATAAACTATAATGCAAACTCCGACAATTTCGTTTTCGACAATCAGATGCTGGCCCAGATATGGTATGCCGGTTATGAAATTGCCGAAATAACCTGTCCGACCAAGTATTTTGAAAGTGCATCGAGCATAAGTATGAAAAACAGTGTGATATACGGATTGGGGGTTCTGAGGACTTCTGTTCAGTACAGGCTTCAAAAATGGAGACTGGCAAATAACAAAATATTTTCCGAAATATCTGAATGTTAATTGTATTAATGTGAATATCAAGCTTACTAAAATAGAAAAATACCTGTTATTCATTCCCCTGCTTTTTGTTATTGCATTCAAGGCTCCGCATCTCGGATTACCTTATTTCTGGGACGAAGCATGGTCATACTTTCCTGCCGTTTATAAAATGTATGAAACAGGGCCGGGACTGCTGCCGGGAGATCTGCCGTTATGGCTGGCAAAAGGCCATCCCCTGTTTTTCTTTTTCATAGCATCATCATGGATGAGGTTGACAGGAACTTCAGTATTCTGGGTACACGTACTTCCTCTGTTAATATCATTGGGCACATTGACATCTTTATATTTTCTGCTGAAGAAGCATGTCAACGGAACCGCTTCCATAATTGCCGTTCTTCTTCTCAGCGTCCAGTCCCTTTTCCTCGCCCAGGCAGCCATGCTCCTGCCGGAAATGATGATAACCCTTTTACTAGTTCTTTCCACGGATATGTATCTTCGCAAAAAGTATATTGCCTGGGCTGTTATTGCTTCTGCAATGGTTTTGACTAAAGAGACAAGCATAGTATTTGTCGGGGGATTTCTTCTTTTTCATCTGCTGACTTATCTCAAACGGGGTAAAGAATCTCATAAATACATCAGGGAATCCATCCTTCTCTTGAGCCCTGTTTTTATTTACGCTCTGTTCCTTTTTCTTCACAAAAAGGAATTCGGTTCTTATCTCTTTCAAGATCATGTCGGATACATTAAACTCGACAGATCTTCAATATTGCATAAGCTTGAGATCGCTTCTACATTTATTTTTCTGCGATATGGAAGGAATGTTATTTTCTTTACTCTTCTGGCTGCCCTTATATACACACTTTTCAGAGATAAAAAGGTTGAACATGGAAAACTTTTGGGATTGCTGCTTCTGCAAATAATTATCTTCCTTCTGTTCTCATCCGTTAATTTCTATACACATCGCTATATGCTGAGCCTTATGACACTCTTTATTATTGGAGCAGCAGTGATACTAAGGCAGGCACGACTAAAAAATAATATTATAAACGCGGTAGTTATTATATGCATTACCGGCATTCCATTATATTTTACGTTTACAAAAAAGAGTAATGCCGACAGTGATCTGGGGTATATCGAAGTGGTCAAAACACATCAGAAAATGGTAGAATTTTGCGAAGAAAAAAAATGGCATGACAAACCAGTCGCTGCCAGCTTCAATCTCATATTTTGTCTCCGTAATCCTCATCTGGGCTACCTTTCCGATGAAAAAGGATTTTCAGATGTGAAAAATCTGGGGCGTTTCAGAGATTCTGAGATATTTTTATTTGAAAGCACCGGCGCAGACCATAAAGAAGAGATTGATACAATAAAACAAGAATACATCATGATAAAAGAGCACAGGATAAAACATGCCTGGGGAGAGATCTATGCAGATCCTTCAATTCCTCAGAAAAAAGAATTTTAACGTGCAATTTCGCTTTTAAAATGAGATATACCTGAAATATATTTAGAATTTTTCATTACCCGGAAGGGAATCTCATTCGTTATTAGCCCTGCTTCATTATCCCATTTAAAATCATATTTAAGTTCAATCACCGTCTTATCATGTTCCCTGAAGAGATGCAGAAAATGATTCCATGTAGGCCTCATGTTATAATATTCCATCCTGCCATCCACTGTTATCCTGAATCTTTTGCCGGCAGAAACAAAATAGCTTCTTTGGTAAGTATTCAGAAGGACGGGCTGTAATCCGGCAAGCCTTGCTTTTACATCATCAGGCAAAGATGATCTGTTAAAATAATGTTTCCATAAAGAAGAATCAAAATGCTCTCTGCTGATATTAAATCCCGGAAGTTCATAAGATCTTTTCGTGCCTGTGAATCCCTTTTTTATTTTAAACTCCAGAATTGCTGCATCTACTCTGCCAAAAAGATCATTATACCAGCGAATCCTCACCTTCCAGCGTTTCCCTATTCCAAACAGATTATCATGATAGCAATCCATTCCGGGAGTGTCAAAATAGATATTGTTAACCTGTCTGGGCGGATAAGATTCTGAAAAGCATGCACTGTTCCGCTTTACCAGGGATTCTGCAATCCCTCCCGGAATTTTTTCTGCAATAAACTTTCTTTCATACCTGTGGTTATCCAGATAAGTATAATCCTTCATCTCTTAAAAAGAATTGTTATCTACAAATGAGACACGGCTCCCAGGATCAATGTTGTTCATCCGCTCTGTGAATTGCTGAAGATCACTCATTTTCTTTAATTCCACCCAAAAGGCTGCCTCTATTATATCAGGTGTTTCATCGAACCTGACCAGTTTGGAATCCTTGAACATTTTCCTGACCAGACCTTCTATACTGTCCAGTCCCGGTTTATTCTCACCGCTTCCGCTAATGGTCAGATACAAATTCCGTTTTTTTATTTTTAAAGATGTGAAGGATCTTATCCATATAACAGCCAGCAATATCAGGGCAGCGACGACAGTGATAATGCGCTGGTTTGCCCCGAAACCCAGTCCGATGCCTATCGTAAAGAATAAATAGGCCAACTCTTCCGGTTCCTTTACAGCCGAACGGAATCGCACTATTGACAATGCCCCTACCAGTCCGAGGGATAATGCCAGCGATGATTTGACTATTGAAATAATCAGCATCGTTGTAAAGGCAATAATAAAAAAATTTGCCGCAAAGGCCCTCCTGCCAGATAAACTTCTGCCACACTGGGAGTATGTCCATTCAAGGACAAAAGACAGAATAAGGATAAGCACTGCGTTGATAAGAAATCCCCAGACAGAGATCTGAGCATTTTCGGTTATTAAAAATTTCTGAAACAGATTCCACTTGTTCATTTTTCAATTTTTACTAGTATAATTTAATCGCTAATTTTTTTTCTCTTCCGTAAATCTTCCTTCCGTTAAAAGTTAATAATGAACCCTCCTCGATCATATGCAACACCATAGTTTTTTCAAACACGGTATTATCTGCCTCAATTGAAGAAGTCCCGTATTCCGGCTTTTTTATAAAAGCTGTAAGTCCGTAAACAGCATTTATCACCTTCGAATTCTTCACAGCAACATGTGAAAGATCCTTTGAAGCCACCCCTATTGTAGCTTTATTTATAATACAATCATTCACACTAAGCATTGAATTCTCTCCTCCGGAGACAGCTTTATCCTCAACTCCCTCCATCCTGCAACCGGTTATTATAACCTTGCTGCCTGAAAAATCAATGGCATCATTGCCGGCATTCTGAAATAAACAATTGGTGATAGTCCCGCTGCAAAAATCAGAATCAAAGGAATCCGCAAATGTATCTAAAAACCGGCAATTTTCAACACTAAAATCAGACCTTACAATATTCAGGGCATCGTCACAATCTATATTTGACTCAAAAACACAATGTTGCATATCGACATCAGCCTCGTAAAAAGTCACTGCGGAAGGTGTCTGCCATCCTCCCCTGTGAATACTGCCCAGATTATAGAAATGGACATTTTTCAAAAAAGATCTTTTTTGAACCTGGATTAGATGAAATCCCTGGGAAGCCTTGTCGCCCGAAAATATCTGAACCGGATCTTCAGGACTGCCTTCAGCTGCCAGTGATGAAAATGAGAAAAAACCTGCACCTTTCCTCAAATCTATTGTGGTTCCCGGAGAAAGAAGCACTTCTGTATCCGGAGGTATAATTACATCTTCTGTATAGGTGTAATTGCCATTGAAAACAATAGAATCCCCTTTCCATGGAAGATCAATGTTTTTTATCCTGCTGACTAGTTTCTGCCTGCTACTCATACCATCCTTATAAGCCCAATAATTCACATTGCTCTCAAAACTATTTCCTCCGGCAGAAAAAATTATCCCGGAAGGTTCTCCTCTCACCTCTGCTTCTGCCCTTCCCGGGTTTATGCCGTCATATGCCGGTAAAACAAGGGAGGGACTAAAACTATGGGGAAGGTTATCCGATATCATAACTCCTTCTATTGCGATCTCGCCTGCGTGATAATTAAGCATGTCGATCTTCCGGTTTTTTCTGTCAAAATATGCATGGACCAATAAAGGAGTAAGATCCCGGTTTACATCGGCGGTAAAAACCTTTTTAAACTGATATCTGTCAATCCTGCCGACAGCTTCACCAAGTTTTTTAATATTAGCTTTCACTTTATTCAGGTTGCCGTTTATATAACGGGCCTGCTCCCTGATATAATCAAAATCAAAACTGTAATAAGGGAATTCCTGTCTGATAATATCTTTAAGAGAGTCCGCAGCGGATCCATATTCTGTAATAATGTCTTCAATAAAGCCGGGATCAGAATATTCCATAAGGTAATCCAGATATTTTTTATTAAACAAACTGTCTGTAAACATTTGATATAGCAATAATTCCTCTCCGGGCAGTGAAGGAACTTTTAATGGATCAAGGAGTGAGATAACAGGCTCATCTATACGCTTGTATATGCCTCCCTCTATATATCCGTCAAAAGCTACAGGCTCAAGCAGACATGTAACAGGATTAAAATAGAAACGCTGGTTATGCCATGTAAACCCGTGATAAGCCTGTGTGATATCGATCAGGGCATAATACCTTGCCATTTGGTCAATATCAAAAATATCTGATACCTGCATCGATAGTTCTTTATACTGAAGCAGCAGCTTATGGGCTTCTTCGGCCTGCATGGTCATCATCGAATCGGAAGTGACAATATTTTCCTTGAAGGGTCTGATCACAGATCCGCCGAAATAATCTATATCCCATTCCCTCCCTGTATTTCGGGTTTCTATCATTCTTTGCCAGAAAAGAGTTTCATCAAATCTGACTATAGGTCCTTCTCTCCTGTTATTGCTCTCCACAAGGTGTTTTTCAAAATGTTCCTCCCATGCATAGATACCCTTTGATTCATTATTTATATAGACCGGAATAAATCCATAGCGGGTAGTAAGTACATCTTCCCGGATAAATATTTTGTGGGCCAGCCATTCATATAAAAAATTCCGGGTAATGGGACTCTGAACCGAGAAGGTGCGGACATTATTCCATGCAAAGTCCTTTTTCAGCTTTATCCTGAAAGACCATTTATCTCCCTGAATATGATCTGTCAGATCACCTTTTAATCTTACCGATCCGTTCAGAAAATCGTTACCGCCGTAGATCATGGCGCCGGCATAATCCTCATCTTTATTAACAAGCACCCCGGTCCGGAAAGCCTCTATTCTCTTCCTGTTAAAATAATTGAGATCTTCTTCTTCCGTATAAATATATAAAGCATCCTTCCTGTCATATTGAGGATATTTTTTATTACTGCGGTGAATGACCTGAATATCGTCGAAATAAACTGTGTCGCTGCTGTTGTTCCAGACAAATATTTTTATTTTCTGAATAATCCGGTGCGGGGGTGTAAAGACTTCAATAAATATTTTTTCCCAGCCATCTTCATTCTTTTTAAGAACCTGTTTGCCCGCATTATAAAATCCTTCTCCGCCGTCAATGACAATAACCCCTTTATCATCTTTACCCTTTCTCCAGGCAGTAACCATTATATAGTTATCAGTTCCCGCAGTTAATTCGGTGGTGAAACCATAAGGACTCTCAGGGGTTAGTTCAAGGGCGTAATTACCGGAAAAACTGACATCACCGGTACGCGTATCAACATTGTCGAAAGTCACTGAACCGTTATTCTCTTCCCTGAAGTGCCTGCCGTCCTTATCAATCTCTTCTGCCCCGCACACCCGTATATTCTCAAATTCACCGACCCCTGGCTTGCTTCCCGGAGCGCAGGCACTGCCAAAGAAAAGTGTAAGTAAAAAGAATAAAAAGCAGTTTAAATAATGATCCATTCCGTTCGTTAATTATCGACAAAATTAATAATTAAGCCGAAAACTTTATAAATTCGCCTGGTATTTTACCATAAAACAAGTAACTACTCACCCACGGAAATATTGTATCCCCGGTGAGCTTCGTTGTATATATTTTATAACGTAATGAAACGAGCATGTAAAATATTTACACCCAAGGTGATGTTTAAAATACATGCGAGTTCCATACTATACTTTAAAAAATGAACAATTTTAATAGTATGAAAACCTGGCAATTTTATATACTCATGTTTATCTGCAGTTCCTGTTTAAATACCGGCGAAGATACAAACAAACAGAAAATGATGTTTTTAGGTAGTTCTGAAGAGGATATAGCCCATTCATTAAAAATATATGAAGGGGATTATTATATAGTTGGTACTACCCGCATAGATTCAAAAAGCCCAACAGATCATTATCTTATCAAAATGAACAGGAATGGTGATATTGAAAAAAAGATCACTTTGGGTTTCCCGAGACACGATGTGGGCAGTCAGGTCATAGTGGATGATGAAGGAATATTTCTTTTCGGCAGTGCGTTCGACAGAGGATTTCAGAATGTTGACATGCATCTTGTTAAAATGAATAATAAAGGCAAACCTTTATGGGAAAAGTTTTACGGGACTAATTACCAGGATCAGGGATTTAATTTTATCAGGACCAGTGACGGGGGATTCGCACTCATAGGATATTCAAATTCACCGGAGGACTTTGGAGATCTTTACTTTGTTAAAATTAATAAAGATGGCGATCCTGAATGGGAAAAATTCTTCGGTCCAAAATATGTGGATTATGGTTTCAGTTTAATTGAGAACAGGTCGGGTGAATTCCTTCTGGCTGGGACAGAAAACGGCTTTTATAATCCTACCCAAACCGACTTCCTGACTCATGATGCGGATATTCTTATCATTAAAACCGATAATAACGGAGAGCAGATCTGGTATAAAACATTCGGCGGTGATTCCCATGACTGGGCAAAAGATATTATCGAATTTCCGGGTGAAGGCTATCTCGTTTGCGGCTCAACACAAAGCTATGGAAAGGGAAGTTTTGATATTTTTCTGATGAAAATAGACGAAAATGGCAATGAGCTGTGGATGAAAACTTTCGGGGGACATGAATTTGAGTATGGGGAAAAGCTGCAGCAGGGAGCAGATGGCAATATCTATATCGCAGGCTCCACAGCAAGTTTCTCCGACAACGGCAACCCTGATCATTATATAATAAAAACTGATACTGTCGGAGAACTGATATGGTCTGCCACACCAGGCACCAAAGGTTCTGATTATTCATCGGGACTTGCAGCAACACCCGATTCGGGAGCCGTGTTTACCGGATGGTCAACCGAAGGAGAGAAAGGTAAAACCGATATAGTTTTTTATAAAATATCAAAGGATGGTGAACTGCAATCACTCCCTGGAAATTAATAACCTGTCAGTTCATCAAAATCAGTGAATTCCCAGTCAAGCCACCCGGTTTCGGGCACATGCCTGAAAATGACAGCCCAGTCTTTGGGTGACCTTTCCCTGACCTCACGATCAGTAAACCTGCTGCGATATAGCCCGGCCCCGAGAAAATGAATTCCGTCATCAGACTCTTTATCAATCTTTTTAGATCCCATATCTCCCATAATACATATTACTTCAACATCCCGCTTCCTTACCTCAACCAAGAGGGGATATATCTCTTTTGAGAAGGTAGATTCAGCTGACCGGCAGTTAAAATTATAATATATCAGATTGCTCTGGGCATAGGTTGACGGCCATGGCAATCCCGGCACATTATGCCATACACCATGGTGCATGATCATTATCAGGTGAGAAGATTTTTTAATAGTATCGCATACATTCATTATCATTCTGTACTGGTCGTCCAGTTGCTCACAATCAAAGGGAGTAAGATTAGTATTTAGTATCAGATATGTGATCCCTTTATAATGACTTGTATTATAAGTCTTTTTACCTGTTAACTCTTCCAGCCATATCCAGTTTCCGTTCCTTGTATCATGATTGCCAGGTGCCCAGTGTGTATGCGGACTTCTCAAATTGAATATGCTGTCTATGTATTCCAGTGTAGAATAATACATAAGACTCTCCGAACAAACGTCACCACCCAACCAGACTCCATCATATTCCCGGATATCCAGATTTTTTATCCGTTCATCTACTTTTGATCCGTCAGTATTATACTCATACGTATGTCCCAGAAAAATATACTTAAGAGTATCATTACCTGCTGATACATTTAAAGTAACAAAGAGCAATCCATATATCAAAAGCATCTTTTTCCTCATCCCCTGATGAAGTTTTTAAATTCACAATTATCTGCCAAAAATAAACAACTTTGTCAAATTGATTAAAAAATGATTCTGCTTATTCATGATTTAGCTTGTAAAGTACAATTTTAATCAACTTTTGCATGATTTGCATTTAGAATCAGAACCATGGTAAACCTCAATATTCCGAAAAAAAGTACGTCAAAAACATGAAATCTTTTTATTCCAATTGGTTTTTTCGTATAATTAACCTAATTTTTCAGACTGAAACGAACTTATAATGACAATATCTTTAGTCAATACTAACGCCAAATTTGGCACTTTGCCTGTTTTCTCCACAGCTCTTTCCACTATACCGGGAGCCATTCTCTTCCTGCGTTTTGGATGGGCTGTCGGACAGGTTGGTTTTCTGGGGGCGATCGGGATTATAATACTGGGACATGTCGTAACCATACCCACTGCTTTTGCTATCGCAGAGATTGCAACCAATCAGCGCTTACAGGGCGGAGGTGCCTATTACATTATAAGCCGTTCTTTCGGGTTGAACATAGGCGGCGCCACCGGCATAGCTCTTTATTTATCGCAGGCTATAAGCGTGGCATTCTATAATAGCATTCGGAGAGGCCTTCGAGCCCCTTTTAAACTGGATAAATCAAAAATATGGATTCCTGATAACCGACAGGAGATGGATCTCTGTCCCGGCAGAGAAATAAAAGAATTAACATGCAACGAGTATGATCAAAACATATGCGAGTTCACTATGATAACTTTGAAAATAATTAATTTTAATGAAAAAAGTATAATATGGAAAGAATAGCCATATTCCCGGGATCATTCGATCCATTTACAATAGGCCATGAATCGATCATACGGAGAAGTCTCCCCTTATTTGATAAAATTTTTATAATGATCGGTTACAATGCTAATAAAAAATCTTTCTTTTCAATTGAAAAGCGACTGAAATGGATAAACCAGGTATTTAAGGATGATAAAAAAATCGAAGTGAGGGTTCATGAAGGGTTAACAGTTGATTTTTGTAAACAGGTAGGTGCAAAATATATTTTGAGGGGCCTCAGGACTTCTTCCGATTTTGAATATGAAAGAGCTATTGCCCAGGTAAATAAAAAAATGCACCCGGAAATAGAGACTGTATTCCTGCTTACACTTCCCGAACATACCCCTGTAAATGCCACAATAATAAGGGATATTGTATTTCATGGCGGAGACGCAAGCATGTTTCTTCCGTCCGGGCTCGACCCTGATGAATTCAAAAATAATTCTGAAGAATAAATTTTACAGAATGAATAAGTCATTCCTCATCATCCTTCTGTTTATTAAGCTTACTTCCACAGCCACAATTATTGAGATACACAGTCCTGAATACTCAGGGGAAGAACTCCGCTTCTTCCGCTATTCCGACCCGGTAACAAAAAATAAGATTTTATCTTTCTCCCTTCAAATTGACCAAAACGGAGATTGTAAAGAGGATATTCCTGTTAATAATACAACATTTCTTTTTTGTGATTTTGGGATATACCGGGGTATGCTGTTCCTTGAGCCGGGGAATGACCTTCAGTTAGTTATGCCCCCGGTACGTGAAAAATCATTTGCCGACAGGAAAAATCCGTTTTTCAATCCGGTTGAATTCTGGTTTTCCACAAGCAGCAAAAACAGTTTAACCGATAAAATATCTTCATTCGATAAAGAACTTAACAGGCTTACTAATAAATTTTTTAACCAGCTTTACTTCAGACAATCGAAAAATGTTCTGGACTCAATTTCTGTTTACCTTGATCAGAAATTTAATTCACTGCAATCAGAAACATTTCTTTTTCATAAAAAACTGAAACTCAAATCAGCTGAAACAGATGTACTAAGATTGGATGCTTCAAAAAGTTCAGAATTATTATCATCGGTTAGCCAGAAATTTTATGAACATCCTGCCTTCCTTGAGCTTTTTGATAAGATCTATTCCAACAAGTTAAGCTTTGAGGCTAAATCTCCGCGCACCAACATGATAAGGAAGGCTGTTTCATCTGCCAACTCCGGCTTCCTGATCGATTTCATTAAAAATAATTATCATTTAACCGGCATACTGCCACAACTGGCTCTTATTAAAATGTTGCATGACGGATTTTATTCAAATGATTTTCCAAAGGATCCGATTCTTAAAATGTTAGCTTCGGAGACACTTTTAGGAAATGCAAATGATTATATCCGTGAGGTTTCGTTAAATGTTATTAAAAAATTAAACTTTCTCCGCGCCGGCACAAAAGCCCCCTCCATATGCCTCAAAAATACAAACGGCAATTTGGTTTGCACCGACAAAAAATCAGGAAAATTCAAATATATCATTTTCGCTGATACTGAAATGGTAATATGCAGGGAACAGCTTAAATATCTTAAAGAGGTAAAAAATCAGTTCAACGAATTTATGGAGATCGCGGTAATATTAAAAAAGACCAATATTATTGAGATGAAAATATTTCTTGATAAACAGGAGATCCCGGGAATTCATCTGGTTGACGGGAATGAAAAATACATTGAATTATATAAAGTCAGATCCTTCCCCACAGCTTTTCTCCTCAATGAAAATCATGAAGTGGTGTTTAATCAGACTAAAACACCGCTGGACGGATTTATTCAACAATTTGGCACCTTAATCCGGGCAAACAAGGCATCAAATTAATAAACACTCCCCGACATAAAAAGCATATGTCACAGGATTCACCGGTGTATCTCACTTTATCCCCTATTCCGGACCAGAAACCGCAAAGAGCCCGATTATCTGCTTCAGATTTTCATAGGTATTATTCAGTATTTGAGGGAATTCCGGCCCGGATATCCACCTCACTTCAGTAATTCCTTCCTGTTCCTGGGGCCTCACAGAATCCCTGTCGCCCGGGTAACTCATTTTAAACCACCATGTTTCTTTAAAAATCCATTTTCCTTTTGTTTCCGGATATGGTGAAGGATATATGTGATATGTGGATGGCAGAGGGTTAAGTATCTTCTGGTCATAAATACCAGCCTCTTCACTCACCTCCCTAAGGGCTGCCTGCTCCGGATCCTCACCTCGTTCAATTTTGCCTTTAGGCAGATCCCATTTCCCTTTCCTGAATATTACCAGTAAATATTTGCCCGAAATCACCGCTCCCCCCGCTGCATCAACGTTAAGAAACAGGGATTTGAAAAGACGGAAAAAATGAGAAGGTGCCTTATGTACCAGGGATATCTTCTTCAGACCATTATTTATGAATGAATGGAAAAACCAGTCGCTGATATCTTCTTCAGAGCACCCGCTGTCAAAATTAACCACAGTTTTATCATCTCGTTCAACAGACGGGACAATTTCTATACGCCGGTCATTCAGAAAAACTTTATAAATTTGCTTCATATTTTTTTTACTATTTTTCAAAATTATGGAAACAACGCAACTTGAAGTTACAAAAAAACTATTAGAAATAAATACCATAAAGATTCAGCCGGACTCACCCTTTACATGGGCTTCAGGTTGGAAATCCCCTATTTATTGTGATAACCGGAAAATTTTATCCTATCCTGAGGCCCGATCTTTTATTTGTGAAAAATTTTCTGAAATTATCAGGGTAAAATATCCGGATGTTGAAATAATTGCAGGTGTTGCAACCGGGGCAATTGCCCATGGAGTACTTGTTGCTGACAGGCTGGATAAGCCCTTTATATATATCCGGTCAAAACCTAAAAACCACGGACTGGAAAATCTCATAGAAGGTGAAATGGGAAAGGGACAAAAAGTTGTGATCATTGAAGATCTGGTATCTACCGGCGAAAGCAGTCTGAAAGCGGCAAGGGCTGTAAATTACTCCGGCGGGATAGTCATTGGAATGCTATCTATTTTTACTTATGGCTTCCCTTTAGCAACAGCAAATTTCAAAAAAGAGAATATAGAACTAACTCCTCTCAGCCAATATAAAATATTGATAGATTTGGCGCTTAGAATGGAAAAGATTTCCAAAGACCAGGTTAAAACACTGATGGAATGGCGTGAAGATCCTGCCCATTGGGGAAAATAAAATAATATGAGCATTAATAAATACGTGAGTGACATAAAACTCATTAACCATAATCAACAGATAGTCTTCGATTACCTGTCCGATTTCGGGAATCTGTCAGATTACCTGAATTCGGGATTGATAGAAAAAGTGACGAAAAAGATACCACAGGTAAAAATAACAGATTTTGAATCAGACAGGGATTCATGTAAATTTAACATTACAGGATTTGGTATTGCAGAGATAAAAATTGTTGGCCGGGAGCCATATAAAACTATCAAAGTGGAAAGCTCGGGGAATCTGCCCATGAACCTTACTTTCTGGATACAGTTGTTACCTGTGGATCCTTACAAGACAAAAATGAGGCTGACATTACATGCCGATTTGAGCATGATGGTAAAAATGATGATTGGCAATCAGTTTGATCAGGGTATTAATAATCTTGCAGACAAATTAGCCAACCTGCCTTATAAATAGTGAACGGCCCGTGCCGCCCTTAACACCTCGACAGATAATTACAGCCTCACCTGAAATCGATTTCATGGTGCATATATTGTGAATAGTTGCCGGAACGATCTTTAACTATAAGCCTTCCAAATTCTCCTATTCCCACTATACAACCTTCAATGGCCCGGTTGCCGGTTTGAAAATGTGTCCACATGTTCCTCCGGAAAAGATATTCATGATATTTTTCATCAATTTTATCTGTTTTGCCGGACTCCAGTTTATCATACCAGGTAAAAAACTTCTCTCTCAACGCAATCAAAACATCTTCAATTGCATAATCTTTTCCTGTCAGTAATTTCAGGGAAACGGGATTGGGCAGATTGTCACTGAATCCGGTTTGATTAAGATTCAGTCCTATGCCGGCCACCGATGATTGGATATGATTGCCCTGAACCATATTTTCTATAAGGATGCCGCAGATTTTCTTCTCTCCGGCATAAATATCATTTGGCCACTTTATGGTAACATTACCGGTCTCCTCCTTTAAAAGATCAACTATTGCCAAACTGGTAATTTCAGATAAATAAAACTGATTCTCCACAGGCAAAAAACCGGGGAATAAAATAATACTTGCTAATAAATTCATTGCCGGGGCGCTTTCCCATCTGTTTTTTCCCTGTCCCCTGCCATTTTCCTGACAATATGCCAAAACGACAGTTCCATGAGCAGCTTTTCCACTGTTGATCAATTTAATGGCATAATTATTGGAAGAATCCACTGTGGATAATATTATTGTATTTTGATTTGACTGGCACATTTATAGAAATTTATTATTTTCAGATCATAAAACGGTAAATCATATAATTTATCCAAACACTCACTACTTTTTTCAGTGAGAATTAAGGCTGGTTTTTCTGGTAAAGCAGAATATAGTGACTTTGCAGATGATAAAACACAAACCTGAATGAAACGGGCATGATTGTAAAATCATACAAGAGCATCATTAAAACATATACGGGTTCCATATGACACCTTTGAAAATAATTAATTTTAATCATATGAAAAATACAAAAAAGAAGTGAGTCAAAAAATATATCTTTGTAAGGTTAATAATTATTTATGAACAAAAACGAAATAGTTACAAGAAATTTAAACGAAGCAATTCTTGAAGGAATAAAAAAAATTAAAGGTAAAGATATCACTATAATTGATTTAAATACGATAAAACATACTGAATGCGGATATTTTGTTATTTGTCACGGTACTTCCTCAACGCATGTAAGTTCTATTGCCGAGTCTGTTGAAAAGAAGATGGAAGAGATTGCAGGTGAAAAAGCTTTGCACACTGAAGGTTATAATAATGCTTTATGGATTTTACTTGATTTCGGAGAGATAGTGGTACATGTATTTGATGAAAAAACCAGAAATTTTTATGATCTTGAGAGCCTCTGGTCGGATGCCAAAATAACTAAAATAGATCCTGAAAATTAGAAATAAATAATGACAGAAAATAATAAAAATAGAAGAATCCCTCCCAGGATGCCTTTAAACCAGGGAGGCAAAAATAAAAACAGTAATAAAGGGCCAAAATTCAATGCATACTGGATTTACGGTATTATTGCACTTATCTTCATAATCGTCCAGTTATACGTAAGCAGCAGCAGCGGTCCTGTTCAAACCAACTGGAGTGATGTAAAGTCAACCATGCTTGCAAATAACGACATTGAAAGAATTGTTGTTGTTAATGAAAAGGTGGCAAATATATACCTTAAAAAAAACAGCCTTGATAAATATGAGGATAAGTTCAGCGACCACTTTACCCAACCTGATGAAGAGGGACCTCATTTTTATTTTAACATAGGATCGGTAGAAACCTTTGAACGTAATCTAAGGGAAGCACAGGAAGGTCTTGAGGAGGAAATTCTGCCTGAATACAAAGAAGAGAGAAACTGGGCCGGTGAGATCCTTTGGACAGTCGGGCCTTTTGTGCTGATCATACTGCTTTGGTGGTGGATATTCAGGAGAATGAGCAGAGGCGCCGGGGGAGGTGCCGGCGGTATATTTAACGTTGGAAAATCACAGGCTAAAATTTTTGATAAAGATCAAAAAGTTTCAACTACATTTAAGGACGTAGCAGGACTGGCGGAAGCGAAACAGGAGGTGGAAGAGATTGTGGAATTTTTAAAGAATCCTACAAAATTCACTAAGCTGGGTGGAAAAATCCCTAAGGGGGCTCTGCTGATAGGCCCCCCTGGAACTGGGAAAACACTGTTAGCCAGAGCAGTAGCCGGAGAGGCAAATGTTCCTTTCTTTTCTATGTCTGGTTCTGATTTCGTAGAAATGTTTGTCGGTGTAGGAGCCTCCCGGGTAAGAGACCTTTTCAAACAGGCCAAGGAAAAAGCACCCTGTATTGTCTTTATTGATGAAATTGATGCAATCGGCCGGTCGAGGGGAAGAAATCCTAATTTTGGTTCAAATGACGAAAGAGAAAATACTCTTAATCAGCTTCTAACGGAGATGGATGGTTTCGACACCAACAGCGGGGTGATTATCCTGGCTGCCACAAACCGGGCAGATGTTCTGGACCGCGCCTTGATGCGTGCGGGACGTTTTGACAGACAAATACATGTTGAATTGCCTGACCTGAAAGAACGTGCAGAAATTTTTAAAGTACATCTCAGGCCACTTAAACTTAGTGAAGATGTTAAAATAGATTTCCTCGCCAAACAAACACCAGGATTCTCAGGAGCAGATATTGCCAATGTATGTAATGAATCTGCCCTTATTGCTGCCAGGAAAAATCGTAATGCGGTTACAAAGCAGGACTTTCTTGATGCAGTTGACAGGATTATAGGAGGCCTGGAGAAAAAAAATAAAATAATTTCAAAAGAGGAAAAAAAAACTATTGCTTATCATGAAGCCGGACATGCAACAATCAGCTGGCTGCTTGAACATGCTCATCCTCTTGTTAAAGTAACTATTGTACCAAGAGGGAAAGCCCTGGGGGCTGCCTGGTATCTTCCTGAAGAAAGGACAATAACCACTAAGGAACAACTCCTTGATGAAATGTGTTCTGCCCTCGGAGGCCGGGCTGCTGAAGAATTGATCTTTGGAAGAATATCATCAGGGGCACAAAATGATCTGGAAAAAATCACAAAACAGGCATACGCAATGGTGAGCTATTTCGGGATGAGTGAAAAAGTAGGTAATGTCAGCTTTTATGATTCAACCGGACAGTCTGATTATAGTTTCACAAAACCTTATAGCGAGAAAACTGCAGAACTTATTGATGAGGAGGTTAAAAAAATTATTGATGCTCAATATAAACGTGCAAAAAAAATTCTAAAAGAGAATGCAGAGGGACATAAAAAACTGGCTGAAAGATTACTTGAAAGAGAGGTAATATTTAGTGAAGATCTGGAAGATATTTTCGGGAAAAGGCCATGGGAACACAAGACAATAGATAATAACGATAATTCAGAAGATACCGCAGATAAAAAATCAGCTGATAATAAACCTGTTTCCGGGAAAGGCGGTAGTGAAAAATCTTCCCCGGAAAAAACATCAGCGTCAAAAGCCGGGAAAGTAATGCAGAAAAAGGTTGAAGGAAATGAAAAGAAAAAAAAAGAGACCAAGGCAGATAGTCCGGCAAAACAACCACTGCTGAAAGATAAATGAAACGAGCATGTAAAATATTTACACCCAGGGGGAATATTAAAATACATGCGAGTTCCATACTATACCTTTAAAAATAATTAATTTTAATAATATGAAACTAGCCCTGAGTTGTTGTTAAAACATATAATATATAACGGCAGGTTACATTTGTGATCGTTAAAAAACAGATATCAACAGACGAAAGAACAAAGCAATGGAAAAAGAATGGAAAGAAGTTTATATGACTGCACATGAATATAAAGCCAGTATAGCTAAGGATATACTCGAAAATAATGGTATCAGTGCGGTAATCCTTGATCAGCAGGATACAGCATACAAAACGTTTGGAGATTATCAGATTTATGTTCCTGAAGCTGACTATACAAAGGCTTTATCACTTTTAAAAAAATTAAAAAGTGAATAAATTATTGAAGCGCAGTATTACAGGAGTAGTATATGTTGTATTAATGATTGGCGGAGTTTCATTCCATCCCCTGATATTTGCAATTGTATTTGGCGCCCTGCTCTTTTTTACCCAAAAAGAATTTTACAGACTGATGAAAAAAGAATCCGTTTCATGTCCCGGAAGCGGAGGACTTATACTGGGTGTTATGCTGTTCGCAATTTGCTTCGGAACCGCATACGGATTGCTTCCACGTAACTCTTTTTTAATATTTGTCCCGGCGTTGATATTTATCTTCCTTTTCGACATTTTTAAAAAAAATTACAGTGTAATTCAGGATAGCGCCATAACGCTTATGGGATTCATTTATATCGCAGTTCCATTCAGCCTGATGAATTTCATAGTATTTCCCGGATATCCGGAAAAACATCTGTTTTATCCCCGGACACTCATAGGTATATTTTTTATAACATGGATCTATGATACTTTTGCCTTTCTCTCTGGTTCCCTGTTTGGTAAACATAAGATCCATGATAGAATTTCACCCCAAAAAACATGGGAAGGATTAATTACCGGAACTGTTTTTGCCATGGTAATGGCTGTCTTAAATGCTGTAATATTTAATTCGGAAACTATTTCCGAATGGCTTATAATTGCTATATTTTGTGTCATAGCCGGAACCCTTGGCGATTTCTTTGAATCGAAAATAAAACGTGAAATCAATGTAAAGGATTCAGGAAATATTTTACCGGGACACGGTGGTTTGCTGGACCGCCTTGACAGTCTGCTGTTTATAATACCTGCTATTTTTGCCTGGCTGGCCTTATCAGGAAACCTTAAAATATGAAATTAATGATTAAAATTAAATATTTTCAAAGGTATCATATGGAACCTGCATATGTTTTAATCATGCTCTTGTGTGATTATACAATCATGCTTGTTTCTTTTATACAATAACATAAAAAGGTTAAGAAAAAATCCGCAAAGATGACTTGGCAGATTATTAAAAATTATTCAAAGATGAGGATTCATAAAGAAGGTAAAAAAATTATACCATGGATAATACTGATATTGATTATAGCAGATATTTCAGTATTGTTATCTTTAAACAACGGGTGGATTAAATATTCTATTCTGATATTATCTGCTGTTACTGCCTTTCTTGTTGTTCATTTTTTCAGAATTGCTGACAGAAAAGTTGCCAAAAACGAGAACCATATTTTATCCCCGGCCGACGGAGAAATTGTTGAGATAATCAAGATTTTTGAAAAAGAATATTTCAAAGAAGAAAGACTGCAGGTTTCTATTTTTATGTCCATTATAGATATCCATCAAAACTTTGCCCCTGTTGTCGGTGAGATTGTATATCAAAAATATATAAAAGGCGCTTTTTATCCTGCTTTTGTGAAAAAATCATCGGAAAAGAACGAACGCTGCTCAACAGTTTTTAAAATGATAAATGGCACAGAAATTATGGCACGTCAAATTGCAGGGACAGTAGCCCAAAGGATCGTAACATATAAAAAACCGGGAGATAAGGTGGAACAGGGTGAGGAATACGGATTTATCAAATTTGGTTCCCGTGTGGATTTATTTCTGCCTCTCGATTTCAAAATTAACGTTGAGCTGCATCAAAAATCTGTCAGTAATGTAACTGTTATTGCAACTACTTAATAAATTCCTTAATATACCGGATGTGATCA
This sequence comes from uncultured Prolixibacteraceae bacterium, assembly GCA_964540755.1. GTDB lineage: Bacteria > Bacteroidota > Bacteroidia > Bacteroidales > Prolixibacteraceae > JAAYJR01. The sequence continues at coordinate 130,149 of CAZIOB010000045.1, read as the reverse complement.
GACAATTGCCAAATATAATAACAGCCCTGAATCTTATTTCAGGTTCCATTGCTTTGTTGTTCGCAGTTGACGGCCATCTTATATGGGCTGGAATATTTATTTGTATGGCTGCAGTTTTTGATTTCCTTGATGGTTTTGTTGCACGCCTTTTGAATTCTTTTTCAGAATTTGGCAAACAGTTGGATTCTCTTGCTGATCTGGTATCGTTCGGACTGGCGCCGGCAACCATACTTTTCACGATGCTTGAATTTTCATTATTCAAACAAAACCAGCCTGTCTATGATATCTCAGCAAGCCTGGATCAGTGGCTGATACTTTTTTCAGCATTGTTAATGCCGGTTCTGGGGGCTGTAAGACTTGGCCGTTATAATATTGAACATAGTAGCAGGCCTTTTTTCAGGGGACTTCCCATTCCTGCCAACGGACTTTTTTGGGCATCTCTCGGATTGATGCTCCAGTTTCCCAGCCATAAGGAGATTTTTAATCTGTTCTATTCCACACCTAACCTGATCCTTCTTAACCTGTTCATATCAGGAATGATGGTTATCAGCCTTCCTATGTTCTCACTGAAATTTACAAATTTTAAATTCAGGGACAACTGGTATCGTTACCTCTTCCTTCTGATCTCTCTCCTACTCCTGGCTTTTTTGAATGTTTACGGCCTTGCACTCTCTGTTCTGTTCTACATAATCCTGAATATAGTCTTTTATTTATCGGGAGTAAAGTTCTGAAAGGCATTCCTCTGCCGCCCCTGTTCAATCAGAGATCCATAAAATATTCCAGCAAAGGGAATCTGATACAGGAAGGGTAAGACAAAAACAAAGAGCAATGCTGATGAAAAACTAATAAGCCCTGATATCTTTACCTTCTATATAATTAATGAAGGAAGAATTGACGACCCTGTTGCCGCCGGGAGTAGGATAATTACCGGTAAAATACCAGTCTCCTTTATCATTCGGACAAGCCTTATGCAAATTGTCAACCGACTGAAATACTATCTCCACTTCAGCTTCACAATCATCAGGCTTCAACAATTCGGCAATTTTAGAGGATATCTGTTCGTCAGTAAAAGGTTTGTATATATCACAAACAAAATTAACCATCTCTTCTTTAGGAAGATTTTCCTGTTCTTTACATTTTTTATATACTTCATGAATAAGCGATTCATTTCCGGTCTCTTTCAACAACTCTATTGCTGCATTAAAAGCGATAAACTTCTCAATTCTTGTCATGTCAATTCCGTAACAATCGGGATAACGAATTTGTGGTGATGATGATACAACGACAATCTTTTTAGGCTTCAACCGGCCTAGTATTCGTAATATACTATTCTTCAATGTTGTCCCCCTCACAATAGAATCATCTATAACCACAAGTGTATCCTGATTGTTGCGGATAACACCATAAGTAACATCATATACATGAGCCACCAAATCCTCCCTGCTGGCATCATCGGCTATAAAAGTCCTCAGCTTAACATCTTTGATAGCAATATTCTCTACCCGTGGTGCCAGTAATATTATCTTTTTTATCTCCTCATCGGTTAATTTTTCCTGCCTGTTTTTCAACTTCTCAAGTTTCCAACCGGCAAAATAATGGCGGATACCCTCGATCATACCGTAAAAAGCAGTCTCTGACGTATTTGGGATATAAGAAAAAACGGTATTCTCCAGATCATAATTAACTGTCTTCAAAATAACCGGACTGAGAAGTCTGCCTAACTCTTTTCGTTCAAGATAAATATTTCTGTCGCTTCCCCTTGAAAAATATATACGTTCAAATGAACATGAAGTCTTTTTATAAGGATTACGTATAATCTTTAGGCTGATATTACCATTCTTTTTAATAATCAGTGCCTCTCCCGGGGGAATTTCATGTACCTCGTCCCATCTGACATTAATTGCCGTTTGAATTACAGGGCGCTCGGAAGCCACAACAACAATCTCGTCGTCATAGTAATAATGAGCTGATCTTATGCCCCATGGATCACGTATTACAAAAGCATCACCATGACCTATTAATCCTGCTACTACGTAACCACCATCCCAATCCCTGGTAGCTCTCTCAAGAATATTCCGAATATCAAGATTCTCCTCGATAAGAGGTGAAATATCGTAATTTTCATAACCTTTATTCTTATACTGCCTGAATAATAATTGATTTTCCTCATCGAGGAAATGACCAACTTTCTCCAGTACAGTTACCGTGTCGGTATATGCCTTTGGATGCTGTCCGAGTTCTATTAAGACTTTAAAAAGCTCATCAGTATTGGTAAGGTTAAAATTACCCGCGAGTACCAGGTTCCTCGTCTTCCAATTGTTTTGTCGCATAACCGGATGAACAAGTTCAAGTATGTTTTTCCCGAAAGTGCCGTAACGCAGATGGCCTAAATAAAGTTCTCCGGCAAAAGAACAATGTTGATAAGCCCAGTCACAATCTTCGACGTCAATGCCCTTGGAAACAGATCTGTTTAGTGGTTTGGTAATTTTATTAAAAACATCAAAAATAGGATTCGGGTCAACCGACCGGTACCTGCTGATATAAGAGTTCCCTGGCTCAAGATCCTTCTTTATACATACAATTCCTGCCCCGTCCTGGCCCCTGTTATGTTGTTTTTCCATAAGAAGATACAACTTATCAAGCCCATATTTCCATGTACCGTATTTTTCCCGGTAATACGATAATGGCTTAAGCAACCTTATTAGCGCTATACCACATTCATGATTAATCTGATCGCTCATATCCTTCTGCTTTCAGCAATGGAAAATCAATTATCCCGGGCACAATAAATGCACCGGGAAAATCATTTTGTATCTTCTTATAGAGCTTCAATGCTTCGCTCTTTGTCCTGAAATCTCCAATGCGTACCCTGAAATTCGGCGCGCTATATATAATATGAACATTATAATCGGGATAAAGGGATAAAAATTTTATTTTTTTTTCATTGGCCATTTCTCTTGCATTTAATGCAGAACTAAAAAATATTTCAACGAGATAACCTTCCATACCTTCCCTAATTTTATTATTTTCAATATGCCATTGAAGCATCTTTTTAATACAGGAATCCTGGTTTATAGTAAGGTTCTCCAGAATAGGAATCTCTTCACTGCCATACTGTATATCATTATCCTGCAAGGACTGGCTCACAGATACCTGGAAATATAATAAACCCGATATAATTAAAAAAACCAGCTTCATCATCATATCATTCTTCATTAAGGGCTGCTTCCAGTTCCGGGGTAAACTCAAGATTGTGGTAAACATTCTGCACATCATCATCTTCCTCAAGGCGTTCAACAAGCTTAAGGACTTTCTTGGAATCCTCCACATCAAGAGTAGTAGTTGTCAGAGGAATTCTTTGCAGACCCTGACTCTCAGGTTCTACTCCCAACTCCTCCAGTTTTTTGGAGACATTTCCAAAATCTTCAAGTGCAGTAGTCACTTCAATTATCCCTTCATTCTCTTCAATCTCTTCGGCTCCGGCATCAATCATCTCCAGTTCAAACTCTTCACCATCAATATTTTCATTCTTTGGGATAACAAAGATTCCTTTTGTTTCAAAAAGAAAAGCGACAGAACCATTAGTCCCCAGATGACCGTTATGTTTGGCAAAAGCTGCCCTCACATTTCCCACTGTACGGTTATTATTATCAGAAAGACACTCCACAAAAATCGCAATTCCTCCTGGTCCGTAGCCTTCGAAAGTCATTTCCTCAAAGTTCGATGTATCTTTTGAAGCTTTGTTAATAGCCCTTTCTATTACATCCTTTGACATATTCTGACCCTTGGCATTCTGTACTGCCAGGCGAAGTCTTGGATTAGCATCAATATCAGGCCCCCCGAATTTGGCTGCAACAGTGATCTCCTTTGAAATCTTTGAAAATATCTTTGACCGCCTGGCATCGAGCGCTCCCTTTTTCCTTTTAATTGTTGACCATTTACTGTGTCCCGACATAAAATGATATTTTTAATTTCGAGCTAAAAATACAAAAAGTTTTAGAAGACAGAAGCAATATAATCTAAAACTCAGTCTCCCACAGTTAAAACATGCATGGAACAGTCATGGCCAATGCTGTTATAACAAAATAAACTAAATTTGCATCTAAATTTAAAATGGATACAAAAAAAATATTTATAGAAACTTATGGCTGTCAAATGAATGTAGCTGACAGTGAAGTGGTTGCAGCCATTATGCAGGAAAATAACTACCATTTGGTTTCGTCACCCGAAGAAGCTGATGCCATTTTCATTAATACCTGTTCGGTGCGCGATAATGCGGAACAACGGGTATGGGGAAGGCTTTATCATTATAAAGCACTTAAAAAAAGAAATAAAAGTATTATTATAGGGGTACTGGGTTGTATGGGAGAACGTGTTGGCCGGAAATTTCTGGAAACAGGGACAGCCGACCTGGTAGCAGGACCTGATGCTTATCGTGATCTTCCTTCTCTTATGAAAAAAGCAGAAAAGGGAGAAAAAGTCTGCAATATTAAATTATCAACTATTGAGACCTATGACAAAATAACTCCTGTTCGGATGGGTGATAAGTCTGTATCGGGATTTGTAAGTATTACCCGGGGTTGTAATAATTTCTGCACATATTGTATTGTCCCATATACCCGCGGCAGGGAAAGGAGCAGGGATACTGAAGACATTCTTAGTGAGGTAAGGGATCTGAATGAAAAAAGCTATAAGGAGGTCTCACTGCTTGGTCAAAATGTAAATTCATATAAATGGCTTTCCCGGGAAGAAGATAAACCTGTGTATTTTCATGACCTTATTGAAAGTGTGGCGAAAACAGCGCCGGAAATGAGAATACGATTTACAACATCACATCCTAAAGACATTTCAGAAAAGCTCCTGCATAAAATGAGTGAGTATCCCAATATCTGCCGGCATATCCATCTCCCTGTCCAGTCGGGAAGCTCCCGCATCCTTAAACTTATGAACAGGAAATACGACCGGGAATGGTATCTTGACCGCATAGCTGCTATACGTTCTATTCTGCCGGGATGCGGATTGTCAACAGACATTTTTACAGGATTTTGTACCGAGACTGAAGAGGACCATGCACAAACCCTGTCACTAATGGAAGAGGTAAAATTTGATATGGCCTTTATGTTTAAATATTCTGAAAGGCCGGGCACATATGCCGCTAAATACATGAAGAATGACGTTCCTGAAAGAATAAAAAACCGTCGTCTCGAAGAAATCATTCAGCTTCAAAACAAAATATCGCTGGAAAGCAATAAAAATGATATTGGTAAAACATTTACCGTTCTTGCAGAAGGCGTGTCTAAAAAATCAGATGAAATGCTTTTTGGCCGGACTTCACAAAATAAGGTGGCAGTATTTCCAAGATATCATTATAAAGAAAGAGATATTGTACAGGTCATAATAAAAAGTTGTACGCAGACGACATTGATAGGCGACGTAAAATAAAATTATAACATTAATCAGTAAGCCATGGATAATATTAAGCTAAAATGAAGCAGTAATATTTTTTTATCGACAAAATGTTTATATTTACATATAATTTTTAAAAAGACGTTTCCAATCAATATAAAATATTAACAATATGCAGGGAACTGCCGAAGCAGGTCTGACAGATTAAGACAAATCATTTACGGACAATTATAAATTTATAAAGGAATAAAACGAGCATTATTGTGAGATCACACTAGTGTATGATTAAAACATATGCAGGTTCCATATGATACCTTGAAAAATAATTAATTTTAATCGTATGAAAAAATATGCCATATCCTCCACGGGAAAAACTCTTAAATCATTTATAGATCTGCGTTTCGGTAAATGTGACAATATTGTCATTTATGATTCCGGCAGTGGTGAATATTCCATTATTGAAAATCCATATAAAAATAGTGACTATAGCGGAGTACAACTTATCAAATTACTTAAAAAGAAAGGGGTGTCAGTGATTATTACCGGAGAAGTCGGCCCTCTTGTCAGTAATTTACTTGTAAAAGAAAAGATGCAGTTAGCACTTTTATATGAAGAAAGGATCAAAATTGAAGAAGTAATTTCAAGGATCGGTAAAAATTCCCATTCCTGAAATTCTTAATAAAGTCCCGGATTAACAAAAGGAATCAAAGCCAGTAAGACACCATGCCTGTATAATTCAGTGCGGTCAATACGGTTATGCGTTAAAATTCCGACAGCTCCATTTTTCTGTTTTGAATTCGATTCTCCAAAAATAAGATCATTTGCCGCCCCCAGTTCAAGTCCTCCTGCTACAAGGTGGGATACCTTTTCAGGTAATACAAAAGATCCGGTCCGGGCTTCCCCATATTTGCCTGCCGAATAAATCACAATCCAGGCAAAAGCAGACAAGGCCTTCTCACCAGCCTGGACACCGCCTTCTATAGCCACCCAGTAATCGGCATCATAAATCCTTTTTCTTATCTCTTTAACCCTGTTATAGGCCCCAAGCAAAGTTTCATTATCAGTCAGTGGCTGGACCAATACTCCGGAACCGGCCCTGACACTCTCAATTTCCACGTCCTTGAAATAGGAGCTGAAAGCATTTCTTACTGCCTCAATCTTAACGGGATTCTCCGATGCAACAACAACCTTCATGTATATAAATTTTTAAAACTGATTAACAATTTGACTAAAATATGCTGAAGCAAAAGCTCTTGTATTCATTTCAATCATATTATATTAGTCTTATACCTTATATGTCAATTTTTTATATTATAGGATATCCTTAAATCATTGCCGGCTAAAAACAATGATTATAACAGATTTATTATTTTCGCATGATAAAAATGAAAAATGTTAGCAAGAAAAGCAAAAGCAGGGGAACTTAATTCAATTTTAAATTTTCAGCTTGCCATGGCATGGGAAACTGAAAATATTGAACTGGAACCTCAAACAGTCAGAAAAGGCATTGAAGAAGTGTTCAGTGACCCTTCTAAAGGTTGTTACTACATAGCTGTGGAAAAAGGAAAAATTATAGGTTCTTTACTAACCACATATGAGTGGAGTGACTGGCGCAATGGAATGATCATCTGGATACAATCAGTCTATGTAATCCCCGGATACAGAAGGAGGGGAGTATTCAGTACTCTCTATCAGCACATCAAAGAAATAGTACTTAATGATCCTAAACTGAGTGGTATCCGTTTATATGCAGACAAATCAAATGTCATAGCTCATAAAGCATACAAAAAATTAGGGATGAATTCGGATCATTATATTACTTTTGAATGGCTAAAATAAAAATATTGTGAATTTTTCTCTGCAAAGATTAATAGATGAAGGAGAACACCAGCAGCAGGATTTTAAATACTGTATAAATGACTCAAAAAAAATTGCGAAATCGCTGGTAGCCTTTGCCAACACTGATGGCGGAAGATTGCTGATCGGGGTAAAGGATAATGGCCATGTTGTCGGGATAAGCACCACTGAAGAATTTTATATGGTGGAAGCAGCAGCAAAGATTTATAGCAATCCACCAATACCATTTAATACACGACAGTGGCAATGGGAGGATAAAACTGTTTTGGAAATTTCAATCCGGCCCAGTAATAACAAACCCCACTTTGCAAAGGATGAGCACGGAAAGTGGCTGGCTTATACAAGAATTGGCGATGAAAATGTTCTGACACACAGAATACAGTTACTGGTCTGGAAAAAACAAAAGAGTTTGAAAGGCATATATGTTTCCTATTCAGATGATGAAAAATTTCTGGTTGATTATCTTAATAAAAATCATGAAATTACATTTTCCAAATTTATAAGGCTTGCGCACATATCAAGGAGAAAAGCTGAACAAATACTTAGTAGTTTTGTTATAATGGAGGTAATTGAAATGAGAACAACAAGAGAAAAAACAGTCTTTATACTGAATGATTCATTTCAAAAATCCGAACCTGATAAGGATGTAACTCCACGTAGCAGGTTGATGAACTATATAAATCAAAAAATGATTAACCCATAGTTTATAAAGATACGGTGAATAAAATCCTCATGATACACCAGGTTCCCTTTTTTAAAGCTTGGTAGCGGGACCCGCGACAAGTTCCGCTAAATGATTTTAATAATAAAATAATGATTTTTACTGATTTAATAATACAGATAAATATTTATTTATAATTTTAAATAGCATTAATTTAAAAATCATGTATAAAAAATTATTTATCATCCTGACAGCCTTTCTGATAAGCTTTGCATCATATGCACAGGATAATTATCTCAATTCTGAAGCTCCTGACAATGAAAAAATATATAATGGAGGTGAAGAATATAAGGTAAAGATGTTCAAACAGAATTTTAAAACCAACAGGCCTAAAAATGTTGTTCTTTTAATTGGCGATGGTATGGGGACGGCACATATATTTGCCGGACTGACTGCCAACCGGGGTAATCTTTTTTTGGAAAATTGCAAATACACCGGCTTTTCAAAAACCTCATCACACGACAATTATATAACTGACTCTGCTGCCGCGGGAACTGCCCTGGCAACAGGGACAAGAACTTACAACGGAGCAATTAGTGTAGATCCTGAAAAAAATCCTCTTACTACTATATTGGAAGAGGCTGAAAATAACGGCCTTGCTACCGGACTGGTTGCTACTTCGTCAATTACACATGCCACACCTGCCTCTTTTATTGCTCATGAGCCGGAAAGGAATCTATATGAAAATATTGCTGCTGATTTTCTTGATACGGATATTGATGTTTTCATCGGAGGGGGACTAAAACATTTCACAGAAAGGGAAGATGGCCGCAACCTGCTGAATGAACTCAAAAATAAAGGATATACAGTACTAACTGACCTGAATGAAATAAAAAAAGTAAAAAAGGGGAAGCTGGCGGGAATGACAGCTGATATACACAATGGTCGCCTCGAAGAACGCGGTAATATGCTGCCGGTATCTGTAAGTACTGCCATAAATATACTTGATAACAACAAAAAAGGCTTTTTTTTAATGGTTGAAGGTTCGCAGATAGACTGGGGTGGGCATGCAAACAGTACTGTTTATATTGTAGAAGAGTTTTTGGATTTTGACCGTAGTCTGGGAGAGGTTCTGAAATTTGCAGCAAGAGACGGCGAAACATTGGTGGTGGTGACATCCGACCATGAGACCGGAGGGATGGCCGTTCTTAACGGGGATTTTAGTACAGGAATGGTACAGGGTGAATTCACGACAGGAAGCCATACCGCACTCATGGTACCGGTTTTCGCATACGGACCCGGAGCTGAAGAATTCATAGGTATTATGAATAACACTGATGTACATGATAAAATAAAAAAACTGTTACTAAGCAAGCAGTAAAAAATAATTTTTCTATCTTAGATTTTTTAAACCAAACTCATACGACTATATGAAGGAAGCCTTGACAGTACTTGATCATGTCAGATTAAATTTTTCACAGTCCGGCTTGTTGACACTTAATATCGTGATAGCTTTTGTAATGTTCGGAGTGGCTCTCGATATAAAATGGCAAAATTTCAGAGATGTGATACTAAAACCCAAATCTGCACTGACAGGCATATTTTCACAATTTATTCTGCTGCCTGCTGTAACCTTTCTGTTTGTTATTTTACTGAACCCGACTCCTACAGTAGCTTTGGGAATGATATTGATTGCAGCTTGTCCTGGTGGCAATATCTCAAATTTTATGAGCGCCGTAGCTAAAAGCAATGTAGCCCTTTCAGTAAGCCTTACTGCTGTTGCCACACTTTCAGCAACTTTCATGACGCCACTGAATTTTGCTATCTGGGGAAAACTTTATCTGAATTACTATCATTCCGCCGCAGCAGGGAATTACCTGGTCCCTATAGAAATAAATTTTCTTCAGATGGTGCAGACCGTGATCATCCTTTTAGGTATCCCCATGGTACTGGGTTTATTATTTGCCAATTACTTTCCGGTGATAACACAAAAAATAAAAAAACCTATCAGACAATTATCAATAATAGTATTCATAGGTTTTGTCATTATTCTTCTCTCAGCAAACTTCGACCATTTTATGAGCTATATCCATATAGTTTTCCTGATTGTTCTGATCCATAATGCACTTGCGCTTGGAACAGGATTCACCATAAGCTCGCTTATGAATTTGTCACGGACTGATAAGAGAACAATTACCATTGAAACCGGTATTCAAAACTCAGGGCTTGCACTTGTTCTGATGTTCAATCCGAAAATATTCCCTCCGGAACTTGAATTGGGAGGAATGACAATTATTGCTGCCTGGTGGGGGGTCTGGCACATCATAAGCGGTCTGGCCATAGCCGGATTGTGGTCAAGGAAAGTAGTCAGGCATGCCTATAATAAGATTTAATAAATCAACGATATCCTTTTTTCTTTGAAGATTTTTTTCGGCTACTTAATGTTGACCTTTTTGAACGATCTTTTAACTTTCCTGTTTTACTTTTCTTTTTCTTCCGGTGAAAAGCGCCCTGGTATCCGGGATCGTCAATTTTTCGCTGGCGGTCAATTTCCCTTAATTGCCGCTGTCTCTCCTCATAATCTGTTTCAAACACTTCTACCTCCCGGGGTATGTTCTTTGGAATGATCTTCATACGTATCATTTTCTCTATATTTTTCCAGTGCCATTCTTCAGCCGGATCAATAAAGGTAACTGCATCACCCCTGTTGCCTGCTCTTGCAGTACGGCCAATACGATGAACATAATCCTCATAATTTTGAGGTATGTCAAAATTTATTACATGGCTGACCATGCTGATATCTATACCTCTTGCTGAAACATCGGTAGTCACCAGTATCCTTACACCGCCATTTTTAAATGCTTCTATAGAATTAATCCTTGTACTCTGTGATTTATTTGAATGGATTATTCTCTTCTCACCCTTCGTTTTTCTCTTTATTACTTTGAATATACCGTCGGCATGTACCTTTGTTTTTACAAATATGATTACCCTTGAAAAAATCTTTTCATCAGAAAGCAGATATCCCATAAGACTGAGTTTTGTTCTGTAATTGGGAACTCTGTATATCACCTGATTAAGTCGTTCTGCCGGGGTAGCGGAAGGATTTATCTCAATCTTCTCATAAAAATCTAAAAATTCCTCAGCAAGCTTTTCAACTTTCTCTGAAAATGTAGCAGAAAACAGCAGATTCTGGCGCTTTGCAGGAAGGATCTCAAAAATTCTCCGGAGCTGTGGCATAAATCCCATGTCAAGCATCCTGTCAGCTTCGTCAATCACAAGATGCCTGATCTTTTTCAGGGACAACACCCCTGCCTTGTATAAATCTGAAAGTCGCCCCGGCGTAGCAACAAGGACATCAATTCCCGATTCAACCAATTCATAATGTTTTGTCCGGCCAACCCCCCCGTAAACTGCAGCATGCCTCAGTTCCGACCAGCTAGTCATCTCTCTGATATCCTCCCCCACCTGGATTGAAAGTTCCCGGGTAGGCACCAGAATTAGTAACCGTGGATCAATACCTGAAGGCCGCTGTAATTTAGTAAGCAATGGTAAAAGATATGCCGCTGTTTTTCCCGTGCCTGTCCGTGCAATTCCCACTATGTTGCTACCTGCATTAATCCTTGGTATAGTCATTTCCTGAACGGACGTTGGTTCATGGATACCAATATCCTTTAATGATTTTATAATTGATTTGGAAATTTTTAGATCATAGAATGTTTTCATTTCTCTTTAGTATATATATATTGCCCGGCAGTGCCGATAAAATATTCTTAAACTCCAGATTCATAAGCAGAGTCGATACTTTACCTGCAGGAATTTTTGTTTTTGAAGAAATTTGATCTATAAAAAGCTTATCATTCCTCTTTAGTAATTCAACTATCTTTCTCTCTTCAGTACTTATGTCAGAAAAAATTTCAGGCTCAACAGTTTTTTTTTCTTCCCGTGAACTTTCCCAGCCCATAAAATACTCCAGATCATCCAGGTCCTGTATCAGGCCGGCGCCATTTTTATATATCAACCGGTTACATCCCCGTGAATAGATATCATCAGAACGCCCCGGAAAGGCAAAAACATCCCTGTTATATGAAGAAGCTATATCAGCTGTTATTAATGCCCCCCCTTTCTCGGCAGATTCAACAACCACAGTTGCATCTGACAATCCGGCAATAATCCTGTTTCTCCTTATAAAGTTAGGGGGATCAATTTTAGTGCCGCTTGGAAAATCAGTAACCAGTCCGCCGTCAGACAACATTTTTCTTGCTGTTTCGGCATGAATGGCAGGATATATCTTATCAAGGCCATGCCCTAACACTCCTAAAGTGGGGATACCACACTTCAGTGACCATTTATGGGCAGTAATGTCAATACCGTATGCCAGTCCGCTAACTATAAGAATCTTATAATTTCGCGATGAAAAACCACGAATTAATTTTTCGCATATCATTTTGCCATATCGCGTTGCATTACGGGTTCCGACTATACTGACCACTTTGGGGCAATTCAGATCCACATTCCCCTTTAAATATAAAACAACAGGAGCATCATTGCAAGACTTAAGCCTGCGGGGATAATCAGCATCTGTATAAAAAAATACATTAATGCCATATTTACTTATAAATGAAAGCTCCTTTTCTGCTTTTGCATAAATACTCTTATTTCTAATCCGACTGGCATTAATCTTCCCGATTCCTGGTATTTTTATCAATGTTTGCATCGGTTCCCTGAATATTTGCTTTGCGCTCCCGCAATATTCCAACAGATTACGGGCCAGGACACCCCCTATTCCCGGAACAACAGAAAGTGCAATTTTATAAAACAGATCTGATTCCATATTAAATATTTTTGTGAGTCTGGCCGGGGAAAATTATATGCCCAGAATATTATAAAAAGCAGTTTTCATCCTTCCACGCTCAACTTTAGAAAGGGCTGTAAGGCTGACCGGCGGATATCCGGCAATACCGCGCCGCGTTTTTATTACAATTGTAAGATCAGTCATTTTCCCAAAAATAGAATTTTCAAATGTCACATTATATAAAATTTTCTGTGGAAATTCAATTGCATTAAATTCTGTTTTACCAAATCTGATTAACTTATAATAGCGTAATAATATCTTATTATTATCATCGCTAAATTCAATATATTGATAATCAATAACTTGAAAATACAGAAACCATAAAGCAAAAATTCCTGCCATAACCAGACCATAGATTGACAGGTCCACCATAAACAAAATAAGTGAAGATATGGCAATTATTACACTTACCATGTAAAAAAGTCGTCTGATGTATGCGGTTCTTTTTTTGTTTGTTATTGTCATATCTATTTTTGATTAATTTTTATTGAAAATTACAAGGCCTTTCACTTTAATAAATCCTTATAGCAAATTTATTGTAACTTTGCTACAATTCAACAATTTGTTATGCTAAATTCAAAAATAATATTCACAAATTCATTTGAAAAGTCCATAACCTATTGGATACAAAAATACTACGGGAATAAATTATTTATCGCAACCGAAGGGAATGTCAACCGGTTGTGGGTAAATAAATTTAATGCTTTATTTGATTATTACGGAATTAAGAAAGTTATTGTTCCCCCCGAAGAAAAAAATAAAAATCTGAATTCAGTCGGGAAAATATGGAAATTTCTTTCTGAAAATGGTGCCGGAAGGAGATCCCTGCTAATAAATATGGGAGGCGGCATGCTTACTGATCTGGCGGGATTTGCTGCCTCAACCTTTAAGAGGGGTATAGATTTCCTGAACGTCCCCACCACCCTCCTCTCCCAGGTGGATGCATCAACAGGAGGAAAGACAGGAATTAATTTTTACGGTCTTAAAAACGAAATCGGTACATTTAAAGTGCCGGTAGCTGTGCTCATTAATACAGAATTCCTGAAAACACTGGATCATGCCAATTTTCTGTCAGGATTTGCTGAAATGATAAAACACGGTCTCATAAGAAGTACTAAACATCTGGAGGAACTTAAAAACTTTGACCTTAATAATATAGATTATTTATCCTTACAAAACATAATCGCCAACTCCCTTGATATCAAAAACTATTTTGTAAGCAATGATCCTACAGAAAAGAGTATCCGTAAAGCCCTCAATTTTGGCCATACTGCAGGACATGCATTTGAGAGCCTTGCTCTTATGCAAAAAAGGCCTGTATTACATGGATATGCAGTAGCATGGGGAATGATAATTGAATTATTTTTATCAGGAGAGAAATATAATTTTCCGAAAGGAGAACTTCAGGAATTAACAGAATGGCTTTTAAAATTATACGGCAAATTTAAAATTGATAAGGCTGATTCCGGGAAATTGCTTGAATTGATGACGCATGACAAAAAAAATGAAGCTGACAGGATCAATTTTTCTCTTCTTTCCCGGCCGGGCCAAATTGAAATCAATACTAACTGTGAAAAAGAGCTTATCGTTAAAGCCCTTGAACACTTCCGGACATTCTGAAAATTAAAATACATTTAAAAATGAACTGCAATGTCATTCTTAATACAGTCAGGATAAAATACGTGGAACCCTTTTATGAGAAGCATTATAATAAGTCATTATAATAAAACTAAATATCCGGATGCAATATTTAATTTCAAATAAAGTCACAAAGCTGGATACCAGCATCCGGCTGCCGGCATCAAAAAGCATCAGCAACCGCGTTCTGATAATTAATGCATTATGCTCTGTTCCTTCTACTATAGAAAATTTATCTGAAAGTGATGATACCAGGGTTTTAACAAAAGCATTAACTTCAAACAGTAAAAAAATTGATATTGGTCATGCCGGAACAGCGATGCGCTTTCTAACAGCCTTCCTGGCAAGAACAAAAGGAGAATGGGAATTAACAGGATCGGAAAGAATGAAAGAAAGGCCTGTTGGAATTCTGGTTGATTCTTTAAACAAACTGGGCGCTAAAATTAAATATCTCGAAAAAGAAGGGTTTCCCCCCCTTAAGATAAACGGTACTGATCTTAAAGGCCAGCTTATTGAACTGGATGGCAGTATTTCCAGCCAGTATATTTCAGCACTGCTTATGATAGCTCCGGTTATAGATAACGGATTGACAATTAAAATTACCGGTAATATAGCTTCACGCTCGTACATCCAACTTACATTGAATATAATGGCCAGGTTCGGAATTAAGTATAAGTGGGAAGGAGATACAATTACTGTACCCCGGCAAAATTATTTACCGGTTAATTACAGTGTGGAAGCCGACTGGTCGGCTGCATCATACTGGTACCAGATCCTGGCGCTGGCAAAAAAAGGAAAAATATTTTTAAAAAATATGGAACTTAAGAGTTTGCAGGGCGACTCCCGCATAGCTCAGTGGTTTAAAAAATTTGGAATTGCCACGGATCAAAAAAAACATGGTATCCTTATAACAAAAATGACAGAGACTAGACCTGATAAGTTAATACTTGATTTCATTGAGAATCCTGATATTGCTCAAACTATGTCCTGTTTGTGTATAGCGAAAAAAATACCATTTCATTTCAGCGGATTAAAAACCCTGAAAATAAAAGAAACCGACCGTATAGAAGCCCTTAAAACCGAACTTAGCAAGTTTGGGGCAATATTGGAAGAACCACGTCACGGGGAACTGGTCTGGAACGGAAGATCAGACTTGCCAAAAACAAAAAATATTCCGGTTATAAAAACATATAATGATCACCGCATGGCACTCTCTTTTGCACCATTGGCGCTATTAGGCGAAAAAATTATTATTGATGATCCCATGGTGGTAACCAAATCCTACCCGTTATTCTGGAAAGACCTGCAGATAGCAGGATTTAAGATAATTACGCTCAATACTCACTGAATAAGACTTCATCTCCTCTCTTTAAAAAATCTTGTTATCAGTTCTGAACATTCTTTCTCCATAATCCCCCCTGTAATCCCGGTTTTGGGATGCATTATATTTTTTGCATACCTGCTGTAACCCCTATTTTCATCATATGCACCAAATACAATTCTGCCAATTCGCGACCATGATAAAGCTCCTGCACACATAACACATGGTTCCAGGGTAATATAAATAGTGCATGCATCAAGATATTTACCGCCAAAATAATTAGCTGCTGCTGTTATTGCCTGCATTTCTGCATGGGCAGTAACATCATTAAGTGTTTCAGTCAGATTATGAGCACGTGCAATAACCTTTCTGTCTGCCACTATCACTGCCCCTATTGGCACCTCTCCCTTTTTATAAGCTGACAGGGCCTCTCTTAAAGCAATTTTCATAAAATATTCGTCATCAAACGGCTCGATCATAATTATTCCAAAAAGCAATTTATATTAAGGGAATGAATTTCCTAAAATCTTCTTATTTTCGCAATCAATTAATAAAAAAATTATCATGTACAGGACACATACATGCGGAGAATTAAGAATAGAAAATGCCGGGCAAAAGGTTACACTGGCAGGCTGGGTACAGAGAATCAGGAACTTAGGTGGAATGAATTTCATTGATCTGCGCGACCGTTATGGAATAACCCAACTAATTACTGATAAAAACACTCCGCAGAAAGTTTTAGAAATTCTTAATAAAACGGGAAGGGAGTTTATTATTCAGGCAACAGGGACTGTTCGTGAACGTTCCGGCAAAAATAAAAAAATGCCAACCGGAGATATTGAAATATACCTTAGTAATTTAAATATATTGAATCCTTCAGAGATACCTCCTTTTACTATTGAAGATGAAACTGACGGTGGTGATGATCTCCGGATGAAATATCGTTATCTGGATCTTCGTCGAAAGGTTGTCCGAAAAAATATTGAACTCCGTGCAAAGATGGCACATGCAGTCCGGAATTACCTTAATAGCAATGGTTTTATAGAAACAGAAACCCCTGTCCTTATAAAATCAACACCTGAGGGAGCAAGGGATTTTGTAGTGCCCTCCCGGATGAATGCCGGTGAATTTTATGCTCTTCCCCAGTCGCCGCAAATTTTTAAACAGCTACTGATGGTGGCAGGTTTTGATAGATATTACCAGATAGTAAAATGCTTCAGGGATGAAGACCTGCGGGCTGACAGACAACCTGAATTTACACAGATTGATTGTGAAATGTCATTTGTTGATCAGGATGATGTTCTTAACACTTTCGAGGGACTTACAAAATATACTTTTAAGGATGTACTGGATATAGAGGTGGGCGACTTTCCGAGGATTCCTTTTTCTGAAGCAATAGCAAAATATGGAACAGATAAGCCTGACATCAGGTTTGAAATGCTAATCTCCGATATATCTGCCATGGTCAAAGGAAAAGGATTTAAAATCTTTGACTCCGCTGAATATACAGGCGCCATTTGCGCAAAAGACTGCTGTGATTATTCACGTAAGCAAACGGATGAACTCACAGACTGGCTCAGGCGCCCACAGATTGGTGCAAAAGGTCTGATCTATATCAAATACAATAAAGACGGAACTATAAAATCCTCAATCGATAAATTTTTCTCAGCTGAATATCTTTCTGATATATGTAAAAAGCTGAATTCAAAGCCAAGAGATTTGATACTAATACTCTCGGGCAGTAAGACACAAACCTTAAATGCCCTTGGCGAACTTCGTCTTGAGATGGGGACCCGTCTTGGCCTCCGCGATAAAAAATTATTCAGGCCTCTCTGGGTTATTGACTTTCCTCTGTTGGAATGGGATGAGGAGGTGCAACGATTTTTCGCAATGCACCATCCGTTTACTTCACCGAAGCCGGAAGATATTGGTAAATTAGATAGTGATCCCGGTAGTGTCAGAGCTAATGCATACGATTTAGTTATAAACGGAGTTGAAATTGGTGGAGGTTCAGTGAGGATATTCGAGTCGGAATTACAATCAAAGATGTTTAAAACCCTTGGGTTAACAGAAGAGCAGGCAACAAAACAATTTGGATTCCTTATGAATGCCTTTAAATATGGTGCTCCCCCACATGCAGGAATAGCTTTTGGTTTTGACAGGTTCGTTTCATTGTTTGCAGGCCTGCCCTCCATACGTGATGTTATTGCTTTTCCAAAAAATAACTCAGGCAGGGATGTAATGGCAGATTCCCCTTCAGCAATATCAGAAGAACAGTTAAAAGAGCTTAGCCTGAAAATAATAAAATCATCCGAAAAGGGCTCACATAAAAAATAAACAGCGGCGGAAATATATTGCAATCCCCGGCGCTGTTTATTTTTATGAAAGAGAATAATCTATGTCCTACCTCTCCACCTGTTTGCGGGATGAGTAATTGATATGCAGGGCTGCTGATTTTCTCAATTCCTGCTTAATATCTGACACAATACCCATCTTGGTATTTTCATCCACTTTCAGTGAAGTAATCATCAACGGCCTTTCAGCCTCATCTCTTGCTTCTCTTTCGGCAATAATATAATCCTGTATATCGGCTACGTTTGCAAACTGATCATTCAATTGTATGCGGGGTGCAACTCCGAATGTCTTCTGATATTGTTGCAAAGGTTCCCCCACATAAATATAACTTACAAGTGATTTCTTTTCAAGCTTGCTCAATTCTGTTGCCTGAGGCAATCTTATTCTCACCATATATGTTACTTCGCGCATGGTAGTACTAACCATGAAAAAGAAGAGCAACATAAAAACAATGTCAGGTAAAGAAGCCGTTGAAATGGGAGGAAGCTCTTTCCCTCCTGATTTTCTGAATTTACTCATAATCAATTTCCTCCTACCTTTTTGGGTTCAGCTTCAGAAATCCTTGAGGGATAAATTTCGCGAACAGCATCCTGCTGATCTTTATCCAGTTGGTTATAAGATTTTCCGAATTCCTGTTGAGCCAATTCTTCCCTTAATTCATTAATAGCAGCAACCAGTTCGTTTTGAACAGCGATGTATGTTCCGTATTGGGTATCCAAATCGTTTTGCAGTGAAATAACCCCTTTTGTAACCATTACTTCTCCAAAGTAAGGTATCTGCTTGGCCTCTTTCTCCGGCAAATCTTCTGCATCGTTAGGATTTGCCATAAATTCCTTAGCCCGTTCACGTAAATTATCTATATCTGCATATTCTCCTTCCACCAAAAGATCGTTATTACGGTTAACCAAAACAATAAAAACATTCCTCTCCTTGATCTGTTGATCATCATCCAGCTGTTCCTGATCAACCCACTGTGGAAGCCTTCTTTCCAATCCGCTGTCAACGTCCATCGTGGTTGTTACCAGGAAAAATATTAGCAACATAAAAGCAATATCAGCTAATGATGCCGAAGGTATTTCTGGAATTTTTCTAGCCATAATTAATTTCCCTGTTTATTACCACGGTTAAAATTACTTAAATAAACGGCTTATTGATGAAAACACAATAGATAATATTGCCAGCCCCAGCAAAATATATGTTGCATACAAACCGGTGTCCACCAATTTTGCCACTTGAGGTGTCAGCGTTCCATTGTCAATATATTTCTGTACACCAACGAATTGTGGAATTTCATCAGATGCCAGTAAATATGAAATAAGGGCGACTGCACCAAGAAATACTAATGATATAAGGCCTTTCTTTGCGGCATGTATATCAGTTATCATATGATAGAGTCCTGCCAATATGATAACACCTACTCCGAATACTAAAAGAATGTAGGCCCAAATCAGGTTGGAATTAATCCAACCTCCCATAATTGGGTCAGCCTCGTTTTCACTAATGTTTGCCATTAGTGAAACTACAAGGACAGCTGATACAATTATCAGTACCCAAAGAAATATTGTAACAATTCTTCCTAATTTAACCATGAGAATTCCTATTTTTTCATATTATGTTTAACCAACAAATCTATCAATGATATTGAAGCATCTTCCATATTATTGACTATACTATCAATTTTTGCAACACAATAGTTGTAAAATAATTGCAGTATAATAGCGACAATAAGACCTCCTACGGTTGTAATCAAAGCTATTTTAATACCACCTGCTACCAATGAGGGAGAGATATCACCTGCAACCTCAATTGCATTGAAAGCACCGATCATACCTATAACAGTCCCAAGGAATCCAAGCATAGGAGCAAGAGCTATAAACAGTGCAATCCAGCTCAATCCTTTTTCCAGCAATCCCGCCTGAACGCCACCGTAAGATATAATCGATTTCTCAACTACATCGATTCCATGGTCTGCCCTGTCAAGTCCCTGATAAAAAATACTTGCAACAGGTCCACGGGTTTTGCGGCATACATCCTTGGCAGCTTCTACACCTCCGTTTTCCAAAGCTTGTTCAACATTGGTAAGCAACTTTTTTGTATTACTCGTTGCCAGATTCAGGTACAGAACCCTTTCAATGGCAAAAGCAAGTCCCAAAATAAGCGCAATCAATACAAACGACATAAAAAACGGACCACCATCAATAAAAGTTTGTTTCAGCTGGCTGTGTAATGATCTGCCTCCTTCAGCAGCAGCTGCAGCTTCTTCCACCGGATCGGTTGTTACATCAACTTGTTCCTGCTCAACCTTTGCAGTATCCTGTGCTGCTGTTTCATCCTGAGCAAATGCAGAGTTTGATGCCATAAAAAACAGCATCCCGGACAATGCTATTAACGCGAATAGTCTTTTCATAGTTAAAACGAATTTTTAATTAATAATCTCCAAATTTTTATAATTGTAAATCTATTTTTTTTCTGTCAACAAATAACAACTTTTCTATTGAAATAATCAAATTATTGAAGCAAAAAAATAATAAGTCTTATCTGTCAAAACAATTTCTCTCTTCCTTACGCGGAGAGAGAGGGATTCGAACCCCCGGTACCGTCCCCGGTACACACGCTTTCCAGGCGTGCCAGTTAAGCCACTCCTGCATCTCTCCCTTTTCCGGCATGCCACTGAATTTAGAGGGTGCAAATTAATAAAAAATTACGAAATTAATACAAAATTGACAGGATATTTAAATTGATAAATTAATAAAGTATCAGATATTAAATAAATTACGTGCATTATGGGTAGTGATTTTTGCAACCTCATCAACCGATATATCATAAATCTCTGCAACTTTCTGGGCAATATAGACAAGATAAGCGCTTTCATTTCGTCTCCCCCGCTTTGGAACAGGGGCCAGATAAGGAGAGTCGGTTTCAAGGACAATATTTTCAATTGAAATATTTTTTATAACATCTGATAAATCATTGTTTTTGAAGGTAATTATTCCGCCAATACCAAGGAAAAATCCCATTTCCGTAATCTTTTTCGCCTCTTCTTCACTACCTGAGAAACAGTGAAAAATACCCTTTAGACTACCGTTTTGTTCATTTTTTAAAATTTCATACACCTCACTGAAAGATTCCCTGACATGAATTACCACAGGAAGTTGTCGTGATCCGGCCATTTTAATCTGTGACCTGAAAGCATGCTTCTGCTGTTCAATATAGGTCCTGTCCCAGTAAAGATCAATACCTATTTCGCCTATGCCATAAAATTTTCTTTTATCAAGCCAGTATTCAATAGCCTGTAATTCTTCTCCGTAATCTTCCGAAACAGAATTAGGATGAAGTCCCATTAAAGGATATAAAAGATGTGGATAAGCATCAGTGAGGTCAGTTAATCTTTTTATCGAAGCAGAATCAATATTAGGCAGAATTATCTTTTTGATATCGTTTTCATAAGCATGCTCTACCACTTCATCGATATCATCAATAAAATCCTCCGAATAAATATGGGCGTGCGTATCAATCAGCATGTTATAATTATAATTTGGACAAAATTATAAAAGTGTTTTTATGGGAAAGAATTTTATATTTTATTAATAGATTAAATTTTTTAATATCTTAATATTAGGTACTGAATTACTAAAAAAACCAGAATATACTAAACAACACCCTGTGCAAGCATTGCATCTGCGACTTTAACAAATCCGCCAATATTTGCACCTTTTAAATAATCTGTTTTATTACCGTTTTTCCCGAAAGCAACACACCGGTCATGTATATTTTTCATAATTTCCTTAAGCCTCTTATCCACCTCTTCACGCGGCCAGCTCATACGCATATTATTTTGAGACATTTCAAGTCCTGAAACAGCAACACCTCCGGCATTCACAGCTTTGCCCGGAGCAAATTCAAGATGATTTTTCAGATATTCCACGCTATCCTCTGTACATCCCATATTTGAAGCTTCAGCCAGCAAAATGCATCCATTTTTAACCAATTCCCTTGCATCACATAAACAAAGCTCATTTTCAGCCGCACAAGGTATAGCTATATCAACAGGTACTTCCCAGGGAGTTTTCCCCCGAATAAATTTTGCATTGAATTCTCTTGCATATGGTTCAACAATATCATCATTAGTCATGCGAAGATGGAGAAGATAATCTACCTTATCGCCTTTAACACCTTCAGGATCATAAATATATCCATCTGGACCGGAAATAGTAACTACTTTTCCCCCCAAATCGTTTATTTTTGTAATCGCTCCCCATGCGACATTTCCGAATCCCGAAATTCCAAATGTATGTCCTTCAATATCTTTACCCATGTGATGTAACATATGCTGCACAAAATAAACAGCTCCAAAACCTGTTGCTTCTGGCCTTATCAGGCTACCTCCCCAATTCAATCCTTTTCCTGTAAGAACTCCTGTAAATTCATTTCTTAAGCGTTTATACTGACCAAAGAGGTATCCTATTTCACGGCCACCGACACCAATATCCCCGGCCGGAATATCGGTATCAGGCCCTATGTGGCGAAACAATTCAGACATAAAGGACTGGCAAAACCGCATAATTTCATTATCTGATTTTCCTTTAGGGCTAAAATCCGATCCTCCCTTACCTCCCCCCATAGACAATGTTGTCAGACCATTTTTAAAAGTTTGCTCAAAGCCCAGGAATTTTAAAATACTTAAATTAACTTTCGAGTGAAAACGAAGTCCTCCCTTATAAGGTCCGAGCGCAGAATTAAATTCAACACGGTAGCCCCTGTTTATCTGCACTTCACCCCGGTCATCAATCCATGGGACACGAAAAATTATAATTCGTTCAGGCTCCACCATTCGCTCAAGGATGCGAGAACGCTGATATAAGGGATTTTTTTCATAAAAACTCCAAACTGATTTTACTACTTCAGCTACGGCCTGGTGAAATTCCTTCTCTCCCGGATTCCTGTTTACAAGATTTTCAAGAAAACTATCGATTTTTGTGATCATTATATCTTTATTTAGGCTGACAAAGTTACATAACTTCGCATTTAACCTATAAATTTTTTAAAAAAAAGCCTCTCCCGCACGGGAGAGGCCTTTAATTTTTTCAAAGGGATATATTTTTACATCATTCCGCCCATTCCGCCCATTCCTGGACCTCCGGCCGGGGGGGCAGGAGGATTCTTTTCCTTTTCTTCGACAAGAACAGCTTCAGTGGTCAGGAACATACCTGCTATTGATGCTGCATTTTCAAGAGCAACTCGTGTAACTTTGGCAGGATCTATAACTCCTGTCTCATAAAATTGCTGATAAACATCAAGTCGGGCATTATATCCAAAGTCATCTTTACCGTCTTTGACTTTCTGAACTATTACTGCACCTTCTTTCCCGGCGTTTTCAACAATCTGGCGCAAAGGTTCTTCGATTGCACGTTTAATTATCTCAATACCGGTTTTTTCGTCCTCATTTTCACATTCAACATTGTTAAGAGCTTCTATTGCACGTAAATAGGAGACACCTCCACCGGGAACAATTCCTTCTTCAACAGCAGCACGTGTAGCACTGAGGGCATCATCAACCCGGGCTTTTTTCTCTTTCATCTCTACTTCAGAAGCAGCACCAACATATATTACTGCAACTCCACCGGAAAGTTTAGCTAAACGTTCCTGCAGTTTTTCCTTGTCATAGTCGGATGTAGTGGTTTCAATCTGTTTTTTAATCTGAGAAATACGGGCAGAAATATTTTCAGTGGCCCCCGAACCATTGACTATAGTTGTATTTTCCTTGTCAATAGTAACTTTCTCAGCTTCACCCATCATATCAAGAGTAGCTTGTTCCAGCTTCATTCCTTTTTCCTCGGTGATAACGGAACCACCTGTAAGTATTGCAATATCCTCAAGCATTTCTTTTCTGCGATCACCAAATCCGGGCGCTTTAACTGCACATACCTTCAAAGAACCGCGCAAACGGTTAACTACCAGCGTTGCCAATGCTTCGCCATCAACATCCTCAGCAATGATCATAAGGGGACGGCTTGCCTGTGCCGTGGCTTCCAGTATCGGAAGCAGGTCTTTCATCGTACTTATCTTTTTATCATGGATAAGGATGTATGGATTTTCGAGACTGGCTTCCATCTTCTCAGTGTCAGTAACAAAATAAGGTGAAATATAACCACGGTCGAACTGCATACCTTCCACCACGTCAACATATGTGTCAGTACCTTTGGATTCCTCAATGGTAATAACACCCTCTTTATGTACCTTTTGCATAGCCTCGGCAATCAAAGCTCCAATTGCTTCATCATTGTTAGCCGATACTTTTGCTACAGATTCGATTTTCTTATAGTCATCGCCAATAGTATGAGCCTGCTCGGCAATACTATTAACCACACTTACAACAGCTTTGTCGATACCCCGCTTAAGATCCATCGGATTAGCTCCTGCTGTAACATTCTTAAGGCCTACATTAATAATTGACTGGGCAAGCACAGTAGCGGTGGTTGTTCCATCCCCCGCATCATCACTGGTTTTGGATGCAACTTCTTTAACCATTTGAGCTCCCAGATTCTCATAAGGATCAGAAAGGTCAATTTCCTTAGCAACTGTCACTCCGTCTTTAGTTATTTGGGGTGCTCCGAATTTTTTCTCAATAATTACATTCCGCCCTTTGGGTCCAAGTGTGACCCTGACCGCATCAGCCAACTGATTTACACCTGATTTTAATTTATCACGGGCTTCAATGTTGAATTTAATTTCTTTTGCCATATTATTTTACTTTTTAAATTGTTTGATTAAGCAATGTACAATACGTCGGATTGCGACATTAACAAATAATCTTCTCCATCAATGTTAAGTTCCGTACCTGAGTATTTACCATAGACTACAATATCCCCCGCCTTCAACTCCATAGGCTCGTCTTTTTTACCTGCACCTACTAATACCACAGTGCCTTGCTGTGGTTTTTCCTTTGCTGAATCAGGGATAATTATCCCACTCTGCGTTTTTTCTTCGGCTTCCTTGGGTTTAACAAGGATTTTTCCAGCCAAAATTTTACCTTTTAGTTCTGCCATTGTTTTTTAATTTATTATTAAACATTACTATAAAAAACTTATTTTAAAATCAACACTCTGCCTATCACATTTTGTGCCAACCTGCAGGCAGCTGTCTTTTGAAAAGAAAAATGGACAAAATTTCATTCAAATAATACTCTATTTATACGCAAATAGCTGAATAATAGGATGAAAAGCAAGATGTCATTTTTTATGACAGGCTGACAGAAAAAAATCAGAAATTATAAGGATATACCTGATTCCCGAAGCTGATAGTCATAATTTTATCATAAAGATTACAAATGCCTTACAGGCCTTATAACCTTACCTGTTTATAAGGCGTACCAGGAAGTGGTTATATTATATCTTAAAATAATCATGTAATAAAAAAGACAAATTCATTCAAAACAGTAATCAGAAATATTTCGGAATCCTCTCAGAAAGTCTGTAGTATGCATACTCTTTTTCCCTGACAGCCGAATATCTTTAATTTCAAGCCAACCGTCGCCACAGGCAACATTCAAATAGGTTTCCCCATCAGAATCAATTGTGCCGGGAAGGGCTGTCTCTTCAGCAATAACAGGCTGAGCTGAAAATATTTTACATGATAAAGTCCTGCCGGTATTTCTATTAACAATATTAGCCCAGGCAGCCGGATAAGGTGAAAGTCCCCTGATAAGGTTACGAACATCTTTCATACTCTTCATCCAGTCAATTTTACAATCTTCCTTAAAAAGTTTAGGTGCATATTTAATTTCTGTACCGCCTGCAAATTCCGACTGATCCCGTGGTTCAATATTGCCACGTGCAATTGCTTCGACTGTCTCAATAACCAGATCCGCGCCAATAGTCATCAGCCGGTCATGGATATCTCCGACAGTATCATCTTCATCGATAATAATTTCCCGCTGAAAAAGAATCTTACCTGTATCAATATCGCGATCAAGCATAAATGTAGTTACGCCTGTGGTGGTTTCACCATTTATTATTGCCCAGTTTAACGGAGCAGCCCCTCTGTACTGCGGCAATAATGACCCATGCAGGTTAATAGTTCCCAGACGGGGCATATTCCACACTATCTCAGGTAACATCCGGAAAGCGACAACTATTTGCAGATCAGCTTGCAATGCTTTTAATTCCTCGATAAATACCTGATCCTTTAGTTTCTCTGGCTGCAAAACTTTTATTCCCCTTTCAACTGCAAATTTCTTTACCGGCGATTCTGTCAGTTTTTTTCCCCGTCCTGCAGGTCTGTCAGGGATTGTGACTACCCCTTCAATATTATATCTATTATCTACCAGTGTTTTGAGACTTTCCAGGGCAAAATAGGGAGTACCCATAAAAACTATACGGAGATCTTTACCTGTCATCAGTACAAATTTTCAACAAAAATAATCATTCATTACAAATAACAAGCATTTTTGGCCTTTCAAACATATTTATGATTATTGATGAATAATTTACCATATTGGGCCGTATGGATTTTCAAACAAGAAAAATTATATCCTGTCCATTAAAAAATATTACAGAAAAAACAGTACCACCCCGCCCACAGAGATCAGCGCCCCCAAAATCTCCTTAAAGTTTACTTTTTCTTTGAATAAGATAACCGAAGGGGGAATAATCAGCACAGGCACTATTACCATTAATGTTGCCGCAATTAAGATTAACTGCCAGCGATTCCACCTTTTTCCCGGCTGATTCAAAGGCCATACTGGTAGCTGTCCAGCATACAGCAGCAAGGATCCCCTCTATTTCGCCCAGATAACCGGTCATTCAAAATTAATTTAACAGTTCAGCGATAGTCTTCTCCAGCTCTTTCCCACGTTTGTCCTTTGCTTTTATAATTCCATTATTATCAACAATTAAAATAGATGGTATTGAGGTTACTGCATATAATTTTGCAGCAGAATTATTCCAGTAGGCCAGATCAGACACATGCATCCATGCAAGACCATCAATCTTAACTTCTATCCCTAATCCCTCAGGTTTCCGGTTACAGGCAAAAATTGCCATGGATAATATAATTAACATTAACAAAACCTTTTTAATACTATTTAATTTAAAAAAATTGTCTGTAAGAATAAACTGATTTTTAATTTGAAAGCTACCGGAAAGGCCTCAATATATTTTTTAACTAATTCACTGGTTATATTGCTGTGCAAACCTAAAAAAATTTTTATTTTTAGATCCTAAACCAGGATAATTTGACAAAAAAAATATACAAACTGGCATTTCTCTTTCTGATACTGTTCTACTTAATTGGAACGGCGGGGATAATAATTCCTTCAACATATAAAATATTCATCAATCTGATCCCTGTTGCTATTTTGCTTAGCACCATAATATTATTGTTTTTCCATCATTCACAGATGAATCTTAGAATAGCAACTGTATTTTTTCTCATAGCATTTCTTGCGTATTTTGCTGAGGTGGCCGGTGTCAAAACCGGCATAATTTTCGGCTATTATATTTATGGAGATACACTGGGACTCAAACTTCTTGAAACTCCTTTGCTTATAGGGCTGAACTGGGTAATGCTTATATATTGTTCAAAGGTGATAGCAGACAGACTTACAGATAGTCCCGCACTGAATATTCTGACAGCTCCACTTCTCATGATCGCTTATGATATAGTTTTGGAACAATGTGCTCCCGCTCTCCGAATGTGGTACTGGCATAAGGGAAATGTACCTCTTAGAAATTATCTGGCCTGGTTTTTATTAGCATTTATTTTTCATTTAATTGTAAAATCTTTCAAAATCTCATATTCAAATAAAATGGCTTTACCGGTTTTTATAGTTCAATTTTTATTTTTTGTAATTTTAACTGTTTATTTTTCATTATCTGCTTTATGATCAAAGCTGAGCATCACTGGTTTTTGTATCCTTTTTTTGAAATGTATGGTGAGATAAGACTGAATCTTCATTTTAAAAGGATATTCATTGAAGGAAAATTCAATGACCGGGGACTCCCTCTGCTTGTTATTCCTAATCATTTCAGCTGGTGGGACGGATTTCTCATATCTTCATTAAACCGGAAGGTATTCCATAAAAAATTTCATGTTATGATGCTCGAAGAACAGTTGAAAAAAAATATATTCCTCCGTAAGACCGGCGCATTTTCAATAAAAAGGTCACATGAAGGAATAAAAGAATCAATGTCATATACCATCGGACTTTTACAGAACCCTGAAAATATGGTCGCATTTTTTCCGCAGGGTCAATTTGAATCATCTCACCAGGAACATCTTCATTTTAAAAAGGGCCTTACGTGGATTTTAAAAAATCTTAAAACCGAAATACAGATAATTTTTGTAGCTAATCTGACTGAATATTTTGAATATCACAAACCACGTTTATTTATCTGTTTTAAGGAATATTTCTATATAGAACAGGAAGACAGGGATATTGAACAAGATTACAATAACTTTTATAAAAAATGTATTAAAAAAATTTCAACCGATATAAATAACTAATATTGATTATTTTAGCATATATTACAGTATTGTTTTTCAGTCTGCGTTTCCTCGTATCACTGGTAAACGTTATTTTCTCCCCGGTGCTGAAAAAAAGGAATCCTTCTTCCCGGCCTCTTATCTCGGTACTGATACCCGCCAGGAACGAAGAAAAAAACATTTTATATCTGCTGAACGATCTGAAAGAGCAGAGCTATTCAAAAATTGAAGTTATTGTCTTTAATGACCAGTCTTCTGACTTTACAAGAGACAAAGTATTGTCAGTCTGCCGGTCCGATAACCGTTTCCGCCTGATCGACTCGGAAGGATTGCCTTCGGGCTGGCTTGGAAAGAATCACGCCTGCCATAAACTCGCACAACATGCATCAGGCGGCTATTTGCTATTTCTGGATGCTGATGTCAGGGTAAAGTCAGGACTTCTTGAAAGTTCCCTTGCACAAATGGAGAAGCACAGGCTCAGGCTGCTCTCGATCTTTCCGAAGCAGATCATGAAAACTACCGGAGAAAAAATAACAGTCCCTGTTATGAATGCCATTCTGCTCTCCCTGCTTCCCCTTATCCTGACAAGGATAAGCAGGCATCCTTCGCTGGCTGCTGCAAACGGACAGTTTATGATGTTTGAAAAAAATACATATATGCAGCTGCACCCCCATGAAATTGTTAAATCAAATCCTGTTGAAGATATCCTGATATCAAGGTTATATAAAAAGAAAGGACTAAAAATACAGTGCATGACAGGTAATGATATGATCAGGTGCCGCATGTACAATAATATTAATGAAGCAACTGAAGGATTTGCCAAAAATCTGGCCCAATTTTTCGGAGGAACCCATATTATAGCTCTATTTTTCTGGCTTATAAGCACTTTTGGAATCTTTCCTGTGATCTTTTATTTGTCAACCGTGATGATCATTATAACAATTGCACTGATTGCAGGAATGAAAATTTTCATTGCGAAAATAAGCTTTCAGCCTATTGGTCAGGTTTTAATTTTTTCCATTCCACAGCAAACAATTTTGGGATGGATATTGTTTCTCTCAATGAAAAATAAAATAACAAAACAAAGCCGGTGGAAAGGAAGAAATATTGGATAATCATAATTATTTTCATTAAATTGTCAGCTGTAGCCAGTAACAGCTATAAAGAGACAGTCTATAATGCATTTGTATATGACGAGATGGCAAAATGGAAGAATGCTGTTTACGAGATGGAAAATCAAAAACAAGATAATGAAGCATTCCTTTTGGAACTGATAAGTTATCAGTATGGATATGCAGGCTGGTGTCTGGGAAATGATAAAAATAATGAAGCCGTTGAATTTTTAGCAATGCTTGAGAATAATCTTGAAAATCTAAAAAATATCAAGGGAGAAACAGCTGAATACCATTCTTTTAAGGCAGCGGCATACGGATTTAAATTAGGACTGAATAAATGGCGTGCCCCGTTTCTGGGTCCTAAAAGCATGAAACACGCAGAAAAAGCATTTGAAAAAGATAGTCTTAGCATGAATGCTAACCTGGAGATGGGAAATATCTGGAACCACATGCCTGAAATATTTGGAGGTTCAAAGGAAAAAGCATTAAATTATTACCGTAAGGCTCTTAATATTTTCGAAAACAAGGATAATGAAATGCGTCACAAAAACTGGCTTTATCTTAACCTTCTGGTTTTAATCGGCCAAACTGAAAATGAACTGGGAAATGAACAAAAAGCAATTGAATATTTTGAAAAAACCCTTCAGATTGAGCCTGATTTTCTCTGGGTAAAGGAAGAATTATTGCCTTCGATTAAAACGGATTAAACAGCTTTATGAGAAAAAAAATTTTAATTACAGGGAGCGGACTGGCTGGTTTAGCTGCTGCTTTACGACTCTCAAGAAGGGGATACCTGGTGGAAATAGTTGAAAAAAACAGGCAGGCAGGAGGCAGATTAAACCAGCTGCAGCAAGATGGCTATACCTTTGATGTGGGACCAAGCTTCTTCAGCATGTCATATGAGTTTGACGAGTTTATTAATGACGCGGAAATAGAGATGCCTTTTCAATTTGTAGAGCTGGATCCTCTTTATACAATAAACTTTACGCATGGCGGAAAAACCTATGTCATGTATAAGGATACGGCAAGACTTGCAGAGGAATTCAAAGATATTGAGCCTGATCTCGAAAAAAAGATAAAAAAATATCTGAATGCAGGCAGGATGCTGTTCGACGGAACAGTTGACCTGGTTGTCCGCAACAACTACAATTCCCTGATGCATTATATATTTACCCTGATGAAAGCCCCTCCCTGGTTATTGCCGGTGTTATTCCGCAATTTCTGGCAACAGGTATCCAGATATTTCAGTTCGGAGGAAATAAGGCAGATTCTTTCACTGGTTGCATTTTTTGTGGGACGCACACCATTTGACACACCGGCCGTCTATTCCATGCTCTCATATACAGAATTTATACATAACGGCTATTTCAATGTAAAAGGCGGTATGTATAAAATTGTTGAAGGCCTTGCGAAAGAAATTAAAAAACAAAATATAGTTATTCACTATAATACAGAAATAACTGATTTTAAAGGTACAGAAAATCGTTTGGAATACCTCATCGACAAAAACGGGAAAAAATGGGAAGCTGATATTTTTCTGATTAATGCCGATGCAGCCTGGTTCAGGGGAAAAATCTTTAAGCGCCCTGAATATTCTGAGCAAAGACTCTATAAGATGAAATGGACAATGGGAACTCTCACTTTTTATCTGGGCATAGATGGAAAAATTCCAGATATTCATCATCATAATTATTATCTGGGGACCAACTTCCGTGAATATGCAAAAAAAATATTCACCAATCCCACTCTGTTTGAAAAACCCTATTATTATGTTAATGTGCTCACAAAATCCAATCCGGACTGCGCACCTGAAGGAGGGGAAAGCCTTTTCTTTGTTTGTCCCGTACCTGATTTGCGCTTCAAGCCAGACTGGGACGACCGTGAAAAAATAGTGAACAGTATAATAGATGATTTCAGCAAGCGGGTGGAAACAAATGTCCGGCAAAAAATTGTAACGAAAACTATATATACACCAGTTGAGTGGGGAGAACAGTTCAATTTGTACATGGGAAGCGCTCTCGGCCTTGCCCATGATATGAATCAAATAGGATGGTTCCGGCCTAAAAACTTTGATGAAAAATTTAAAAATGTATTTTATGCAGGAGCTTCAACACTGCCGGGCACAGGATTGCCAATGGTGATAATAAGCTCTAAGCTGGCAGTTGAAAGAATTGAAAAATATGATACAGCTTTACGATAAAAATGCTATTGACTGCAGCCGGATAACAGCTCAGAACTACAGCACATCTTTTTCTTTCGGTATCCGTCTTTTCAAACAAAAATACCGGCCGGCAATCTATGCCGTTTATGGTTTCGTGAGATTTGCAGATGAGATAGTTGATACTTTTCATAATAATAACCAAAAAAAGATTATAAGGAAACTTAAAAGAGACACATGGGAAGCCATTGAAGAAGGGTTCAGCTCAAATCCCATACTCCACAGTTTTCAGAAAACCGTGAATGAGTATAACATAGACAGGCATTATATTGATGCTTTCTTAAACAGCATGAAAATGGATCTCACAAAAAAAAGTTATTCACAAGAAGAAATAAAGCAATATATTTACGGATCAGCCGAAGTAGTCGGTTTGATGTGCCTGAAAGTATTTTACAGGAACAGGGAAAAGGAATTCAGCGAACTGATATATCCTGCCAGAAAACTGGGAGAAGCATTTCAAAAGGTTAATTTTTTAAGGGATATCCGTGCCGACTACCTTGATAATGGAAGAATCTATTTCCCGGGAGTTCAGCCTGAAAATTTCACTGTTGAACAAAAAGAAACCATTGAAAAAGATATCATGTCTGATTTTGCAGAGGCAAAAAAAGGGATTTCCAGGTTGAACAGGGATGTCAGACTGGGAGTTTATCTGGCTTACAGATATTACCTTAAGCTGTTAGAAATAATCAGGAATACGACACCTCAGCAAATAATAAGCAAGCGTTACAGGGTATCCAATCTTTCAAAATTATTATTACTGATAAATTCATGGTTCAGGATCAGACTGGGAATGATCTGACCGGACATTCAAATCACTAAACTATTATTCACACAGGTTGACCAATTTAAATGATGAGTTACATTTATGCCATTAAAATCAGCAATTGTAATGAGATGAAAAACTTTGCAATGAGCATTTCCAATATTAACGTGCAATTAGAGCTGTAATAGATTTTCATTCCGGATTTTTAGGTATTATATTTGCAGTCTGAAAATAAAAAGGAAAAATTAATTTTCAGTAATATTGCATAAAATAATAAGTCCGGTTATTCCGGAACACATAAAATTGCAGATTTTTAACACCTTGCAGAATAAATCATACCTATTGCCTGATTTGCGGCAGATTAATTTTGAAAAAGATTACTCATATATTAAATGGCTGATAAAAGAAATCAAGATAACCACAAAACGGAAAATTTTGCAACAAAAATTTTCAATAAAATAATTACTTCATTTTTATATCTCATATCTTTAATGCCTTTACCTTTTATCTACTTTATTTCTGATCTTCTTTACATCTTGCTGGCGTATATTTTCAGGTACCGCCGGAATGTTATTTTTGAAAATATCAGCAATGCATTTCCTGATAAAACGAAGGAAGAGATCAGAATAATTGCAAAAAAATTTTACAGGCATCTTGCCGACCTGATTATGGAGATCGTTAAACTCCGCACAATAAGTTACAGACAGCTTGAAAAAAGGCTTTCGTGTAAAGGGATGGATCTTATCGACAAGTATTATTCCCAGAACAAAAGTATTATTATTCTTGCAATGCATTATAATAACTGGGAATGGTTCAGTTCAGTACAAAAAAAAGCAAATCACCTTGGAATTATGCTTTATAATCCTGTCCGTGGAAATAAAGCGGTCGAAAAATTTCTTATACATTCAAGGGAAAGATGGGGGGCTAAATGTGTTGCAGTTAACGAATCAATGAGGATGATACTGAACTTTCACCGCAAAGGAATACCCACGGCCTTGTGGCTGGGAGCTGATCAGACTGCCCCTGCAACATCAAAATTCTGGACTAACTTTTTAAACCGGGAAGCTCCATTCTTTTCAGGTCCCGAAAAAATAGCATCCAA
Organism: uncultured Prolixibacteraceae bacterium; assembly: GCA_964540755.1. Taxonomy (GTDB): domain Bacteria; phylum Bacteroidota; class Bacteroidia; order Bacteroidales; family Prolixibacteraceae; genus JAAYJR01. The sequence goes on along the minus strand of CAZIOB010000045.1, from coordinate 96,376 downwards.
AACCAATCAGCCTGTAATTTTTCACCAGGTCAGGAAAACAGGACGCGGCAGATATGAATCCGATTTTATTCCATTGGTTGAAAATCCCGCAGAAATAGAGCCAAAGGAGATCCTTCTGGCTTACATACGAAAAATGGAAGATATAATCCGGGAGAAACCGGAATACTATTTATGGTCACACCGAAGGTGGAAACATAAAAGGCCTGCCAATATTCCATTGACTAAATAATGCAGATATGATATAATTTTTGAGCAAAAAAAAACAGATATATAAATGCCACATTAGAGTTATTTTGATAAAACTCCTGATATTTCACCTTTTCAAAATAAAAGTCTTAAAATGCATTTAGTATATCATCCTGCCATTTATCATTCAAAAACAGGTTTATACCATGGGCAGCTTCCTTTCCGGCCTGTATGGCATGGACAACCAGGCTGGGCCCTCTTTCGGCATCTCCTGCTGCAAATACTTTATTTACAGATGTCTGTTTTTTATCATCAACTTTAATATTTCCACGTTTATCGTAATCAATCTTCATTGCGTCAAGGAATTTACTGTGGAACGGATGGACAAATCCCAGTGAAAGCAGCACAAAATCCGTATCAATGAATTCGCTGCTGCCCTCGATCTCCTTCATCCTCATTCGTCCCTCATTATCCCTTGTCCACTCCACGGCAACCACTTCCACCTGTCTGATTTTTCCCTCTTCGCCGATGAATCTTCTTGTGGATAGGCCCCACCTACGTTCACATCCTTCTTCATGTGATGAGGAAGTCCGCAAAACATCAGGCCAGTAAGGCCAGGGATTATTATCACTTCTTTTATAAGGAGGCTTTGGAAGAATTTCTATCTGCATCACTGACTCTGCCTGTTGCCTGACAGATGTGCCAACGCAATCGGATCCGGTATCTCCCCCTCCTATTACAAGAACTTTCTTACCTTTGGCAGAGATCCTTTCACTTTCCGCGACAGACTTGCCTGCAACTATTTTATTTTGCTGTGATAAGAAATCCATTGCAAAATGAATTCCCTCCAGGTCACGCCCCTCTATTTTAAGGTCGCGTGGTTGTTCCGCCCCGGTTGCAAGCAATATAGCATCAAATTTATTAAACAATTCTTTAATGTCAACATCTTCTCCGACATTCACATTTGTCCTGAATTCAATACCTTCATCCTCAAATATTTTTACTCTGCGGTCGATTACCCTCTTATTCAGTTTAAAATCAGGAATCCCATACCGTAATAATCCGCCGACAGCATCACTCTTTTCAAATACCGTAACGCTGTGTCCGTATTGATTCAGCATATGACCGGCTGAAAGTCCTGCCGGGCCGGAACCAATTATTGCAACCTTTTTGCCTGTCCTGAGCCGGGGAGGATTAATCTTTACCAGTCCCGCCTGAAAAGACAGCTCTGCTGTGGCGCATTCATTTTCACGTATAGTAACTGATTCATCATGAATTGCAAGAACACATGATTTCTCACACGGGGCAGGACAAATCCTGCCTGTGATCTCGGGCATACAATTTGTCGAAGCCAGAATATTATATGCCTCCTCAATATTCTCACGGTATAAGGCATCCTGCCATTCAGGTATTTTACTTCCTACAGGGCAACCCCAGTGACAAAACGGCACTCCGCAGTCCATACACCTCGATGCCTGTAATCTCCGATCCTTCACATTAAGTGTCTGCTCCACCTCCCCGTAATCAAATATCCTTTCTGTAACAGAACGATAACCCGCCTCTTTTCTCACAATATTTATAAAACCTCTCGGATCTCCCATATCATTTGAAATGAATTTAACTTAATATTATTCATGACGCGAAGGATCATCTTCCGTCATCTGCAATTTTCTCTGTAACTCTCTTATCTTTTGTTCTTCCAGGACTTTCTTGTACTCGAAAGGTATAACCTTGACAAACCGGGGAAGATATCCTTCCCAGCTTGTAAGTATCCTGGATGCCAGTGTACTTTGAGTATAAAGGAAATGATTATTGATAAGTGTCTGCAACTCCTCTATATCAGCCTTATCCTCAACTGGTGAAAGATCAACAAGGCCCTTGTTGCAGAAATAATCAAAATTACCTCTTTCATCGAGCACATATGCCACTCCTCCGCTCATACCGGCAGCAAAGTTCCTGCCTGTTGCGCCAAGGACAACCACGCGGCCGCCGGTCATATATTCGCAACAGTGGTCGCCTGTTCCTTCAACTACCGCCATTGCTCCTGAATTCCTTACACAAAAACGTTCTCCCGCAATTCCACGGATGTATGCCTCACCGCTTGTAGCACCATAAAAAGAGGTATTTCCAATGATAATATTTTCTTCAGGACTAAAAGAGGTTTCCACAGGAGGCAGAACAATCATTTTACCACCTGAAAGCCCTTTGCCTATATAATCATTGGCATCTCCTTCCAGTCTGAAAGTTATCCCTTTAGCCAGGAAAGCCCCGAAGCTCTGTCCTGCTGTCCCATGAAACAGGCAATTAATAGTATCATCCGGCAGACCTGCTTTACCGTAACATTTGGATATCTCCCCCGACAACATTGCCCCTGCAGCCCTATCGACATTCGCAATATCATGTGATATCCACACTTTTTGTGCACTGCGTATTGCCTTGCCTGCATCCCTGATAAGATCAAAGTCAATATGTCCCTTATTAGGCAAAGTATTAGGATGAGTATTACGAACAGGCATATTGTCCCCTCTCTCCTGCACAGCAAGCAAAGCTGAAAAATCAATTTTTTTCATCTTCCAGTTAACTACTTGCCTGTCAACTTCAAGAAGATCAGTACGACCCACAATATCCTCAAATTTCCTGTATCCCATTTCCGCAAGATACTCTCTTATCTCGCGGGCCACAAACCTGAAATAGTTGATCACATATTCCGGTTTTCCCAGGAACCTCTTTCTCAGTTTCTCATCCTGTGTAGCTATGCCGGCAGGACAAGTATTGACATGACATTTTCTCATCATGACGCACCCAAGCACGATAAGCGCAGCCGTAGAAAAACCAAACTCTTCAGCACCGAGACATGCAAGGGTAATTATATCGCGGCCCGTTTTTAACTGTCCATCAACCTGCAGCTTTACCCGTCCCCTCAGGTTATTCATTACCAATGTCTGCTGTGTTTCTGAGATACCCAGTTCAACAGGCAATCCCGCATGTTTTATTGAACTGGCAGGACTGGCGCCTGTTCCGCCCTCGCAACCGGCGATTACTATAATATCCGAATATGCTTTTGCCACACCCGCTGCGATTGTTCCTACACCGTCCTCAGCAACAAGCTTAACTGATACTTTAGCCCCCGGATTGACAGTCTTTAAATCAAATATCAATTGTGCCAGATCTTCAATTGAATAAATATCATGATGGGGAGGCGGCGAGATAAGGGTAATGCCCGGAGTAGAGTTCCTTGTTTTCGCAATAATCTCATTTACTTTATATCCCGGCAACTGTCCCCCTTCCCCCGGCTTGGCCCCCTGCGCTATTTTTATCTGCAGTTCTTCAGCATTTACCAGGTAATGGGTGGTAACTCCGAAACGGCCCGATGCCACCTGCTTTATTTTACTATTTTTTATAGTGCCGAAACGGGACTCGTCCTCTCCGCCCTCACCTGTATTACTGCGGCCGCCGATTGTGTTCATGGCAACCGCAAGGGCCTCGTGCGCCTCTTTGCTTATTGATCCGTACGACATGGCGCCGGTGACAAAACGTTTCATTATCTCCTCTTCAGGTTCCACCTCACTGACAGGAACAGGATTTTTTCTTCTGAATTTAAAACAGCTCCGCATAAAAGCAGGCTTCCTGTTTTGTTCATCAACCAGTGCGCTGAATTCTTTGAACTTTTTGTAATCATTTGACCGTGTAGCCCACTGCAGCAATCCGATCGATTCAGGATTCCATGCATGATGGTCCCCGTATTTTCTCCATGCATAATTGCCGCGGCTCTCAAATAATATCTGTTTCGAATTATCTACGTCCTTAAAAGCATTGTTATGAAAAATAGTGGCCTCCCTGCATATCTCCTCCATACCGACACCTCCGATTTTTGAGGCCGTGCCCGCGAAATATTTATCGATCAGTTCTTTGCTGACACCCACAGATTCAAAAATCTGCGCTCCGCGATAGCTGCGAAGCGTAGAAATACCCATTTTGGAAAGCACCTTGAGCAATCCTTTTTCAACTGCTTTAATATAATTCCTCCTCGCCTCATTATAGTCAAGCCCTATTTTACCTTCACGCACCATATGATCAATAGCTGCAAAAGCCAGATAAGGATTGATAATACTGGCGCCATAACCCAACAGCAATGCGAAATGATTCACTTCTCGCACCTCTCCTGTTTCAACTATCAATCCCACCTTCATTCTTTTCTGCTTTCGTATAAGGTGGTGATGGACAGCCGATACCGCAAGGAGTGAAGGCATGGCTGCCTGGTCCCTGCTGATATCCCGGTCACTTAGTATTATATAATTCTTTTCATCATCTACCGCCCTTTCAGCTTCGCCAAGCATTCTTTCCAAAGCTGCCTCAAAGCCCTTCCTGCCTTCCCTGACAGAAAATACCATCCTGATCACCTGATGGGAGAACATCTCATCCTTCAGATCTTTTATCTTGCCAAGATCAGTGTTTGTCAGTACAGGCACACTGAATTTTATCAGTTTACAATGCTCGGGAGATTCTATCAGAATATTGGAATCCAGTGAACCGACATAGTTAGCCAGGGCCATCACGAGTCCCTCGCGTATCGGATCTATTGCGGGATTAGTAACCTGTGCGAACATCTGACGGAAGTATTCAAAGAAACGAACAGGTTTTTCTGAAAATACAGCCAGCGGGACATCATTTCCCATGGAACTTGTCGGTTCAACACCATTTTCACTCATAGGCTTTATAATATCATACATATCCTCCTTAGAATAACCAAAAGCCTTTGAATAAGTGCCAAAATTATCAATATTTGAAGGTACCCGCTTTTTAACCTTTATATCATCCATCATCAGGCGGTTTTCCTTAAGCCACATAGGATATGGATTTCTGTGGCTCAGTTGGTCTTTCACCTCTTCATCCGGAATTATTATTCCCAGCTGGGTATCCACCAGTAATATTTTCCCCGGCCGGAGCCTTCCCTTAGCTCTGATCTCCTCTCCTGGAAATGTCTGCACTCCCACCTCGGAGCCCATTACAATAAGGTCATCTTTAGTTATCACATACCTTGAAGGCCTGAGTCCGTTACGGTCGAGTGTTCCACCGATATACCTCCCGTCCGAAAAAATTATCGATGCAGGACCGTCCCACGGTTCCATTATCGTGGAATGATATTCATAGAAAGCCTTTATACTGTCGGGAATAGGATTCTTTTCATTAAAAGATTCCGGAATCATCATACATAAAGCATGTGGCAATGTCCTTCCTGTCATGTGCAAAAACTCGAGGACATTATCAAAGGAAGCAGAATCAGATTTTCCCGGTTCTATAACAGGCAGGATTTTTTCAAGATCTTTACCGAAGATCTCAGATTTCATCAAAGCCTCACGCGCATGCATCCACAAACGGTTACCCTTAATTGTATTTATTTCCCCGTTATGAGCCACTATCCGGAATGGCTGGGCCAGATCCCATGTGGGAAAAGTGTTTGTACTGAACCGCGAATGCACCAAAGCTATTGCGCTTTTAAACTTTTTATTCCTGAAATCGGGAAAGTAATCATGTAATTGGTCCGGTGTCAGCATACCTTTATAAACAATAACCTTAGCTGAAAAACTTGGCTGGTAAAAACCGGACTTATACTTTAAATTTGAATCCCTTATCTCTTTTTCTGCCAGTTTACGAATAATATAAAGCTTACGTTCAAGCTCGTCCCTTTCCAGTGATGCCTGTACAAAGACCTGCTTTATCGCCGGTTCAGTTGTTTTAGCTATTTCTCCCGGCACAGAACTGTCAACCGGCACATCCCGGTAACCAATAAGATTCAGTCCCTCAGCTTTAATATGCTTCGACAAAACCTCCAGACACAGATCCGCTTCATCTTTATCCTTTGGCAGGAATATCAGTCCTGTACCATATCTGCCAGGCACTCCCACATCAATTTTCAATTCCTCAGTGATAAATTCATGAGGTATCTGCATCAGGATACCTGCTCCGTCGCCTGTAGAATTATCAGCACTGGTTGCCCCCCTGTGGTTCATATTTTTGAGAACTTCAAGTCCTCTTTTTATAATATTATGGGAAGCCATCCCCTTAATATGTGCAACAAATCCGATTCCACAACTATCATGTTCATTATCAGAATTATACAATCCAAAACTCCCCGGATAACTCATCTCTTTGTATTTTTTAATAATAAAATATCCTTAATAACCCATTAACAACATTTTCAACTAAAAAATGTTAATTTGTCAGCAAAATAGAACTTTTTACAACAATTTGAAAACAAAAATATTCATTTGAATATAAATGTGGCATTTTTAATTATCACATTTATTACTAATAACGAATATTTAACCTTTTATGATCACTTAAATATCGAATTTCAGCAACATATCAAAGAACAGTCATATATCTGGTAATCTATACCAACAATGCACTAATAGCTTTTTCAATTTTCTCAAAATGAAAATTCCGTACTATCAGTCCCTTCCTTTCTGCAATTTTTTCATTACAAAGATTGCCAATGCTTCCTTCATGAGTATGTACAATATTTTTATCAGGCTTAAACATGCCGTTTTTTATTTTTTCAGCAACCTGCTTATATGCATCTCTGAAAGGTATTCCCCGCAATACCAGTTTATTTACTTCCTCGACGGAAAATAAATATTCATATTTTTTATCATCAAGGATTTGCCGGTTAATTTCAATATTTTCAAAAAGCAGGCATACTATCATAAGGCAATCGTTCATTTCATCAAACAGAGGCAGAAATATTTCTTTTAAAATCTGAAGATCACGAAAATAACCTGATGGCAAATTGTTAGTGATCAGTGATATCTGATTTGGCACTCCCTGTATTTTATTGCATTTAGCCCTGACAAGCTCTGTTACATCAGGATTCTTTTTATGAGGCATTATGCTGGAACCGGTCGTGAATTCATCCGGCAGGCTTATGAAATCAAAATTCTGATTTACAAAGAGACACACATCATATGCCAGTCTGGACAAAGTGGCAGCTATATTTGCCAGTGCAAAGGATACTATTTTTTCTATTTTTCCCCGGCCCATCTGTGCATATACAACATTATAATTCATATTTTTAAACCCCAGCAGTTCTGTAGTCATCTGCCGGTTTAAGGGGAAAGATGATCCGTATCCGGCAGCTGAACCAAGGGGATTCTGATTAACAATATTATAAGCAGCAAGCAGTAGTTCCAGATCATCAGTCAGGCTCTCGGCATAAGCTCCGAACCACAAACCAAAGGATGATGGCATAGCTATCTGGAGATGAGTATATCCCGGCATGAGAACATCCTTATATTGTTCGCTTTTGAAAAGTAATATGTCAGCCAGTTTTGAAGCATTTAATACGATCCCCCTGATGGCATCACGTATAAAAAGTTTAAGATCAAGAAGAACCTGATCATTCCGGGATCGCCCGCTATGAATTTTCCTGCCAAGGTCGCCCAATTCTTTTGTCAGGAGGAATTCAACCTGGGAATGAATATCCTCTACTCCTTCATCGATATCAAAATCACCCGACTCAGCAATTTTATATAATCTTTTAAGCTCGCTGACCAATGGCGGCAACTCATCCTGCTTTAGCAGTCCCGCTGACTCAAGCATAATCACATGTGCAATCGAGCCCAGAATATCATAAGGAGCAAGAAAAAGATCCAGCTCCCTGTCTTTTCCCACCGTAAATTTTTCAATGGCTTCGTTTACGTTAATACCTTTTTCCCAGAGCTTCATCCGTAAAAATTTTATTAATGTTAAAAAACCGATAATCTCTGATCCATAATGCAGATAATCCGGTATTTTTTCAATCAGCTATTATAAAAAATTACTGGTAATGCCGGCGTTGATCATACATCTGATTATTTTTAAGATCAATTATTATTCCCTGAAATCTTTAATGAACTGAATACCGGACAAAGATATGTATTTTGACTGTAAACGGGTGATTTATTTATATTTTAGAATTTACGAAAAATTTACCACTTTTGTTGTCCGTTACAACAGGGCTGAATATTTACTTAATTAACGGTTATGTTGCAGAATAAAGCTATCCGTATTATTTTTTTTTCTGTCGCCGGATTTATGCTGGTCTCCTATTTTACAGGGTTATATATCGATGTTACCAGGGATTCCGGTAAATATGCCACAATTGCAAGAGAAATTTATCAGAATGGTAACTATATAAACCTGACAGTTCACGGCGAGCCTTATGACCAGAAGCCGCCAATGCTTTTCTGGCTTGGTGCTTTAGGTATTTCAATTGGCGGAGCTACAAATTTCTGGTTCAAATTACCCATTTTGCTTTTGGTATTCTTTGGATTCTATTCTGCCTATAAACTGGGAGAAAGTCTGTATAACCGGAGGGTCGGACTGCTTACAGCTTTTTTGCTGTTTTTTTCCGTAATATATTCTCTTTACAGTATGGACATCCATACTGACACACCTCTTCAGGCTTTTGTCACTTTTGCATTATGGCAATTACATGAATTTATTAAAACCGGTAAAAACAGATACTGGATACTTGGATTTACAGGTATCGGACTTGCAATGCTTACAAAAGGCCCATTCGGTGCAGTGATACCTGCCCTTGCAGTCAGCGGTCACCTGTTATTGAAGAAAAAATTCAGATCATTTGCCGATTACAGGTGGTACCTGGGAATCTTACTTTCACTGATTATTATGAGTCCCGCACTGGCAGGACTTTTCAACCAGTTTGGACTGAAAGGGCTGGCCTTCTTTTTCTGGGATAATAATGTGGGCAGAATTACCGGTTCTTATCTGGAATCTGCCAACGATCCGTTTTTTTTCTTTCACAATCTCCTTTATCTGTTCCTTCCCTGGAGCCTGATCTTTTATATTGCTGCCTTTTATGAATTCAGGACTCTTTTTAAAAATAATTTCCGGTCATCAGAATATTTTACTTTAACAGGAATCTGGATCTTTTTTATCATAATAAATATATCTAAAAATCAACTTCCCAATTATATATTTGTAGTCATGCCGTTGATTGCGGTATTGACAGCTAAATGGATAGAAATTGCAATTCAAAACAGATCCGTGCTTTTGAAAATATTCAGTTCCGTTCAAACAGGAGTATTTATTATACTGTGGATAGGAATTGCCGGTATTGCATTTTTTCTATTTCCTCTTCCACCATGGTATTTCTGGATTATTGCAGCAGCAGGATTGCTTGCGGCTGTGTATGTTGTTTTAAAAGCCGGAAATCACGTTACAAGAATACTTCTTCCTTCGGCAATTGTTTTTGCCTGTCTGACTATACTTCTGAATACCCATGTCTATCCATATATTTTTAGTTTCCAGGCTCCGCCAAAAGCAGCCAGGTTATATACCAGAGTGGCAGAGGAGGAAGATGTTCTTTTTAATTTTAACTATTCTCAGTATGAACTCTTTTTTTACAGCAACCCAATGGCAAAACAGCTTCCTTCAGCCGAAGCGGCCAGGGCTGTTGCAGGCACAGAGGGTAACTGGATCTTTACTGATGACAAAGGTTATGAATTTATTAGGGATTTTAATGTGAAAGCCGATACTGTCATTGAATATCGCCATCTTTATCTAAATAAAGGCGGACTCTTCATTAATCCCAAAACAAGGGATGAAGTTTTAAAACCCATGTACCTTGTAAAATACTGATAATATGCAGAAAAATATATTACACAAATATAACTGGCTGATAATACCTGTTATTTTTCTGATATATTCTGCTCCTGGTGCACTGGATTATGTTTTTTATTATCCTGATGAAAAATATTATACAGATGCCGTTTTGCAGATGATGGATAAAAATGAGTGTTTTACTCCTTATAAAGCTGACGGATCTCCAAGGTTTAAAAAACCGATACTTACTTACTGGGTTCTGATGGGCAGTTATAAAATACTGGGTATAAGTAAATTCTCCTCCAGGCTTCTTTTCTGGCTGGCAGGGGCTATGCTGACAGTCATTGTATTTTTTATGGCAAGATCACTTACAGGAAATAACAAAACAGCCTTTCTGTCAGCTTTCATTACAGCTTCCAATCCGCTGGCATTAATGAGCGCCAGCCGTTCCATCCCCGACATTCTGCTGGTTCTTTTCCTTGCAATAAGTGCATGGGGATTCCTTGAAATATTGATTTCTGAGAATATCAGGACAAGGTATTACTGGATGGCTTATATGGGCGCTGCACTGGCATTTGAAACAAAAGGGATTCCGGCCGCAGCTTTTTCAGGGATAAGTATTCTGTATATCCTTTTTAATCTATGGAAACGGAAAAATATCAGGCAGCTGATTCATACTCCGGCAATTCTCACTTCACTTGCTGTAGCTTTAAGCTGGTTTGTCATTATGTATGTTGAACACGGTACAACATATTTATCCTCGTTTTTTGCCGATCAGGTAGGTGACCGTGTAGCATTCCGCATATCACAGATATTTATAAATGCATTTATAGGCATAGTTACCTTACTGGCATTTTCCCTGCCATGGATCGTGATCGTGCTGTCCAGACCTGAAAAAATTAAATCCTTTATCAGCATATTAGATAATAAATCAAAGTCGGTCTTCGGATTTACAGCTGGCTGGCTGGTGATGTTAATAATTATGTCGGGAGCGGTATTCAAATTCTACGACAGGTATATTTTGCCTGTTGTACCACTTACTTCCCTGTTTTTTGCATGGATCATAAGCAGGTCGGAAATACGGTGGGGAAAACCGGTTTTTAATTTTTTTCTGGCAATGGTAATGATAACATTATCTGTAAATATTTTATATGCGGTTTTTATTTTACCGGAAAAGATACTTGTAGCAGGTATAATATTTGCCCTGATCCTTGTATCTTCATATTTTGCAGGACTTCTCAAAAAGGTTTCAACTGAGATCCTGCTGGCAAACGGGGTCATGCTTTTATATTTTAATATTTTTGTCCTGCTGCATCCTCTTATAATGCCCGGACCGGGAGAACAACTGGTAAATGCTTTAAAGGAAAAAGGCATCACTGAAAAAGAAAAAGTATATGTTTACGGCAATATCCGTACAGCGTCAAACATAAGAATACACAGTCATGGTAATTTTGAGGTGGTCAGCATGGACACAGTTTATAATGTTCCTGAAGGACAGGATCATTTTCTTGTCTTTAGGGAAAAAGATCAAAAATATCTGAATCTTGAGGGATACGGAATTTGTAAAGGATCAGAAGAATATTCACGTGTGCCTGCCGGTAAATTCCCCGGTATTTTACGGGAACCCATAGCTGAACTGAAAAAAAACGGGCAACATTATCTGATCGCTGAACCAAAATAATTAATATGAAGAGTCCATGTTCATTTTTTATAAGGTTTAATAATGTTTAAAGAAAAATGGAAGCCATTCATTCTAAAGGTTTTTAAAAAACTTAACCATATAATTTTTTATAAATGAAGAATCTGAACAGATATCACTATTTAATATTAGGAGGATGGTTTTTGATAAACCTGATACAATCCATATTCACAGGTCTTCATTCTGATGAATCATATTACTGGATGTATTCCCAAAATCCTGCCTGGGGATATTTTGACCACCCTCCCATGATAGCAATTCTGATCCGTGCAGGTTATTCATTACTGCCTGGTGAAGCGGGCATCAGACTGGTACTTGTTTTACTGTCAACAATTACTCTCGCAATGATTTTAAATGAGCTGAACGAACAGAAAGAGCTGTTCTTTCTGACTGTTTTTGTATTTTCATTTCCCCTTGTCCATACTCATATAGCAGGATTCCTCGCTCTTCCGGATGCGCCGCTTCTCTTTTTTACCGTATTGTTTCTGGTTCTTTACCGCAAATTCATCTTGCAACCCGGACTGAAGCTTTCTATAACAATGGCTATAGTGATTTCAGCTATGATATACAGTAAATATCATGCTTTTTTGATACTCGGATTTACGGTCCTTTCCAATCTAAAGCTACTCAGACAAAAATATTTCTGGATAATTGTTGTTTTATCGCTCTTATTACTTTCTCCTCATATATATTGGCAAATCCGGAATGAATTCCCTACTTTCAGATATCATCTTGTTGAGCGTGCAAAGCCATTCCGGCTGAAATATGTCCTCCCCTATCTCCGCGATCAGCTGATTATAGCAGGACCAATAACCGGCGTAATTGTTTACTGGAAACTGACAAAATTCAGGATCAGGGACAACTTCGACAAAGCCCTGATATTTAATATTCTCGGATTTCTGATTATTTTCCTTTTAATGAGTTTTAAAAACCGGATAGAAGCTCACTGGACTGCTGCCGTGACTCCCATGCTGATGATAGCTGTGTATCCCTTAATAAGCTCCACTCAAAAAACAAAGATATGGTTCAAGCGTCTTGCTGTGCCGGTAATAGCTTTAATGCTGCTGTTCCGTATCTATCTTGCAATGGATGTGATCCCGGATGTGGGCCGTGTGAAAAGGACTTTCTACAACCGGGAGGAACATGCAAAGGAAATAAAAAATATGGCCGGCGGCAGAAAGGCAGGCTTTTTTAATAATTATGCAGCACTGAGCAACTATATCTTTTACAGCGGCGATTCAGCAGTCCAGCTGTCAACACCTAATTACAGATATACGCAATATGACCTTTGGGATGAAGAGAAATATGCCAGGGGTGAGGAACTGTTCGCAATACAGTCAAAAGACCTTAATCCCCCAAACCTTACAAAAATGGTAACAGGACAAATGAAGGGTTATATTATAATTGAAGAATTTCAGCCATTGGAAGGACTCACAATCGACCTGGTTAATACAGAAAAAACCGGCTTGGAAATAATTTTCGATTTCATACTTACAAACACTAATGATTATACTATCTGTACGGAACATATATCTATTCCGGCCCTGGCTGTCAAACAGAACAGGAATGAAATAGATTTTGTCCCTTTAACCTACAGTTCCGAAAGATATAAAATTGAACCACAAGGAAGTGCATCAATACAGATTACAATACCCGATTACAGAGTTGACAGGGAAGTTCCTCTCGAGTTTTATACCAGATCAAAGAATATGATCAGGGGAGAAATAAATAGTTACGGGTATGATCAACTTTTTCAATAGTATCGATCCTTTTTTAATTTAAATAATATCTGATCGACCTCATACTTAACTTTCACTTTACTGTTAAGTCCGTGAAGCCATACATTCCTGTTTCTTTGAGCAAAGATATCTTAATAAACAAGAATCCTGATTATAAATCATGCATCATTATTTTCCTTAATTAGTGCATTCTTATTTCCCAATCTTATAACAGATTTATCTTGCCGTTATACTTATTATATACAATATCTTTTTTATATAATTTAATCTAATTGCTCTACATTTTTTATAATATTAGTCAAAAATTATATCATATTGTTCCTTTAATATGACATATATTAATAATTTGTTAATTTACATGATTAATTTTTAATAATATATAACACTGTAATATAATTTATTTCATTTTTGAATTGCTATTATTAATAATGAGGGGGGTGGATATCAATAATTACATATAAATTTAAAATTGCCCCGTAAAAATATAGGGGTCTGTCAAAATAATTTATATATTTATATACAGAACAAGAATTAAGTAAAAATATTAAAGAATGATAATATGAAACAAGCATGATTGAAAAATCACACAAGTGTATGATTAAAACCTATGCGAGTTCCATATGATGCCTTTGAAAATAATTAATTTTAATCATGAAAAAGTACATTATTATTACAGTGTTTAGTTTATTGACAGTTCTTTCAAATAATGTTTATTCTCAGGAATGGAGCACGGGAATTGATGTTTATAGTTGTTATGTATGGAGGGGCACAAAATTTGGTTCCGGTCCGGCACTGCAGCCGGATATCCATTTTACTGCCGGTGGTTTTACAATCGGTGGCTGGGGTTCTTATAATATATCCACAAACGAAGCAGCGGAGGCTGACCTGTATGCAGGTTATTTATTGCCGTTTGATAAAAAAGGGTCCTTTCTTGAATTTACCTTAACTGATTATTATTATCCGGGGACAAGCTGGGTTGAAAGCACATCTCATTTTATTGAGCCGATGGTCAGTCTCAATGCAGGCAAATTCTCACTTATGAGCGCTTATATGATAAACGATGGCAAGGGTGATATCTACCTGGAAGCAGGCTTATCTGCCGGTCCCGTTGCCCTGACACTCGGGGCGGGTGACGGAGCCTATACGGTTGACAGGGAGTTTAATGTTTGCAATATCGGGATCAGCACTACCAAAACAATCAGGATTACAGATACATTTTCACTGCCTGTATCAGGATCTGCCGTTCTGAATCCTTCTTCAGAACAGTTTTTTATTATAGCAGGTTTTTCTCTTTAGCAGTTTAAAATTGATTTACATCTTAAACCTAAAAATATAAAAAGAAAGTTTGTTTGTTTGTTTATCAAATCAATTGCCGGCCGGCCCTGCTGAGGGTTGGCCGGTTTCTAAAACTTGTGCCTTTTCTTTAATTCTCTTACTGCATCCTCAATACGGTATCCTTTATATGTCAGAAGGACTATCAGGTGATACAAAAGATCCCCGCTTTCATAAATAAAATTCTCATCATCTCCCGACATAGCTCCTATAATAGTTTCTACAGCCTCTTCCCCTACTTTCTGGGATATCTTACCCACTCCTGCTTCAAACAGGGAAGTGGTATAAGAACCGCCAGGCTTCTCCCTCTTCCTGTTCTCTATAAAATCCTGCAGATAGCTGAGAAAACTGACATCATCACCCTGATTGTTTTCAAAAAAACATGTGTCTGCACCTGTATGGCAAACAGGACCGGCAGGGTCAGCTTTTACAAGAATAGTATCATTGTCACAGTCAGCTGCCAGACTTACAACTGTAAGATAATTACCCGACTCCTCCCCTTTTGTCCACAACCGTTTTTTAGTCCTGCTAAAAAAAGTCACCAGGCCTGTTTTCACTGTCGTACGGAGAGCCTCTTCATTCATAAATCCAACCATCAACACCTTTAGTGAGGAATAATCCTGTATCACAACAGGTATCAGTCCGCCCGACTTTTCAAAATCTATCTTTCCGATATCTATCATCTTTTACCATTTAAAATATACTATCTAACTATAATTCCATTTTCTTTCAAATATTGTTTAAGGACGGGAATAGGAATTTCATTATAATGAAAAATACTGGCTGCAAGACCTGCGTCGGCCTTACCCACAGTGAAAACATCCAAAAAATGTTCTTTTGTCCCTGCACCTCCTGATGCGATAACCGGTATCCTCAACATCCCGGATAGTTTCGCCAGCTGCCTGTTGGCAAATCCGTTTTTTGTGCCGTCGTGATTCATTGAGGTAAAAAGTATCTCGCCTGCCCCTCTGTCTTCTGCTTCCCTGGCCCAGGAAAAGAGTTCTTTGTCAGTTTCTATCCTGCCTCCGTTTACCGTAACGGACCAGTGATCATTCTCATCGCCTTTTGCATCTATTGCAACAACAACAAACTGCCTTCCGAAATTTTTAGCCATTTCATTTATGAGATCAGGGTTGCGGACCGCAGAGGAGTTGATCGATATCTTATCAGCTCCGGCATTGAGCAGTGTGCCGGCATCGGCAGGCTCACTTATTCCTCCGCCAACTGTAAATGGAATATTTATATGCCGTGCTATTCGCTTAACCAGTTCAGCGAAAGTCTTCCGTTCTTCATGGGTGGCGGTTATGTCCAGATAAACAAGTTCATCGGCTCCCTCGTCAGCATACCTGGCTCCCAGCTCCACGGGGTCCCCCACTTCACGTATATCCAGAAAGTTAATCCCTTTAACAGTCTGTCCGTTTCGTATATCCAAACATGGTATAATCCGCTTTGCAAGCATAACTTCTATAAATTATATTTTTTTATCTCGTCAAGAGTGATCCTGCCTTCATAAATTGCTTTACCCGTTATTACTCCGGGGATACCCATATCGGCCAGTTCAATAATATCATCTATCGATGCCACTCCCCCGCTGGCTATTATCTCAATACCCGGTACTTTTTTTTGTATTTCGCCATATAAACCCAGAGAAGGGCCTGTCAGCATTCCGTCGCGACTGATGTCAGTGGAAATAACCTTCCTGACTCCCTTATCATAATAACCCGAAATAAAATCAATAACAGAAATAGAAGTGTTTTCCTGCCACCCGCTTACAGATATCATTCCATTCATCGCATCTGCGCCAAGAATGATCTTATCACTGCCATACTTTTCAAGCCACCCTTGAAATATGTCAGGCTGCTTAACGGCAATACTTCCTCCCGTGACCATTGAAGCTCCGCACTCAAAGACAATCTTAAGATCCTCGTCTGATTTCAATCCCCCGCCAAAATCTATTACGAGATTTGTCTTTGAAGAGATCAATTTCAACACCCTGTGATTTACAATATGCCTTGCCTTTGCTCCGTCCAGATCGACCAGATGCAGCCTTTTTATCCCGGCCGATTCAAACATCAGTGCAACCTCAAGAGGATTTTCATTATATACTGTTTGCTGGTTGTAATCCCCCTGGGAAAGACGTACACATTTTCCTCCAATTAAATCTATAGCAGGAATGATCTCAATTTTTTCCATAACCTACATCTCTTCTAACATCATCCTTAAAACAGCCTGTGCAGTTATCTCGCGATTTGCTGCCTGGTCTGCCACTATGGAAGCGGGACTGTCAAGTACGCCGTCAGTTACCACAACATTGCGCCTTACAGGAAGACAATGCATAAAACGTGCATTGTCAGTCAGCGCCATTTTCTTCTGATCCACCATCCAGCGTGAATCACGTGAAAGGATCTTTCCGTAACTATTATAGGATGACCAGTTCTTGGCATAAATAAAATCTGCCCCCTCAAATGCTTTTTGCTGATCATATTCAATCATCATATCACCGACAAAATCAGGAGCCAGTTCATAGCCCTCGGGATGTGTTACCACAAATTCATAATCTGTCTTGCGCATCCACTCAATAAATGAATTAGTAACTGCCTGCGGCAGGGCATTCGGATGTGGCGCCCATGTCAGTACAACCTTAGGACGTTCTTTTGTTTTATACTCCTCAATGGTCAACAGGTCTGCAAAACTTTGCAAAGGATGACGAATGGAACCCTCCATGCTTACCACCGGCACTCCTGCATATTGAATGAACTGATTAAGGATCTTCTCGGAATAATCTGTTTCCCTGTCCTCGAGGCCGGCAAAAGCACGGACACCTATAATATCACAATACTTCCCGATTACGGGGACAGCTTCAAGCAGATGCTCCGGCTTATCACCATCCATTACCACTCCCAGTTCAGATTCCAACTGCCAGTTATCCATGTTGACATTCATCACTATTGTGTTCATGCCAAGATTCATGGCTGCCTTCTGCGTGCTGAGTCTTGTTCGCAGGCTGGGATTGAAGAAAAGCAAAACCATAGTCTTATCTGTTCCCAAATGCTTCCATGCAAATCTGTTTCGTTTAATCTCCGTCGCCATCTCGATGGCTGCCTTCAAATCAGAAATATCATATACTGATGTGAACTTTCTCACTGTTATTATCTTTTTTGTAATATTTATAAATAAACTAACTAAATTTTCGGAAATAGCCGAATCATATCAGCTGAAACTACAATCCCTGATATCTCCCAACAATCGCCCGGGATAATAGTTTCTCCGGTTAAAAAAATTTTGTTATTTCGGCCTCACCTGTCCCTCTCCTTCAATTATCCATTTATAGCTTGTAAGCTCTTCAAGAGCCATTGGTCCCCGTGCATGAAGTTTCTGCGTACTGATACCGATCTCAGCCCCAAGCCCGAATTGTGCCCCGTCGGTAAACGCTGTCGAAGTATTTGAATAGACCGAAGAAGCATCGACCAGTTTATAAAAATTATCTATTCTTTCTTTGTTCTCTGAAATAATAGCCTCGCTGTGTTTCGAAGAAAAACGGTTAATATGGTCTATTGCTTCATCAAATGAAGCGACCGTTTTAACTGACATTTTAAGGGATAAAAACTCCGTGCCAAAGGATTTTTCATCAGCAGGGAAAAGCAATTCCCCGGGATATGAATCTTTAAGAATATTATATGATTCTTTATCAGCATATATAACCACATTTTCATCCAGAAGCCTTTCTGCAAACAGAGCCAGGTCTTTTAACCTGCTGCTGTGGATTACAAGGCAGTCAAGTGCATTACAAACCGAAGGCCTGCGTGTTTTAGCATTGAATATTATCTCTTTGCCTTTTTCACTATCTCCGAATTCATCGAAATAGGTGTGGCAAATACCTGCACCGGTTTCTATAACCGGGATAGTAGCATTTTCACGCACATAGTTAATAAGTCCCTGACTTCCTCGTGGTATTATGAGATCGATATATCGATATGCATTAAGCATTTCTGAGGTTTCTTCACGCCCGGCAGGCAGAAGCGCTATCAAATTTTCATCCAGTCCGTATTTTGAAAGCACATCTTTAATTATCGACACAATTGCTTTGTTAGAATTTATAGCATCGCTGCCACCTTTAAGGACACATGCATTACGGGACTTAAGACATAATGAAAAAACATCAAATGTAACATTGGGACGGGCTTCATATATAATACCTATTACACCGAACGGAACAGTTACTTTTTGAATTTTTAAACCATTGGGACGCACAGAGCTTTTCAGGACTTTTCCTACCGGGCTGTCTAAGGTTACAACATTTCGTATATCCGATGCAATGCCACTTATCCTCTCTTTGGTTAACTTTAACCTGTCATACTTCGGATCTTCCCTGTCCATAAGATCCAGATCCTTTTTATTCTCTGCCAGGATATAATCAGTTTTATCCTCCGCCCGGTCAGCCACCTCAGACAATACATCATTAATTACTGTCTCTTCGGCAAGATTTATCTTTCTGGAAGCTTCAAGTACCTTTTTAAGTTGTTCTTCTATTTTCATACTATTAAAATTAATTATTAAAACCCTCTCCCGGGGGGAGGGAGAGGGAACTCAGAACTTCATGAAATAAAGGCATAAAATAATGGGTAGTAAAAAAAGTTATTACTTGTCATTCTGAGCATTTATTTTTCTTTTCCAAATAAAGATAATCGTAATGCACCAAAGCCTTCTGCTTTTCTGACATTCTCTCAGATGCAATTTTATCAGAACCATATTTAGCTTTGCCGATACCTATCATATTACCCGATTCATCGATGATCTTGATAAGATCACCTTTTCTGAATTCCCTGTCTGCACGTATTATGCCTACAGGCAACAGACTTATGGCCTTTCCGGAATAAAGTGCTTCAACAGCTCCCTTATTGATAGTAACCATACCTTTTGTAAATCCGTCAGAGTATGCAATCCATTTTTTTACTCCGCTGGAAATTTTTTTACCTGGTTCGAAATAAGTATGACCGATAGTATCGTTTCCGGTCAATATATCAATCAGTATATTTTCCCTGAATCCGCTCGCTACATGAACTCCTATACCGGAATTTGCAAGTTTTTTTGCAATTCTGAACTTCGTAAGCATACCTCCCCTTCCCAAAGTGGAATTTTCCTCTGAAATGGATTTCCCGGGACTATTTTCATCAATGCCTATCTTAGAGATCAACTCAGAATCTTTATTCCCCGGATAGCCGTTATATACTCCGCTCACATCACTCAGAATAATCAGAGCTTCAGAACTGACCATTGAAGCTATAAGTCCTGAAAGCTCATCATTATCAGTAAACATAAGCTCTGTAACAGATATTGTATCATTCTCATTGACAATCGGGATAACCCCGTTTTCGAGCAATGTGTTGAAACAATTCTTCATGTTAAGGTAATGGCGGCGACTTGAAAAATTCTCTTTAGTCGTCAGCACCTGGGCACAGGCCAGCCCGTGTTCATTAAAAAAATCGGTATATCTGCTAATAAGTTTTACTTGTCCCAGGGCAGCCCATAGTTGTCTTCTTGACACTGCATCGGTCTTTTTTAAAGGTTCAAGAACTGCCCGGCCTGCAGCTACTGCTCCTGAAGAGACCAGGATTACCTCTACCCCGTTTTTGTGAAGCTGGGCGATCTGGTCAACCAGATGTGCAATACGGGAGACATTCAAAGTTCCATCGGACTTAGCAAGTACATTACTTCCAATCTTTACCGTTATCTTATTGTACCTGAAATCCATAAAATTCTGTTTAAATTACTTTTCCATTTTTCTGAATGAGGCCATAATACCCTTTATCACGGAAGCGCTGAACCCATTATATTCCATTTCATTCAGTCCGCTTATTGTAATTCCTCCGGGTGTTGTAACCTTATCTATTTCCTTCTCAGGGTGGCTGCCCGAGTATAATATCAGTTCGGCAGCCCCTTTCACGGTCTGGGCAGCAATAAATCCGGCCATATCCGCATTCAGTCCTGTTTCAATGCCACCCTGCATTGCTGCTCTTATATAACGTAAGGCATACGCAATTCCGCATGAAGCTGTTACAGTTGCTGCAGACATTAGATCTTCCGGTATCTCTACAGTCTTCCCCAGATGATCAAAAAGATCAATAACATATTTCTTAATGTGTCCTGTGCTTTCACCGGCAGAGATACAGGTGAGCGATTCCTGCACTGAGACTGCGGTATTTGGTATAACTCTGAAAACAGGAATATCAGGGCCGCAAAGCCCGGATAATTCCTTCAATTCCTTTCCTGCAGCAATTGAGATCAAAATCTTGCTACTATCCAACGCTGATTTGATCTCCTGCAGAACACCAGTAAGCTGCCAGGGCTTTACCGCAACAATTATTGCATCGCCTTTTTGAGTTGCATCTTTATTGTTTTCAGCAATATGAACGCCAATGCCTTTCAACTCTTCCAGCATACTTTCATTCTGATCGGAAATAATCAGGTCAGAGGCAGAAATAAAACCTGATTTCAGCAGGCCTTTCATTATTGCGCCTCCCATATTTCCGACACCGATAATGGCTATTCTTCTTTTTCCCATATTTGAATATTTTGTCACTTAGTTAAATTGTATAAAAATTTATAAGGACTTCCTCATATGCTTTAAGGAAGATATCGCACTCTTTATTTGTCAGACTAAGCGGTGGTAACAAACGCAAAACATTCTGCCCCGAAAATCCGGTAAATATTTTATGATCGAATAATAATTTTTCGCGCAGTTCCTTAACCGGCCGGGGAAATTCCAACCCAATCATCAGTCCCCTGCCCCTTATCTTAACTCCTGTATTTAACTCCTGTAATTTTTTCATTAAATAATCTCCCTGGATCTCTGCATTCTGAATTAAATTTTCCTGCTTAATTACATCAAGCACTGCTAAACCGGCAGCACAGGCTAAATGGTTCCCTCCGAAGGTAGTACCCAACATGCCAGTCCATGGTTCTATATCAGGATGGATTATCATTCCGCCGATAGGGAAACCGTTACCCATTCCTTTTGCCATTGTTATAATGTCAGGTTCCAGACTGGAATACTGATGGGCGAAAAATTTTCCGCTCCGTCCGTAGCCCGACTGTATCTCATCAAGGATCAGCAGAGTTCCATATTTTTTAGCCGATTCTTTCAATGCAATTAAAAATTGGTCATCAGGAATATTAATGCCTCCTATGCCTTGTATCCCCTCTATGATCACCGCCGCAACCCTTCCGGTTCTTAATTCACGCTCAGTTGCTTCAATGTCATTAAAGGGTAAAATGACAGCATTTTCAGTTTCATTTACCGGCGCTATGATTTTCGGATTATCAGTTACGGCTACCGCAGCTGAAGTACGACCGTGAAAAGCTTTTTTAAAGCCGATTATCTTCTTCCTGCCTGTAACAAAAGAAGCCAGTTTAAGAGCATTTTCATTTGCCTCGGCACCTGAGTTGCATAAAAATAGCTGATAATCATTATATCCGGAAATTTCACCAAGTTTTTCGGCTAGTTGTACCTGCAGTGGGTTCACTACTGAATTGCTGTAAAAACCAATCTCCTTTATCTGATCGGTTATCATGGAAACATAGTGGGGGTGACAATGGCCGATTGATATTACAGCATGGCCTCCGTAAAAATCAAGGTATTTTATTCCTTCAGTATCCCATAAATAAGATCCTCTCGCCTTAACAGGTGTGATATCAAAAAGTGTATAAACATTAAAAAGATCCATAAACTAAAAATATTAAAAAATCGTTAACAAAAAATAAAGCTGTTAATTTAAAAACCGACAGGCTTTAATGCAAGTCCGGCTTTTTCTTCAAGGCCAAACATTAAATTCATATTTTGTACTGCCTGGCCTGAGGCGCCTTTGATTAAATTATCAGTCAGACTTATTATTATCAGCATACCACTGCATTTCTCAAAGTAAAGAATTGCTTTATTTGTATTCACAACCTGCTTTAAAGAAGGATTTTCACCTGAAAGTATCACAAAAGGATGATCTTTGTAAAAATCCGAATAGATATCAACAGCCTTTTCGACTGTTTCATCAAATCTTGTATAGGCCGTAACAAAAATACCCCTGGTGTGATTTCCCCTTACCGGGATAAAGTTCAGATCATATGAATACTCCGGCTGAAGCTGTTTCAGACTCTGCATAATCTCTGCCTCATGCTGGTGGCTGAAAATCTTATAAGCGGAAACATTCCCTTCCCGCCAGCTGAAATGAGATGTTTTTGATGGTTTTTGTCCTGCACCTGTTGATCCCGTAATTGCATTAACATGGATATTACCTTTTAATAAACCTTTTGCTGCAAGGGGGAGAACAGCAAGCTCGATCCCGGTGGCAAAACATCCGGGATTAGCTATCTTGTCAGCCTTTCTGATACCTTCACGATTTAACTCCGGCAATCCGTAAACAAAATCATTTCCCATGCTTTTCAGCCGGAAGTCATGGCTTAAATCAATGATCTTCAATTTCTCAGGAAATAGATGATTTTCAATCAACTGTTTTGACCTGCCATGCCCCATACATAAAAAAACCACATCAGCTTTTTCAAGCGGCAATTGATCAGTGAACTTCAAAGTGGTATCTCCGAGCAAATCAGTATGCACATCAGTAACTAAATTGCCGGCATTGCTTGAACTTTGCACAAAGGATATGCTTACATACGGATGATTTATTAATATCCGCAACAGCTCACCCGCAGTGTAACCTGCTCCTCCTATTATACCCACATTGATCATACAATAAAATATTTTAAAACTAATTCATTTTTCTTTACCTGGCTAAAACTCCTTATTAACCGAATAATATATTTTTAAAGGATTTGACAAAATTTTTGTAAATCCCCTCACATCATCGGCAGACCACCCCTTCACTGTTTCCCCATACTCTCCAAACTTCGAGCTCATTAGATCATGTTTTGATTTGACACCTTGAAATTCAAAACTATAAGGCCTTAATTTAACAATCACCTCTCCTGTAACATTCTTCTGGGTATCTTCAAGAAAGGCCTCTATATTCCTCATTGACGGCTCATGATACATCGCCTCATGAAGAAACATGCCATACCAGTTTGCCAGTTGCTCTTTCCAGTACATCTGCCATTTTGTTAAAGTATATTTTTCGAGAAGATGGTGAGCTTTAATAATCAAAACAGGTGCAGCTGCCTGAAACCCTACTCTCCCTTTTATTCCGATTATAGTATCACCCACATGAATATCTCTTCCAATTGCATATTTCGATGCGACAGCATCGAGTTTTCTTATGGCTTCAGGGCCATTAGCAAAGTATTCTCCATCGACTGATTTAAATTCCCCCGTTTCAAAGCCGAGTTCAATGATCTTTTCTTCTTTTGCTTCCATCCGGACGGGATATGCATTTTCAGGGAGTCCCTTATCAGAAGTTAAGGTTTCTTTTCCTCCAACACTGGTTCCCCATAAACCCTGGTTTACAGAGTATTGCATTTTCTTATAATCATCTTCACAACCGTGCCTTTTCAAAAAATCAATCTCCTGCTCCCGGCTAAGCATAAGATCGCGTATGGGAGTTATAATTTCAATTTCCGGGGCCATCACCTGAAAAGTCAGGTCGAACCGTACCTGGTCATTACCTGCTCCTGTACTGCCATGAGCAATATATCCGGCCTTTATCTTTTTTGCATATTCAATGATTGCCATAGCCTGAAAGACACGTTCCGAGCTGACAGATACGGGATATGTATTATTACGCAGGATATTACCGAATACCATGTATTTTATACATTTTTCGTAATAATCTTTAGTAATATCAATGGTGGCATGCTCTTTAGCCCCAAGACGGTATGCTTTCTCCTCTATAGCCTTAAGCTCAGACTGTGAAAAGCCACCGGTATTTGCAATGGCTGTATAAACTTCAAACCCTTTCTCTTCTTTGAGGTACTTAACACAAAATGAAGTATCAAGTCCCCCGCTGAATGCCAATACCAACTTTTTATTCATAAACACAATTTAAATGACTAAGAAATCTATATCTCTTATGTTCGGTAATTTTTTTATTAATATGATATTTTGATTATGCGGCGGTACTTATAAACAGGAAACCTGCCTGATTTAATCTTTGGTCACTACATTATTTTTGGAATTTTGTTTCAGAAATCCGTTTTTAGGTTTCATCTTCTGAATTACATCCAACAGGCTCCTCTTGCGTATCCCGTTTCCATTTTTCGCACTCTTTTCCCATGCAGGATCATAAAGCATTGCAGTGCATAAACATTTAGTCCTGTTCGTTCGCTGAAGGATGTCATAATTAACACAACCTTTACACCCGTCCCAGAAAAGATCATCATCAGTAAGTTCCGAAAAAGTAACAGGTCTGTAACCAAGCTCGTGATTTATCTTCATAACGGCCAAACCCGTTGTTAATCCAAAAATCTTAGCATCAGGATATTTTGTTCTCGATAAATTGAAAGCTGTACGCTTAATTGCTTTTGCAAGGCCGATACCGCGATATCCGGGCACCACAATAAGTCCTGAATTAGCTACGAAATTTTTATTGCCAAATGTTTCGATATAACAAAAACCGGCAAATTTATTATCGTCTAAAGCAATGATGGCTTTTCCCTCATTGATTTTTGAAGCAAGATATTCATAAGAACGGCGGGCTATACCCGTACCCCTTTGCTTGGAGGCTAAGTCAATAGCATCATTTATTTCATCAATATATGAAATGTGCTTTTTGCCTGCCACAACTACTTTTATATCTTTTAAATCTTTCATACTATTAAAATTGTTAATTTTCAAAGGTATCAAATATAACTTCCATAAGTTTTGATCATACTCCTATGTGATTTTACAATCATTCTCGTTTCATTATTGAAGTCTGTTTTTCAATTTTGGCATTATTGATATTAATGCATTCATTAAATCATTTTTTGTTGTTCCCTCTCTTCTTATTATTAATATTGTATCATCTCCGGCAATCGTACCTAATATCTCATACTGTTCTGCACTGTCTATCACAGCAGCAAAGCTTGAGGCATAGCCCGGGAGGGTTTTCATTACGGCAAGTGTTCCCGAAAAATGCAGTCCTCGAAACCCGTCGGCAAGAAAATTATTACCCGAGAGGTCAGGACTGCCTTTATCCTCTTCTGACCCTGTGATTGCATAAACATAACCACTTACAGGATGGGGTACTTTTGCAACACGAAGAAATTTCAGATCGCGTGAAAGAGTAGCCTGTGTCATTTCATATCCTTTTCTCTGTAATACCTGAAGTAACTCTTCCTGGCTGTGAATATTCCCCCTTGAGATTATCTTTACTATTTCCGCCTGCCTGATCAATTTGTTCTTCATTTACTTATCCCGATTTATTTTTTTATGGCACCTCATTTAAAATGTTTACATTTTGTTAATGTCAGATGACCATCCTCCTCCCAAAATTTAACATTGGATATTAATACTAATCTATTGTCATCCTTTTTACTTTTTAATAATCTTTAAACTCAAAATGAATATATATTCATAATTATCTGCAAATTTATACATTATTTTTATAAAACAAATAATTATTGAAGAAATATTACTATTTTTGAAGCGATAAAAGAATTAAGAGAGCATGCATCAAATGAAGATAACTTAAAAAATGCGTTTGTCCCATTATCCGGACAGGCGCATTTTTCTTATATAAGAACAGGTATGTTAGAAGTAAAACAGGCAAAATTAACTTTGGAAGATGGAAGTGTCTTCACCGGAAAGTCTTTCGGCAGCGAAATGTCAGCGGCCGGAGAGGTAGTATTTTATACGGCCATGACAGGTTACCCGGAAAGTCTGACTGATCCATCATATACAGGACAAATACTGGTTTCCACCTATCCCATGATAGGCAATTACGGCGTACCTCATAACACTAAAAAAAATGGAATTCATAAATATTTCGAATCTTATAAATTGCATATAAAAGGATTGATAATCTCTGATTATTCTTTTAAATTCAGTCACTGGAATGCGGAAAAAAGTCTTTCCGACTGGCTAAGCGAATATGGTGTGCCGGGACTTTTTGATATTGACACAAGGGCCTTAACAAAAATTTTGCGAACCAAAGGTTCCATGTTAGGTAAAATTGAATTTGAAAATGAGACGATCGATTTTTATGACCCGAATAAAGATAACCTGGTTGATATTGCCTCATGCAAGGATGTCGAGGTATATGGCAATAGCGGCCTCAAGGTTATATTAGTTGACTGCGGAGTGAAAAATAATATTATCCGCTGCCTTTTGGACCGGGGTGTTTCTGTTATCCGCGTTCCGTGGAATTATGATTTCACCCGCGAAGAGTCTGATGGCATATTTATCTCTAACGGCCCCGGTGACCCGGCCATGTGCGGAATAACTATATCAAATATCAAAAAAATATTGAGTACAGGTAAACCGGTCATGGGAATTTGTCTGGGCAACCAGCTTCTTGCACGTGCTGCAGGCGCTGATACTTACAAAATGAAATTCGGTCACCGGAGTCATAACCAGCCTGTTTTGCTTAAGGGCACAAACAGGTGCTATATTACTTCACAAAACCATGGATATGCTGTAGCCGACGAAACATTACCTGAAGACTGGGAGCCTCTGTTCACTAATGCAAATGATAACACCAATGAGGGTATCAGGCATAAGACCTTACCATTTTTCTCAACCCAGTTCCACCCGGAGGCATCCAGCGGGCCTACCGACACAGAGTTTTTATTTGATGATTTCATAAAAATGATCAAAGAATACCGCGGAATAGTTTAATAATATTTCAAAATTTGTCATGACAGATTCCAAAATAAAAAAGGCCATAGTTCTTGGTTCGGGAGCTCTCAAGATAGGAGAAGCCGGTGAATTTGATTATTCAGGGTCACAGGCTCTGAAAGCTCTTAAAGAAGAAGGGATCAAAACAGTTCTTATTAATCCCAATATTGCAACTATACAAACTTCAGAGGATATAGCCGACAAAATATATTTTCTTCCTGTTACACCCTATTTTGTGGAAGAAGTTATAAAAAAAGAGAAACCACAGGGCATACTGCTTGCTTTTGGAGGCCAGACTGCCCTTAACTGTGGTGTTGCTCTCTATGAAACCGGCGTACTGGAAAAATATAATGTGGAAGTGGTAGGGACCCCGGTGCAGTCTGTAATAGACACTGAAGACCGTGATATTTTCGCAAAGATGCTGGCTGAGATAGGGGTAAAAACTCCTAAGAGTATTGCTGCATCAAAAATGACGGAAGCAAAGGAGGCAGCAAGGAAAATAGGTTATCCGGTCATTATCAGGGCTGCTTATGCTCTTGGGGGACTGGGTTCCGGTTTTTGTGAAAACGAAGCGGAGCTGGAATCACTTGCATCAAAAGCTTTTTCCTATTCCCCCCAGATACTGGTGGAAGAATCAATAAAAGGATGGAAGGAGGTCGAATATGAAGTTATGCGTGACCGGTATGATAACTGCATTACGGTTTGTAACATGGAAAATTTTGATCCCCTCGGCATTCATACCGGAGAAAGCATTGTAGTAGCTCCTTCACAAACTCTAAGCAATCAGGAATACCATAAGCTTCGGTCAATTTCCATAAAAATTATCCGGCGCGTTGGCGTTATAGGTGAGTGCAATGTTCAGTTTGCCCTTGATCCTTATTCAGATGATTACAGGGTCATTGAGGTCAATGCCCGTCTGTCACGCTCATCCGCTTTGGCCTCTAAAGCAACGGGATATCCCCTGGCCTTTGTGGCAGCTAAACTGGGACTGG
This sequence comes from uncultured Prolixibacteraceae bacterium, assembly GCA_964540755.1. Classification (GTDB taxonomy): domain Bacteria; phylum Bacteroidota; class Bacteroidia; order Bacteroidales; family Prolixibacteraceae; genus JAAYJR01. Next base: position 68,062 of record CAZIOB010000045.1, on the reverse strand, counting down.
GATACGGGCTCCATCAGTTGAAAAACTCGGTTACAAAAGTAACTACAGCTGCTTTTGAACCGGCTCTTGATTATTGCGTGGTAAAAATACCCCGCTGGGACCTGAATAAATTTATCGGGGTTTCAAAAATCATTGGCAGCTCCATGAAAAGTGTGGGAGAAATTATGGCTATAGGACGGACATTCGAGGAAGCTGTACAAAAGGGAATACGCATGGTTGGCTTAGGAATGCATGGTTTTGTGGGCAATAAAAATGAAATAAAAATAGATCAGATTGAGTCAGAATTGGAAAATCCCACAGACAGGCGGATATTTGCCATTGCAGAGGCTTTTAACCAGGGATATTCGATAGATGATATTTACAATAAAACCAAAATAGACCGTTGGTTCCTTTACCGGTTGAAAAATATTTTCAATATAAAAAGAGAACTACAAAAAATAAATTCACTGGAACAACTGCCTGATAATTTGCTGAGGCTGTCTAAACAAGCCGGTTTTTCAGATTTCCAGATTGCACGGATAATTCTTGACAGTACTGATGAATTTATACAGAGAGACCTGCTCAGGGTAAGAGCAGCCAGAAAAGAGAGGGGGATAATACCGGTGGTCAAGCAGATAGACACACTTGCCGGTGAATATCCGGCTATGACCAACTATCTTTATATTACATACAACGGTATTGAAAATGATATTGAGTTCATCAACGACAACAAATCTGTCGTAGTACTCGGATCAGGTGCATATCGTATCGGCAGCTCGGTTGAGTTCGACTGGTGCAGTGTTAATGCTGTTAAAACTATAAGAAAGGAAGGTTATCGTTCAGTAATGATTAATTACAATCCTGAAACAGTTAGCACCGATTACGATACATGCGACAGATTATACTTTGATGAACTGAGCTTCGAAAGGGTTATGGATATTATAGATCTTGAAAATCCTTACGGTGTGATAATATCGGTAGGGGGACAGATACCCAATAATCTGGCGATGAAATTATATGACCAGAAAGTGCCGGTGCTTGGCACCTCCCCCGTGAAAATTGATAATGCAGAAGACCGTGAAAAATTCTCTTCACTGCTGGACCGGCTTAATATTGATCAACCGCGATGGGCACGGTTGTCAGAGAGCGAAGAAATTAACAAATTTATATCTAAGGTAGGATACCCGGTTCTGATCCGTCCCTCTTACGTTCTGTCAGGAGCTGCAATGAATGTTGTTTCAAATCCCGATCAGCTGAACCATTTTCTGGAAATGGCAGCCAATGTTTCCAAAGAACATCCGGTCGTGATATCAGAATTCATTGAAGAAGCTAAGGAAATAGAAATAGATGCAGTAGCCTCGAATGGTGAAATCATTGCATATGCAATTTCAGAGCATGTTGAATTTGCAGGGGTCCATTCAGGTGATGCCACTATTGTATTTCCCCCTCAGAAGCTATATATCGAGACTATCAGGAGAATTAAAAAAATAGCCCGCCAGATAGCAGACGGGCTTGAAATAACCGGCCCTTTCAATATGCAGTTCCTTGCCAAGGATAATGCTATTAAAGTTATTGAATGCAATCTCCGTGCTTCCCGCAGTTTCCCGTTCGTTTCAAAAGTGATGAAACTTAACATGATAGAGATAGCTACCAAAGTAATGCTGGGCATCAAGGTTGATAAACCGGATAAGTCACTTTTCGAGCTCGATTATGTTGGGGTTAAAGCACCACAATTCTCATTCGCCAGATTACTGAATGCCGATCCTGTACTCGGCGTTGACATGGCATCAACCGGTGAAGTGGGATGCATAGGTGAAACATATTATGAAGCTGTGCTGAAATCTATGTTGTCTGTCGGCTATAATTTCCCGGGGAAAAATATACTCATCTCTTCGGGACCTTCTAAGTCAAAAGTTGAATTGCTTATAAGCGCAAAACTTCTGAAGGAAAATGGATATAATATTTTCGCTACTGAGGGCACGCATCGCTTTCTGCATGAAAACGGGGTTGAGAATACACTGTTACACTGGCCCGACGAGGAGGACCGCCATCCGAATACACTGGAATATCTGAGAGAAAAGAAAATAGACCTGGTTATTAATATACCAAAAAATTATACTAAAAGAGAACTAAGCAACGGATATAATATCAGAAGAAATTCCATTGATTATAATATTCCGCTTATTACCAATTCAAGGGTTGCAAGTGCTTTTATTTATGGAATCTGTAAATATTCGCTTAACGATATAACTGTAAAAAGCTGGGATCAATATTAAAGTATAACCTGATATTTGAATTTATCAGTTAAGAACCATTTTCAGTTCCCATACTTTTCTTTCAACATCTGCGGGATGAGATAATTCAAATGTCGAATCGAATACCCTGGCCCTTATGTTCCATACTGCTTTACTATACCCTTCTGCAACTAATTTTTTGTTTTTCCCGCTATTAATTTCCATTTCTAAAATTTATGACAAGATTTAACTTAACGAAAGCAAAAAAAATGCCAAAAAACAAAAAATTATGCCGTAATGTTAAAAAAAATTAAAAAATGTTATGGAACAAATTCTCCACAGTAAATTAAAAAAAATAATCAACTGATATCCAATGGTTTAATAACTTTAGTCTTTAACAGGGCAATTTTCAGGGTATCATGAATTGTGTTAACAAAATGGAAATTCAATCCTTTCAGATACTCTTCTTTAATTTCTTCAAGGTTCTTTTTGTTGTCAACGGATAGAATTATCTCCGAAATACCAGCCCGTTTGGCTGCAAGTATTTTCTCTTTTATTCCGCCTACCGGGAGAACTTTCCCCCTCAGGGTTATCTCGCCGGTCATTGCTATATTCCTTTTTACTTTCCGTTGTGTAAATGCAGATGCCAGAGAAGTAATCATAGTAATACCAGCAGAAGGCCCGTCTTTGGGAATAGCACCCTCTGGTACATGAATATGAACATTCCAGTTGCTGAAAACATCAGGATCCAGATCCAGCTCCCCTGCATGTGATTTCAGATATTCATGGGCCAGGATTGCCGATTCTTTCATCACTTCTCCAAGATTTCCCGTTAATGTAAGGGTCCCCTTACCTTTACTCAGACTCGTTTCAATATACAAAATATCACCCCCTGAGGCTGTCCATGCCAATCCTGTTACAACCCCTGCAAATTCATTTCCCTGGTATTTCTCCTTCGTATGTTCCGCAACTCCGAGGTATTCATGGATATCGGCCCTGGTCAGTTTTTTATTATATGTCTCTTCAAAGGCAATCTTTTTAGCTATCCGGCGTATCACCCGTGCAATTTTTTTATTCAGTTCCCTTACACCGGATTCCCTGGTATAATTGTCTATTATAAGTTCAATAACCTTCTTCGGAAAAATAACATCATTCTTCTTAAGGCCATGTTCTTCCAGCTGCTGCGGAATAAGGTGGCGTTTGGCAATCTCTATTTTCTCTTCAACCAGATAACCGCTCATCTCTATTAACTCAAGACGGTCGAGAAGCGGAGGAGCAATGGTGTTGAGTGTATTAGCTGTAGTAATGAACATCACCCTCGATAGATCGTAATCTATTTCCACATAATTATCATGAAACTCGGAATTCTGTTCCGGATCAAGCACCTCAAGAAGAGCTGAAGCCGGATCTCCGTGAAAATGTTTTGATACTTTGTCTATCTCGTCCAGAATAAAAACCGGATTTGAGGATTTCGCCTTTTTAATATTCTGAATAATTCGTCCGGGCATGGCGCCAATGTATGTTTTCCTGTGGCCGCGAATCTCGGCCTCATCACTAAGGCCTCCCAGACTTATCCTGACATATTTCCTTCCGAGGGCCCTGGCGACCGATTTTCCCAGAGATGTCTTTCCGACCCCCGGTGGGCCGTATAAACAAAGTATAGGAGCCTTCATGTCATTCTTGAGCTTTAGCACTGCCAGATGTTCCAGGATGCGCTGTTTTACATTTTCCAACCCATAATGGTCCTCATCCAGGACTTTACGGGCATTTTTAAGATCAAAATTATCTTTTGTGTATTCATTCCACGGAAGCTCTGTTAAGGTCTGGCAAAATGTATATTGCACTGAATACTCTCCGGCAGCAGGATTAAGTCTGTGTAATTTCTCAACTTCCTTCTCAAAAAATTTTGCAACCTCCTTACCCCACTTTTTATCTTTTGACTTATTCTTTAATTCATTTATCTCCAATTCAACAGGATTGCCTCCCAATTCATCCTGTATGGTTTTCATCTGCTGATTAAGCATGAATTCACGTTGCTGCCTGTCCATATCAGTTTTAACCTTCTTTTGTATATCCTGTTTAAGTTCCAGCATTTGCACTTCCTTAACAAGATAACTTATAGCCTGAATGCCACGGTCTTTTAAACTTTCAATCTCCAGCAGATGCTGCTTGTTTTCCACATTTAAGTCTGTGTTGGAACATATAAAATTTATAAGAAAGGTAGAATTCTCAATATTTTTAACGGCAAAAGTGGCTTCTGGCGGAACATTGGCAGAGAATTGGGCAATTTTGATAGACAAATCTTTTAATGAACCAACAATAGCATTAAATTCTGCATCATTCCCCGGTGAAATATCATTTAAAGGCTGGACAGCAGCCTTGAAATAGGGATCTTCCGTAATAAACTGATTAACCGCATATCTTCTCTTTCCCTGTATGATAACAGACGTTGATCCGTCAGGCATCTCAAGTATTTTTAGTACTTCTGCCATTGTACCCACGGAATACAATTCCGGGGGAGAAGGATCATCAACAGTATAATCTTTCTGTGCCAGGGTCCCTAATAATTTACTGCCCTGATACACATCTTTGATTAGCTGAAGTGATTTTTTACGTCCGACCGTTATGGGTAACACTACTCCCGGGAAAAGCACTGTGTTTCGTAATGGAAGAACAGGTAATACCTCGGGAACATCAGTGTTTTTAAGCTCATTCTCATCTCCGTCAGCAACAATTGGTATAAAATCTGCATCACCGTTCATAATTCTGCTTAAAAATATATTTGGAAATCCTGAATCTTTCTTATGTCTCATTTCTTTCGTGTTTGTGACAATATGTCGGAACAAATTTTATAAAGATGAATGATTTTCTATATGGCAATAGTCGTGCCACTAAAAATTTATCAGTAATTTAAGTATGGCGGTTGAAAAAAGTGACAATCATAAACAAAAAAAAAGCTCCGCAATAACGGAGCTATAAAACCTTTCAGGAGGTACGTCATTTTTTTCTTTTTTCCATATGTTTCCCGTAACGGCTCATGAATTTATCCACACGACCCGCGGTATCCACCAATTTTACTTTACCTGTATAAAAAGGATGCGATGTATCGGAAATTTCAAGTTTGCAAAGTGGATATTCAACACCTTCTACTTCCACTGTTTCTTTTGTTTCCACGGTTGACCCCGTAATAAATGTATGGCCGTTTGACATATCTCTAAACGCTACCAGTCTGTAATTTTCAGGATGTATTCCTTTTTTCATCTGTCTTTAATTTTTTGCTCGCAGAAAAATCTAAATTTTTAAATTATTCAGCAATAGATTATAATTCAAATTGCCGCGTTAAAATCAAAATTTTCAACTCTTCTCAGGTTATATTCCGGATTATCCGGATTACTAACTTTATAAAAGAGGGCTGCAAAGATAATCAATGTATCTAAAATTCCAAAAATTAATTACCACGATTATCACCTGCATTTTTTTTCTTTGAAGTTTCCTCTCCTGTTATTATGGGAGCCCTGGTAAACTCTTTATTCCTGTCGAACAGATATCTCATTGTATAGTGAGTTTTAACCCGTTTTCCACCTACTGATTCATAAAGAGATATGATCTTCGGATTAAAATCTCCAGCCCACGAGAGTTCCATCTCTTTATACCACCTTTTTTTATACATAACCGGCCTTAAATGCCAAAATATGGCAGCTTCAATTCCTGACCGCTGGAATTTCGGCACCACGCCAATTATAAGACTCCGGGTCCGGGTCATTGTTTTTCTCCATTTAAGCCACAGCACTTTAGGCAAATTCAGCAAAGTTATCTTACCATTAAGTTTTGCCAGAATCTGATTAAAATCAGGCACCATCACAAAAAGGGCAATGGGTTCATCTTCATGATAGGCAAACCAGACAAAATCCTCTTCCAGCATGAATTTTGAATTAATTAAAAAATCTTTCAGATCATCCTTATCAATTGGTTTGTAATGTTCATGAAATTTCCATGCGCTATCATAAACCCTGGCGAAATCTTCTATAAACCTGTCTTTCTCTTTCCATGAAAAATGTTTAAAACTATACTGTGGTTTCCGGGCAACCCATTCAGCAACCTTCCAAAACCGTTCAGGTAACTCCGGAAGAGTTGTATCCAGATGATAACTAAACTGTTTAAAATATATCCTGAATCCATATTTTTCAAACAGTTTTAAATAATAAGGCGGATTGTATGGCATACCAAATCCCTGGGGCATAAAACCATCAACCAGTAATCCCCAGTTCATATAATTCTCTCCAAAGTTAACAGGACCGTCCATCGCTTCCATACCCTCTGACTTCAGCCATTCGCGTGCTGCATCAAATAGTATTCCGGCAGCTTCATGATCATCTATACACTCAAAAAAACCGCAACCACCGGTGGGCTGTTCAAAAATACCTGCCTTTTCCCTGTTATAGAATGCTCCAATTCGGCCAAGGAAATTACCCTTTTCATCCGTCAGAACCCAGCGTATGGCATCACCATTCTTGAAAGAAGGGTTCTTTTGTGGATCAAATATATTTTCGATCATTCCCTCCAGTGGACAAATCCAGTTAGGATCATCTTTATAGATTCTTTTAGCTGTTTTATGGAACAAGTTCCGGGTCTCTTTATCTGTTACTTTAATGAGTTTCATTAGCATTTTATATTATAATCAGCGATAATTTTATAAATACCGGTTATAATTATTTAATATTATATTTTTTTTCGGCACAAATTTACTATTTAACTGACTCTTATACCCATAAGTCAATACTTTTTTGGACACAAATTTGTTATGGCCGGGTTGTGTAATCAATAACCATAACTAACATGAACATTACCAGCTTATTCTGAGTCCCTCTATATATCAGGGTTTAAATTTTCTTACCCCAGGGAAATAAATCCCTCACTGCCGCTTTCAATTTACTAAAAATTTGTTTCAAATCTATAAAAAAACAGTTATAGTTATTCCCTTCAATATCTTTATCACCTGAATGAATATTAAGAGGGGACCCTGCTATATTTTTAAATAAACCCATTCTCAATAAATTACATTCATTTTATATTTTTTTTATAATACCGGTTATAATTACTTATTTTTGCGGTCGTAACAGAAATAATCCGGAAAATGGCAGAAACACCTTCCATACCAAAAGGGACAAGGGACTTTTCCCCTGATGAAGTAGTTAAAAGAAATTACATTTTCAACATTATTGAAGATGTCTTCCGTTTATATGGTTTTCAGCCAATAGAAACACCCGCTATGGAGAATTTATCCACACTTACGGGTAAGTATGGCGAGGAAGGGGACAGACTGCTTTTTAAGATTCTGAATTCAGGCGATTACTTAAAAAATGTTCCTGAAAAATTTTTGCTTGAAAGAAATTCCGTCAGGATTACCCCTTCGGTTTCAGAGAAAGGATTGAGATATGACCTTACCGTTCCTTTTGCAAGGTTTGTTGCACAATACAGAAATGATATTGTATTCCCGTTCAGACGTTATCAAATACAGCCTGTTTGGCGGGCTGACCGTCCGCAAAAAGGCCGCTATCGCGAATTCTATCAATGCGATGCAGATATAATAGGCAGTAACAGCATTTTAAATGAAGCAGAACTTATACAGATAATCAATGATGTTTTCAATCGTCTGAAAATTAAAACTACAATAAAATATAATAATCGAAAAATCCTGGCAGGAATAGCAGAGATCATCGGGGAACCTGACAAGATAAATGAAATCACGGTTACAATTGACAAGCTGGAAAAAACAGGACTTGAAAATGTTAACAGGGAATTGGCTGCCAGGGGTGTATCTGGAGAGGCTATATCAAAACTTCAGCCCTTGCTGGCAATGAAGGGCGGCTGTTTATCAAAGACAGAAAAACTTGAACGGTTGCTGGCATCCTCAGAAATTGGCATTAAAGGAATAGATGAGATAAAAACACTCTACCGTTATATAAATCAAACCGGGCTTCAGAATTTAGTTGAGTTTGACCAGTCGCTGGCGCGGGGACTTGACTACTATACAGGCGCTATATTTGAAGTTAAGTCTGAAGATGTCAATATAGGAAGTATATGCGGAGGAGGCCGTTATGATGACCTTACAGGGATATTCGGATTACCCGGAGTATCCGGCGTAGGCATCTCTTTTGGCGCTGAACGAATATATGAAGTGATTGAACAACTTAATCTGTTCCCTGAAAAGTATTCAGAAAGTACAAAAGTAATGTTTATCAATTTCGGTGAAAAAGAAGAAGAATACTCTCTTCCATTACTTACAAAAGTTCGCAAATCAGGAATAAACGCAGAAATTTATCCTGAATGGGCGAAAATTAAAAAGCAGATGAATTATGCCAACAAGAAAAAGATACCTTTTGTGATCCTTGCAGGTGAAAACGAAATAAAATCTGATAAGCTAACCCTGAAAAATATGGGGACAGGAGAACAGAAACTGGTAACCCCTGATGAACTTATAAAAATCCTGTCAGACCTTTTCATGGTGTAGAATCAGGATTCTTTTTACTGTTGAAACTATACTATTGAATAAGTTTTAAAAAAAAATTAACCTGAATCTGTAAGGCGGAAGTCTTAGTCAAAAGAAAGATTACAGTCTGGCATAGCGCAATAACAATTATGCAGTCATCAAAAAGGTATATACTTATACTATTCTGTGGCCAACAGGTATTTATCTATATTTGTTTTAAACATTGCTTTTGTCTCCTCTTTTGATCTTGCTACACCTGACATCATGAGGGGTTTTCCATTCATTGGTATATATAAAAAGGCAGGAATACCTCTTATTCCGAATACCGATGCCAGTTCTCTTTCAACCTCGGTGTCAACTTTATATACTATGATCTCACCGGCATATTCCTTTGAAAGCTCTTCAAGTATCGGAGAAGCAATCTTACACGGGCCGCACCAGTCAGCATAAAAATCAATCAGTGCAGGTTTTTCACCTTTATATTTCCATTCCCTTGGTGACTCCACGTAGTTCCAGACTTTTTGAAGAAATACGTCTTTGGTTAATTTAACTGCGCCCCCGGTACTATTAACATTCTGTGAAACTTTTTCAAACGGTACGGCCTTTTCAGCCGCATTATTGCTGCTGTCGTTCTTTGCATGGCAACTGACTAAACCAGATAGTAAAAACAATGCGACACCCGAATAAAATAATAATTTTTTCATATGTTCTCGAAAATTTTTTAAAATATTTCTTAATAATTTGATATATAACTTCAAACCTTTTAGCAGGCTGATAAAGCATTTCGATATAAACCCTAAAAATATGTATTTATTTATATATATCCAAATATGAATAACAATTGTTGTGCCAATTAAGTTTGACAAAACAAAAAATAATAATTTTTTCTATTGCCAACGCAACCCTTTATATCTTCTTATGATCATTGTAATATAATAATAAAAAAATATTCAGCCATGAGACAAGCATGTTCTTTTTAATCACAAAATATGATTAAAAAATAATTTGCGGAACGAAGTGCCTTGCCTTCATGATGAAATCAGGGAATAGTTTCATAAGTTCTCAAATTTTAAATTAATTTATTTACAAGAATAATTATAAAATTTTAAACAAATGAAAAAATACATTATTGGAGTATTATTTGGTTTATCAGTCTTAGCAGCAGGATGTCTTAAAGATGACGATGGATATTCCCTTGACCAGATGTGGGTAGCATTCGGAATGCTGGAAGAAACGAGTTCGGATCCATTAGAATATAAGATAATCCTCGACGATGGAAATATTCTTATACCTGTTGCCTCAGGTTATTACCGGCCCTGGTACTATTACGGAACAGATGATCCTGAATCCAGGCTGAAAACGGGTGACAGGATTTTGATCAACTACACCATTATTGGTGATGATGCAGATGAGAACGGAGAAGTAACAGAGTACTATATCAGGGTAAACTCAGTTCAAAAAATCCTTAAAAAAGGCATAATTGATATAACTGCTGAAAATCAGGACAGTATTGGCAATGATCCTGTCATAGTAAGAGATTGCTGGCTGACTGACAGTCTGCTGAATTTCGAAATTAAATATTGGGGCCGTTATGAAATACATTATATAAATCTTGTAAAAGAGCCCGGCACACTGACAGAATTAGACCAGCCGGTTGAGCTGGAATTACGTCATAATGATAATGGCGATATTGAAGACATTCCATATGCTGCTTACGTATCTTTTAACCTGGAGAAATTGCAGATTGAAGGACTGGATTCCGTAGCATTCAGGGTTACCTGTAAAGATTACAATGGTGATTTGTTTGAATATGAAAATGTTTACAATTACAGTGAAAACAATTAAACTTATCTTTCAATTTTATCAATACCAGTTAGTTGTAAAATAATCTTCCAGGCGAAGTTGTTTTCAGACAAAGGCGGAGTCGGATTTTCGTTAAATAACGATCAACCGGCTCCGCTCTTTTTATTATCTTCAAACTGATAAATTAAATTTCACCAAAAAATTAACCTTGAAACAATTTTTTATCTTCAAAAAAATCCTCTGTTCTTAATAAAATAAATTATATTTTTGAACTCTGATTGTTGCTACGACTTATAAGTTATGTTATAACCCGGGCCATATATAAACTATAAAATTATTCTTCAGCACAAAGCTCCGGGATATAACACAAATAAAACAAAAAACATATATGCACAAAATTCATGTGGGATTTATGGGAGCGGGCTCAATAGCAAAGGCTCATGCTTATTCAATTCAGGCATTAAAATATTACTACGACACTGTTCCTGAACTGGTCTTTGAATCAGTAACTTCTGCCAGAAAGGAAAGCCGTGAAGCATTTGCAGAGAAATATGGGTTCGCCTCAGCAGAAACTGTTGAAGATTTCGCTAAAAACGAAAAGGTCAATGCTGTTTTCATTCTGGGCCCCAACAGCGTTCATTTCGAACATTTTAAGCTTGCGCTGCAAATGCCGGATGTAAGCTATATATATCTTGAAAAACCTGTATGCAGCTCCTTTGAAGAAGAGCAGCAAATGAAAAAGCTGGCTGAGAATACTTCAGCTAAGATACAGGTAGGATTCCAGTACTTACAAACTTCTTCCGTCCGTGAGGCTCTGCAGTTCTGGAAATCAGGTAAACTTGGCAATCCTGTTCATTTTGACCTGAAATATTACCACGGCGACTATCTTCAGTCAGACTATCGCAAAAAGAAATTAAACAGGCTGACTCCTGCTCCTGATGGAGGTGCTATGGCTGATCTGGGCTCTCATGGTATAAGCCTGATTACAGCCTTTATCGGGGAGGGCATGCAAATCACCGCTGCTTTACAGGGTGGAGCATTCCCTGATGTTCCTTACGATTCTGATCTTTTTAGTACAATTACTCTCTTTGATCCCCGAACCAGGGCTGTTGGCACAATCTCAGCAAGCCGTATCAGCTCGGGAACAGGCGATCTTAGTTGTTTTGAGATATATGCCGACAAAGGTGCGTTACGATATTCTTCGAAAAATCCGGGGTACTTTGAATACTATGATGAAGGATCATATCAATGGGTAAAACAGATAGTCAACAGCAGCTATAAGCCAATAACCAATTTTCCATCGGTACATGTGCCTCCGGGGTGGCTTCGCTCATTGGTTCATGCTCACTATCTATTCTTTACGGAAGATGATCCTTATACTTTCCGTCCCGGCATAGAACACGGACTTGCAGTTCAGCGGATAGTCCGCGAAACAGCTGACCATCTGTCGGCCTTCAGAAAAAATACAACAAATGGCTGGCAGGAATAGCGGATTGCTTCTCCATATAACCTCTCTTCCGGGGGCAGAAGGTATAGGGACCCTCGGGGTCAATGCTTTCCGGTTCGTAGATTTCCTGAGAGAAGCAGGACAAAAAATATGGCAGATACTTCCGTTGGGTGAACCCGGGAAAAATAACTGTCCCTACCAATGCTTTTCGACATTTTCAGGCAATCCCCTGCTGATAGATCTTTTCAGTCTGATAGAAAACTCCCTCCTAAAAGAGGAGGATCTTAAAAATATACCCCGCTTTCCTGATAAATATATTGACTTTGAAAAAGTAAAAAAATGGAAATTGCCTCTCTTGAAAAAGTCATTCTTGAATTTCAAAAATATAAGCAATAAAACCCTGGAAGAAGAGTATCAGCAATTCCTGAAAGATAACAGCTGGTGGATAGATGATTATTCCCTGTTCATGTCGGCAAAAGAACATTTTAAAACAGCCGACTGGCTTAAATGGGAAAATAGTTTAAAATTCAGGGAAGAAAGATCACTGAAAAAATATATAAACCTTCTGTCTGAAGATATATCCTATAACAAATTCGTACAATTTTTATTTTTCAGGCAGTGGTTTAAACTTAAAGAATATGCTAACTCAAATGGCATATCAATTATGGGGGACCTTCCCTTTTATGTTCTGCATGAAAGTGCAGATGTATGGACAAATACCGGCATCTTTCAGCTGGATGAAGATCTGAATCCAATAAACATCGGGGGTGTGCCTCCCGATTATTTCAGTGAAACAGGACAACTTTGGGAAAATCCTGTATATGACTGGGAAAAGCTGAAAAATCAAAAATTTCACTGGTGGCTGTCAAGACTGCGTTTCAACCTGGATCTTTTTGACTTACTGAGAATAGATCATTTCAGGGGACTGCAAGCATTCTGGTCAGTACCTGCAGGAGAAAAAACAGCGATAAACGGGGAATGGGTTCCTTCAGCAGGATTTGAACTTTTAAAGAAACTAAAGCATCAAATCAGGGATATTCCTCTGATAGCGGAAGACCTGGGAAAAATAACCCCTGAAGTGGAAAAACTGAGGGATGATCTCAACCTTCCCGGAATGAAAGTGCTTCAGTTTGCTTTTACTTCCGATGAAAAAAATAAACACCTTCCGCATAATTACACTCCCCGGTTCATTGCTTACACAGGGACACACGATAATAATACTACCATGGGATGGCTCAGGAGTATTAAAAGAAAAGAAAAGGAGATGGCAAAAAAATATCTGGGAAGGGGTAAAAAACATAGACTGAAAAAATGTATCGGGCTTATATGGTCGTCCTGCGCCCAAACAGCTATAATACCTATGCAGGACCTTCTAATGCTGGGCTCCGAAGCCCGGCTAAACACCCCGGCCATTGATACGGGCAACTGGATATGGCGCTTTCAAAAAGATCAGCTAAAAAAAAGACACAAAGAATTTCTCAGAAAGATAACCCAAAAATATAACCGGTAATAATCAGCAGCAGATGAGAACAGCCTTCATAAATTCCACGGGCTTCTCAGCATGCAGCCAGTGTCCGGCCCCGCTGATATCTACAATATTTGATTCCGGATAAATTTTCTTTATCAGTTCTTCATCTTGCGGCAGGACATAATCCGATTCCGTGCCCCTTATAAATATAACAGGGTAAGCAGTTATCGGTATTCTGTCCACCAGCCACTCAATGTTCACGCCCCCGACAATTTCTTCCAGATGATTTTTTAACACATCCACATTCAGAAGCCACTTAAATTTTTTTGACTTTTTGTCCTTTGTCACATTTTTCAGCAAAAATTTTCTGACTTTTTCATTTTTTATCTGTCCCGCAAACACCGACTCAATATCTTTTCGCTTTTTGGCACTTTCCAGATCAAGTTCCTGCATAGCTCTAAGAATATTTACATGCATATTAAACTGATTTTTTTCATGCGATTCTAAATAATTTTTCGGAGCTATATCAGCAACAACCAGTTTTTCTACTTTCTCAGGATAATCTGCTGCAAACCACATTGCCGTTTTACCTCCCATACTATGTCCCAGCAGTGTGGCCTTTTCAATATTATGATTCTCAATAAATTCTGCCAGATCGGTTTTCATATCATCATAAGTATGGCTTTCACTAAAAGGTGAACGGCCGTGATTTCTCTGGTCTATCATATAGACAGTATGTTTTTCAGCTAATTTCTTCCCGATAGTCAGCCAGTTATCGGATGAACCATAAAGGCCGTGAATAATTATAATTACGGTCCCTTCCCCCTCTTTTCTGTAAAAAAGTTTCATATTAAGCCATTTTCAGACAATCAAGATATTTATGAATTGTATTCTCCATTCCAAGGTAGATAGCATCTGAAATCAGTGCATGGCCAATGGATACCTCTTTTAAATCAGGGATATTAAGTTTCAGAAAATGAAGATTATCAAGGTTAAGATCATGCCCGGCATTTACTTCAAGTCCGATTTTCATTGCAACACGGGCCGCTTCGATAAAGGGGCCAACAGCACTGTCACGTCCTAACGGGTAAAGCCGCGCATATTGCTCAGTATAAAGCTCCACCCTGTCAGCTCCCGTTTCAGCAGCTCCTTCTATGGGAACAGGATCCGGATCCACAAAAATTGAAACCCTTATTCTGCTCTCATGTAACCTTTCAACTATCTCCTTAAGAAAAGTGAGGTTTTCCCATGTATCCCATCCGTGATCACTGGTAAGCTGATCATGCTTGTCAGGAACAAGTGTAACCTGATCTGCCTTTACCTCGGTAACCATTTGCAGAAAATCTTCAGACGGGTATCCCTCAATGTTAAATTCAGTATATATCAAAGGTTTTACTTCATAAACATCCTTACGGGTTATATGCCTTTCATCAGGCCTTGGATGAACAGTAATCCCCTGGGCGCCATATTCCTGACATTTAACGGCAGCTTCCTTTACGCTTGGAATATTTCCTCCTCTTGAATTTCGCAATGTTGCTATTTTGTTTATATTTACACTAAGTCTTGTCATGACGTTTTATATTTTGAGAATATAATTTTAATTTTTAAAAAATAAGAATAAACAATTGCTGGCAGTAAAGTTAATATCAAAATCAATACCATCGGTAAAAAGTACCGAAAAGGGACAAAAAGTGCTTAATTTCATGGATGTTTTCAGGGTATCCCATCTGCCTGTGGTTACCGGGAAACAATATGTGGGATTAATATCAGACAAATATATATATGATCTCAATTTACTGAAAGAACCAATAGAAAAAAAAGCAGGAAACCTTGATACTACTCATGTTCATGAGAATCAACATATTTTTGAAGTGGCATCTTTAATGTATAAATTAAAGCTGAGTGTCATACCGGTGCTGAACGCAGAACATGATTATCTGGGAGCTATCTCACATTATGACCTTGCCCGGAGGTTTGCCAGGTATTTATCACTCCAGGAGGTAGGCGGCGTAATTGTGCTGGATGTAAATGTAAACGACTATTCGATGGCCCGGATCAGTCAGATTGTAGAAAATAATGACACCAAAATTCTCAGCCTCTTTGTTAACCGGATTACAGGATCCAATAATCTGGAAATCGTGCTAAAACTTGATAAGGAAGATCTTTCCTCTGTAATACAAGCTTTTGAAAGATATGATTATAATATTAAAAGTATTTATCTGGATCATTCAATGTTGAACGATCTTTACCGGGACAGATATGATCAGTTTATGAAATTTATGAATATTTAATATATATTCGCAAAGGTAAACTTAAAGAGAACAGATAAATCTCAAATGTTTTTCAAACTTTCAATTAATTTGTTCACAAGTAATTTTAAAAATATAAAGGGATGAGAGTTGCAGTTTTCGGAACCGCTGTATCAGTAAGATTTATTCCTGTTTTAGAAGAATTTTTTAGTTTTTTTAAGACAAATAATATAGAAGTTCAATTTTTTAAGCCATTTTATGCATTTTTAACAAAGGAGCTTAATATTAAACCTTATTACACTTCAACATTTACATCTCACAAAGATTTTGACGTTGATAATAAATTCATTTTTAGTGTTGGAGGAGATGGTACATTCTTACATTCAGTTGTAACAATACGTAATTTTGATATTCCGGTTGTCGGGCTTAACAGCGGCAGACTTGGATTCCTGGCGGATATTTCAAAAGAGCATATACGTAACACATTAACTGACATTTTCAATAATCGTTACTCCATTATTGAACGTACTATGCTTGATGTTAAATTTAAGGGAATGGAGAACACAGATTTTAATCTTACGCTAAATGAGGTAGCTGTACTCAAGACAGATTCCTCATCCATGATCAATATCACTGCATGGTGTGATGATCAGCTCCTGAACAACTACTGGGCTGATGGCCTGATAATAGCAACCCCAACCGGATCAACAGCTTATTCACTTAGTGTAGGAGGGCCCATCTTAACTCCTGATTCTAAAAATTTTGTCATTACTCCACTTGCCCCTCATAATCTGACTATAAGGCCTGTTGTGGTTCCTGACAAAAATGAAGTAAGGCTGGAAGTTGAAGGAAGAGGTTCCCATTACCTGATTTCAATGGATTACCGCTCAGAACCTGCTCCCTTCTCTACAGCACTAATAATAAAAAAAGCAGATGTTACATTAAAAACCCTTAAACTGCCCGGCCAAACATTTTTCAATACTTTGAGAAACAAACTAATGTGGGGATTTGACACGCGCAATTAATTATTCCACAGAGCTTAACAATTTTTAATCTTTCTTTCGGTTTTATAATAACATTCGGGTATGTTATTTTTAGAATTATATTACTTTTGTAGCTTTTGAAAGCTGGGCTTTTAAAGGGCAAACAAAGAAAGTTCGTTGAAAATCAATGGTTTTATCAGCTATTTTTTTATATGAAAAGCTATTTAACAAGAGGAGAGGCAAATAGTGAAAAATATATTTAATTTGCTTTTTATCCGTTAATTTTGATTAAAGCGGATCCAAAACATGCCTGGACAATTATTTAAATAAACGAATTGAAATACAAATGAAACAAACTGTATTATTATTTGTAACAATTGTTCTTACTGTTTCAGGCTTTGCCCAAAGATCAGCTGATATAGGAGTTTGGGGAGGTAGCTCAACTTACTGGGGAGATATCAGGGAAGCATCTCCAATGCAGTCATTAAATTTAAATCTGGGAGCTTATTTCAGGTATAACTTTAACCAACGGGTTGGACTAAGGGCTATGTTTATGATGGGGAATTTCAGTGCTGAAGGAATTGTTGAGAACGAAGATATTATGTGGGATTTTAACAAAACTGTACAGGACCTTGCAGTGCAGGTAGAAATAAATTACCTGAAATATGTGCTGGGGCAGAAAAAAACACCTTTTACCCCTTACATTCTGGGAGGATTTGGCATGATGTTTTTCCCTTATACACTTGATCCGGCAAGACTTGCGGGGATAAATCCCTGGTTCGCAGGACAAAATGTAGTTGAAGAGTCTGTTGTGACCCCGACAATACCTTTTGGTTTTGGAGTAAAGTTTAGTATCGGGAAAAAACTGGGAGTAGCGATGGAATATCAATTAAGAAAAACCTTAACTGATAAGCTGGATGACCTTGATGATCCATTGACTTTCTCCACTACAAATAATAATGGTGAAGAAGTTACGATAAAATATAGTGATTCAATACATAACAATGATTGGCCGGGATATGCGGGGATACATATTACCTATAAGATATATTTTTCAAAGAATCCTTGTCCGGCCTACGAGAGGAAATACTGGTGATGACATCAATAAAAGATAAATTAAATACAAACAAGATACCTCAACATATCGCTATCATTATGGATGGTAACGGGAGATGGGCGGCAAAACACGGAAGCGCCCGCATTCACGGGCATGAACAGGGCGTGAAAGCAGTCCGCTCTACATTGGAAGGCGCGGAAGAGATAGGAGTAAAGTACCTTACTCTGTATGCATTTTCGACTGAAAACTGGAAACGTCCCAAAAATGAAATAGATGCACTGATGAAACTATTGGTCCAGGCGATCGATAATGAAACTGATGAACTGATGAAATATAATGTACGGCTGGGGGCAATTGGCGACCTGGATAAATTGCCTTCAAATGTATATAAGAAATTGATGGAATGTATAAAAAAACTGGATTCAAATAAAGGTTTAAATATGATACTGGCGCTTAGCTACAGTTCCAAATGGGAGATTACTGAAGCAGCAAAAAAAATTGCCTTTGATGTCAGTAAAGGGATACTTTCTCCTGATGAAATCAATGATAAATTGTTTTCAAAATACCTGCCATCATCGCATCTTCCTGATCCGGAATTATTAATAAGGACAAGCGGAGAATTTAGAGTCAGTAATTTTCTGCTTTGGCAAATAGCTTACTCAGAATTATATTTTACAGATAAACTATGGCCCGATTTCAGGAAAGAAGATCTGTTTAAAGCCATTTATGATTTTCAAAACAGAGAGAGGAGATTCGGAAAAATCAGTGAACAGTTAACTACTTAAAAATATTATGATCAGAATACGAAAACAAATTATATTCCTGCTGTTTTTTATTATTGTTACTTTACCCGGCGCTTTTGCACAAATTGATGATGGCACCAACTTTTCAATATATTATTCAAGCCCGCGTAAATATACGATAGCTGATGTGCAAATCTCAGGTATCCGCTATCTCGATAAATCTGTTCTGATACAACTTTCCGGATTGACAACAGGACAGGAGATCGAGGTACCGGGAGAAGCAATTACCAATGCAATAAAAAAACTTTGGCAACAGGGTCTTTTTTCGGACGTCAGAATCACTGCAACAAAAATAATAGACGACCAAATCTGGCTTGACATCTATTTACAGGAACGGCCCAGGCTCTCCGATGTAAACTTTTTTGGCGTAAACAAATCGGAAAAGGACGACATTACAGAGAAAGTACTGCTGCTCAAGGGCAGCCAGATTACCGAAAACCAGATAAACAACGCTGAACGCCAGATAAAAAATATATTCCTTGCAAAAGGATTTCTGAACACAGACGTAAATATTGTTCAGCGGGATGATACTACAATGAATAACAGCATAATCCTTGACATATATGTTGACAAAAAAGAAAAGGTAAAAGTCAATGACGTTGTCATTCATGGTAATGAAGAGATAAAGGACAATGTTCTCGAAAGAGCCATGAAAAAAACTAATGCCAAAGAATTGAAAAACTTTTTCAGGACTAAAAAATTCCTAAACGAAGAATATGAAAAAGATAAGGTTAACCTGATAGATAAATACAATGAAAAAGGGTACAGAGATGCTATGATAATAGAGGATACTATTTATCAGGTTGAAGTCGGGAAAAAGAATAAGCCGAGGGTTAATGTTGAAATATGGGTTGACGAAGGAGAAAAATATTATTTCGGAGATATTCAATGGGTTGGAAATACAATTTACCCGTCAGATTACCTAACCAATTATCTTGGGATCGAGAAAGGAGATGTTTTCAATCAGTCCCTGCTTGAAAAAAGACTTTTCGATAATGACGAGGGACTTAACAATCTTTATCTGAACGAGGGTTATCTCTTTTTTGATCTTCAGCCGCTTGAAATTAATATCGAAAATGATACAATCGACTACGAAATGCGTATTCGCGAGGGTAAACAGGCAACGATCAACAAAGTGCTTATTACCGGCAATACAAAAACACATGAACATGTTGCACGACGCGAACTGCGCACTTATCCTGGTGACCTGTTCAGCAAAGAGGCAATTATCCGCTCTGTGAGAGAGCTTTCCCAGTTGGGCCATTTTGATCCTGAAGCTATTAATCCTGATGTAAGACCTCAACCCGAAGAAGGCACTGTTGACATTGAATATCAGCTTCAGGAAAAGGCAAATGACCAGATTGAACTCTCCGGAGGATGGGGAGCCGGTATGTTTGTCGGATCGGTCGGACTGAAATTTGCAAACTTTTCTGTCCGCAATATATTAAATAAAGAAGCATGGAGGCCTCTTCCCACGGGAGACGGACAAACTCTTAGTCTTCGTTACCAGACAAGCGGGAGGTATTACAGGACCATAAGCCTGTCATTTATAGAGCCGTGGCTGGGAGGCAAAAAGCCAAACTCTTTCTCTCTTTCATTATCCCATTCAAAGATTAATTACAGCGCCAATAAATATTATCAGTCATACAGCCCCTACGGAGGGTCTGGCGGATACTCGCCTTACGGTTACGGAGGTTATTCTCCTTATGGTTACGGATATTCACCCTACGGCGGTTATGGCGGTTACGGCGGTTACGGAGGCTACGGAGGCTACGGAGGTTACGGAGGTTATGGGGGTTACGGGGGATACAGTCCTTACGGTTACGGATATGGATATGGTTATCCTCAATATCAATATAACTACGGGTCGGAAGATGAAAATGATGAAAACGATCAGATCTGGGAAACTACGGCAGTTGCAATGGGTTATGGCTACCGCCTTTCATTCCCGGATGACTATTTTACAGTTTATCATGAACTGTCCCTCGAACATTACCTTCTGCAGAATATGGGCAGTTATTTTTATTTCATGGCCGATGAAGAAGGAAAAGTAAACGGCACATTTAATAATTTCAGCTTTAAAACTGTATTTGGCAGGAACTCAGTTGATAATCCGCTTTATTCGCGCAGGGGGTCGCAATTTACAGTTTCACTTAAAGCAACTCCCCCGTTTTCAGTGTTTTCAGGAAAAGATTACAGTTCACCGGATATTACCAACAAGGAAAAATATAAGTGGATAGAATATCACAAATGGCTGCTTAAAGGCCAGGCTTTTAACCCTTTGTCAAGAAATCTGAACCTTGTTCTGCGAACTGCATTCGAGCTCGGGTTCCTGGGGTATTATGATCCAAACAGACTATCTCCTTTTGAAGGATTTATCGTTGGGGGCTCGGGAATGTCAGGGTATAATATATATGGTACCGATTATGTCGCTCTCAGGGGATATAAGGATTTTAGCCTGAGTCCACGGACCGGCTCAAAAATGTACTCCAAATTCACTATGGAAATGCGGTATCCTGTTACACTGAAGCCGAGCGCTACTATATACGGACTCGCATTCCTTGAGGGAGGTAATGCCGATGTGAATTTTGAAAATTACAATCCGTTTAAACTATACAGATCTGCAGGTATAGGAGTAAGGATCTATCTGCCTATGTTTGGATTAATGGGCATAGACTGGGGATACGGATTTGACGAGGTGCCGGGATCCCCGGATGCCAGCGGAAGTCAGTTCCACTTTGTAATAGGCCAGCAGTTCTGATATTTACATATTTGGCACAAAATATGTAATGTGATATTGAAATTAGATATAATAATTGATAATTAAAAATTTTAATGGGATGAAAAAATTAATATTGACTGTTTCAGCCATACTTCTGGTTACAGGAATATCACTGGCACAGAAATATGCATTTGTCGATTCAGATTATATACTTGAAAATATTCCGGCTTTTACGGCAGCACAGGAACAACTTAATCAGTTATCTGCCCAGTATCAAAAGGAACTGGAATCGATGCATACTGAAATTGAACAAATGTATAAAGATTTTCAGGCCGAGAGTGTATTGCTCTCAGAAGATATGAAACGCAAACGCGAGGATGTGATCATCAGTAAGGAAAAGGAATACAAACAATTGCAGCGCAAGTACTTCGGCCCCGACGGAGATCTGTTTCAGAAAAGGCAGGGACTGATAAAACCCCTTCAGGAGGATATCTTCAACGCTGTCCAGGAAATAGCTAATGACGGAAGTTATGCCGTTATCTTTGACAAGGCAGGAGGAGCAACTCTGTTATTTACCAATCCAAGATACGATTTAAGTGATCAGGTTCTTGAAAAACTCGGATATAAATAATTAATAATTATATTTGTGACAAAATTTTAACATTACATCTATTATGAGAAATTTAATAAAATTTATGGCCCTGATTTTGTTCGCCGGGTTTATTTCCTCAGCAAATGCACAGAGCCTGAAATTCGGCCATATCGATTTACAAGCATTGGTACAACTGATGCCTGAAAGGGCGACAGCTGAAACTGAATTTAACAGCTTTCAGTCGGAACTGGAAGATGTTCTTGCCGAGATGCAACAAAATTATCAGCAAAAGCTGCAGGAACTGGAACAATTAGGAGAAGATGCTTCAGAAGTTAAACGAAATGCAAAAATCACCGAGCTTCAGGATATCCAGCAGCGGATCCAGAATTATCAAATGACTGCACAGCAACAGCTACAGCAAAAACAGGCAGAATTGTTACAGCCGGTTTTTGATAAAGCCGAAAACGCAATAGGTGAAGTGGCCAAAGAACAGAGTCTTCTTTATGTATTCGATGTCGGATCAAATGTTGTATTGTATAAATCCAACCAAAGTCTTGATATACTTCCCATGGTGAAAGAAAAACTGGGGATACAGTAAAAATAACAGAAAAATAATTATAAAGCCATTCGTCATTCGGAATGGCTTTTTTTATTTTAGATATATAGGTATTATGCTTTTAAAATTGGAAGAAATAAAATAAATTCATACTTTGTTTTTGCAACTCTCTGCGATAAGCTGAAGAGGTATCTAACAGAGAAATGATTATCAAACATCAGGGTAAGGCAAAAGATATTTCGACTTTCTCCAGGGAATATTGTCAGAGGTTACTATACTAAATAGTGAGTTATGGAAGCAGATAAAACACAAAAAACGCAAAATGGGACTTTCAACCCTGCCGGCACCTGTCTGTTTGAAATTGCATGGGAAGTATGCAATCAGGTAGGTGGAATTTACACAGTTATACGCTCCAAGGTTCCCGCAGTAATCAAAATATGGAACCGGGATAATTTTTTTCTTATCGGACCGTATTTCGAAGATCAGGCAGCAGCATTTTTCGATCCGGCAACAGATTATTCTTCACCGGCAGGAAAATCAGTTCTTAAAATGCAGGAACGTGGGTTTAAGGTATATTATGGTAAATGGATTATCACTGGCAGTCCGAATGTAATACTTTTTGATCCCTATTCTGTTTTTTATAAACTTGATGAGATAAAACATTCCATATGGCAAAATTATCATATTACCCTGCCTGCAGATAATGATCTTATAAATAAAGTTGCTGCATTCGGATTCCAGGTACAGGAATTTTTAAAATATTTCAGCAATGCAGAATTTTGTAATAAAAAAGTCATAGCCCATTTCCATGAATGGATGTCAGGACTGCCAATCCCGGCTTTGCGAAGGGAAAATCTCGATATCAAAATAGTATTTACAACACATGCCACCATTCTCGGCCGTTATCTGGCTATGAATGATAATGGTTTTTATGACCATCTGCCATTCTATAACTGGGAAACGGAAGCAGTCAACTTTAATATACGTCCCATCGTTGAAATAGAAAGGGCATCAACACACGGAGCACATGTATTCACCACTGTAAGCGAACTTACAGCGCGGGAGTGCACCCATCTTCTCGGACGATCTCCCGACCTGATACTTCCTAACGGATTAAACATTGAGCGTTTTGAAGCATTGCACCAGATACAGAATCAGCACCTTCAATACAAAAAAGAGATCCATAATTTTGTTATGGGACATTTCTTTCAGAGTTACTCATTCGATCTTGATAATACAATATATTTCTTCACTTCGGGACGTTACGAATATCACAATAAGGGCTATGACCTTACTATTGAGGCATTGGCCAGACTTAACTGGAAATTGCAGCAATCAAATTCAAAAATGACTGTTGTTGCTTTTTTTATCACCAAACGTCCTTTTCATTCCTTTAATCCCGAAGTGTTACAATCAAAAGTTCTGATAGAAGATATCAAAAGTGTATGCGAAGAGATAAAAGAGCAGGTTGGCCTGAAACTTTATACAAATGTCACATCATCAGACGATCAATATAAATTTCCCGACCTTTGCGAAATGGTTGATGATTATCTTCGCCTTAAGCTCAGAAGAAATGTTCAAAGCTGGAAAACAAAACTTTTGCCTAAGATTGTCACTCACATTATGAAAAACGATTCCGAGGATTCGATACTGAATTTTCTTCGTGTGGCTAATCTGGTAAATAACAGGCATGATAAAGTAAAGGTTGTTTATCACCCGGACTTTATCTCAACTTCAAATCCTCTGTTCAAGATGGATTATCCGCAGTTTATCCGTGGCTGTCACCTGGGAATCTTCCCAAGCATGTACGAACCATGGGGATATACTCCTCTTGAATGCCTGGCAAGCGGAGTCCCGTCAATAACCAGTAACCTTGCCGGTTTCGGGGATTACGTTTCAAGGAATATACTGGATCATGACAAGATGGGTTTATATATTATTGATCGTAAGGGTAAAAATTTCGACCTTGCTGCAGAGCAACTGGCAAATATAATGTTTTCATTTACCCAATTAAACAGGCGTGAGAGGATATCACTCAGATACCGAAGTGAAGAAGCATCGCTGAAATTCGACTGGTCTGAATTGATAGGCCATTACTATAAAGCCTATGACCGGGCATTAAAAAGTTAATAATATGCAATATTCCCCAATCGGCGTTTTTGATTCCGGCTATGGAGGCCTTACAGTACTGAAGGAACTGGTAAGAAGCCTGCCTCATCATGATTTCCTGTATTTGGGAGATAATGCACGAACACCATACGGAACAAGATCTTTCAAAGTTGTTTATGAATATACCCTTGAAGCAGTAAAATACCTGTTCCGTCAAAATTGCCCGTTAATAATAATAGCTTGTAATACTGCTTCAGCTAAAGCTTTAAGAAGCATTCAGCAGACCGACCTTCCGCACATTGCCCCGGAACGAAGAGTGTTGGGAGTTATCCGGCCTGTCGTTGAAAAAGTATCGGAAATTTCTGTAACGGGCCATATAGGAGTACTGGGAACCAAAGGCACCATAAATTCCGGGTCGTACCCCATAGAACTCAATAAATGGTCAGGGGGCAAAGTCATATCTGTCGTCCAGGAAGCTTGTCCAATGTGGGTTCCCATCGTTGAAAACAATGAAATAAACTCAGAGGGGGCAGAATATTTTGTCAGAAAGAATATTCAGAATATTCTGAAAAAAGACAGCAATCTGGATACACTGATCCTGGGCTGCACACACTATCCTCTTCTAAAAAAGGTTATAAAAAAATATGTATCCGGGAATATAAATATTTTAGATCAGGGAGCAATAGTTGCTGAAAAACTTATACTTTATCTCGACAGGCATAATGAAATAAATAATAAGATATCAAAAAACGGCATAGTAAAATATCAAACCACTGAAGAAGCTGAAACATTTGAAATGAAAGCCGGGCTTTTTCTCGGGCATGATGTTACGACAACGACTGTCAATTTGCAATCAATGAAACTTAAAGACTGATACTTATTTAATTTCGTTCACCAGTTCTTTAATGACAGCATTCATTTTATCAAAATTATCCTCCATGCTTGTCAAAAGTTTATATTGGGCCCTTGTCCTGACAAGATTATGATCTTTATATTTTATTTTATAATAGTTGTCACCGTCAATATAATCCATTAAAAAACGCAGCACCTGCTCATATGTAATATACTTAGCTGAAAAGGCCAGATATTCAATCTCTTTATCTGTCAGAAAAGAAGAAGCTTCCTCGAGATACCCCTTTGCAAAAGCTTTAAATATCTCCATATCAAGCGAAACATTATCAAGATTTGTATCATCTTCAAGGCCCGTATTTGCACTATACCGGATGGCATCACCGAAATCATTTAACACAGTGCTGTTTAAAACAGTATCCAGATCTATAACACAAAGCACATCTCCATTCTTATCAAAAAGTATATTATTGATCTTGGTATCATTATGACTTACACGTGTCGGAATAATCCCATCCTCCACCAACTTCCAGAAACCAAGCATTTCATTGCGGCGGGACTCAATCCAGTTTATCTCTTCAGATACCTCAGACTTTCGGCCAACCGGGTCCTTTGCCAATACTTCATCCCATTGTTTAAACCTTATTCTCATATTGTGGAATCCCGGCAAAATATCAGTTAATGGATCTTTCAGGTCAGATACCAGTGACTGGAATTTACCAATTCCTTTACCTCCGGCATAAGCCAGTTCGGGAGTCTCTGCAGCCTCATATGCAATTGTATCCTCAATGAAAAGGCATACTGCCCAGTATTCACCTTCTTCATCCAGAAAATAAAGTTTCCCGTCCGATGCAGGAATAATGGTCATTGCTTCCCGCATCGGATCGCCTCCGGCACGGCTTACCTTCTCTTTAATATGATCGCATACTTTCCTGATATTTTCCATCATGGCGGGGACAGGTGAAAATACTCTTTTGTTTTTTCTTTGAAGGATATAATTCGGCAAATCCTCATCTGTCTCTATAATATATGTGTCATTTATGAATCCTTCTCCAAGAGGCACAACATCTCTGACATTTCCGTCCAGCTTAAACCTGTTGGCAATTTTGATTAAATCAGTGTTCATATATTTAATATTTTCCGGTTACCTTTAAATAAATTTATTCCTATATTAGTATCTCCTCAGGATATTCACCTTTCTTCACTAAAGAATTTATTTTCTCTATAACATAAGGAGTATCTTCCTTATAGGTTACTCCAAACCACCGTGAGTTAGTATCAAGGACTTTTACCTTTGCCCTGTTTTCCTCTATTATTTCAGAGACTACCGAGGGGATAAAAATTTCTGATTTAGGATTATCCATCTGCTCAGAAAGAAATTCTTTTACTTTTTCATCCAGAATATCAAAAATAGAAGTTTTAAATCCCCATATATTCATCGATACAGTTTCATTGCCGGTCAAAACCACTTCACTCCCATCAGGTTCAACAGATACTATTTTGTTATTTTTCCTGAGAATTTTGGTGGTCTCAACAATAGATTTCAGGAATCCGTTTTCATCAACTTCACATATTCCCCTTGAAACTGATCCGTATTCTGAAAGTGTATTGTCCATCTTATAACCAACTGCTGAATACTCCGAAGGATCCTCAGACTTCATCAGGAAGTCAGCCATTCCCTTCAAAGCGCTGAATCCGTAAAAATCATCGGCATTAAGTGCACAAAACGGTTCCCGGACAGCATCCCTTGCAACCAGAATGGCATGTGCCGTACCCCAGGGTTTTTCACGTCCCTCCGGCACAGAAAATCCTTCAGGGATATTGTCAAGTTCCTGGCACACATATTCAGTCTCTATCTTACCTTCAAGTTTCTTACCAAATTTCTCTTTAAATTCATCAGCAAACATATCGCGGATAACAAAAACCACCTTGCCAAATCCTGACCTGACAGCATCATAAATAGTGTAATCAATAATTGCTTCTCCATTTGGTCCTACAGGCTCGACCTGTTTCAATCCGCCAAAACGGCTCCCCATTCCGGCAGCAAGGATCAGTAAGGCAGGTTTTTGGATCTTTTCTTTTAAAACCATATCAATATTTAATTTTTTAGTATTCAGGATGTCCTTATTTTATGGCCACTTACAGCATAATAAAGTATAAACAGGAAGCAAGGCACCGCAATCCAGTATGCATTCTGCGCTCCGAAAGCATCCTTTAAGAAACCGTAAATTATTGGAATTACAGCGCCGCCGACTATGGCAACCACGAGCATTGAAGCTCCTGCCTTGGTAAACCTTCCCAGGTCAGCAATTGCAAGAGGCCAGACTGCTGGCCACATTAATGAGCAGCCGAGCGCCATAAAGAATATGAAATATATTGAGATATTTTCAGGCATGAACACAACTAACAGTGAACCGGCAATTGCAATAATTGAACATATCAGAAGGGCATTAGCCTGGCTTAAGTATTTAGGGATAAATATAACTCCGCATATATAGCCTAATGTCATACCCACAGGGGCTATCCATGCATAAAGGTCCGCATTGGGCAAATTAAGGCTTGTTGCGTAATCGACCAGTGTCCCTAATGAAACGGTTTCAACACCCACATATAAAAACAGGGTCACCATACCAAGAACAAGATGTGGAAACTGCCAGACAGAAGTTTTGCCAGATGCAAAAACAGCCTCTTTTATATCGGCCTCATCCTCTCCTGCTGCCTTAACTTCAGGGAGTGGCGAGAAAAAAGCCAGTATTCCTAAAATAATAAATAATCCGATTATTATCATAAAAGGCAGATTTATGTCAGTCAGCATTACGTCATCCACACTTTTATCTATCACAAATGCAAGAAATACAGGTGATATCGGCCAGGCTAACTTGTTACAGATACCCATAATACTCATTCGCTTGGCCGCACTTTCCATCGGGCCCAAAATTGTAACATAAGGATTCACTGATGCCTGAAGAAATGCATTTCCCATTCCGCTTATAAAAGATGCGAGTAAAAACAGCGGCAGGCTCTCAAGATTTGCAGAGGGAATAAACAGGTAAAACCCGACAGCAAACATTGCAAATGACAGAGCCATGGTACGTTTGTATCCTATTCGCCTGATCAAAAGCGAAGCCGGATATCCAAATATCAGAAAAGCAGAAAATGTGGCCCCTATTACCAGGTAAGATTCTCCTGAAGAAATTTGAAGGGCTTTATTCAACAAAGGAACAAGATAACTGTTAATCCCAAGGGCAAAACCTATGGCAAAAAACATTATGCCGATAATGATGATAGGAAAAAGATACGATTCACTTTTCGCAGTCGCCTGACGTTCATTGGAATTCATAATTTTGAATTTTAAACAGGTTTAAAAGTGGCAAAAATATAAAAAAGGCAATTACATGCGAAAAAATGATATCTTTTTTGATTATAAACAATTGAACTGATTCTAAAATATCAGCCTTTGAATTTCATGATTGTTTTTTGTTCAAGGGAAAAATGACTATTTCAAATCCTCTAATGCTTCCAAAACCAGGCCTGCATGCATAAGAGCAGGACCACCACCCATTAACACAGCTACCCAGGCAGCTTCAATTATCTCTTCCGAAGTGGCACCTTCTTTCAGGGCATTATTCACATGATAAGCTATACACCATTCACACTGCTGTGTTATAGATATGGCAATAGCCATAAGTTCTTTTGTTTTGGCATGCAGTACACCTTCTTTCTCCACTGCCCCTATCAGGTTCTGGAAACTTTTCATGCTATCAGGGCTTTTGGCACCAAAAGTTTTCATCCAATTGTTAACTCTTCCGAGTTCTTGTTTTGCTTTCATCATAATCTTTAATTTTTAAATCTAACTAAATAATTACCTGTCTTATCATCTATAATAACAAACTGAGGCTTTTATTGTTCATATAATATAATAATACTATACTATAAATCATAAAACACACTTCAAACTTTATAACAGGATAATACTAATTTAACAGATTTTTTTCAGGAATTCAACCTGCCCATGAATAAAGACAAATATTTTAAAGGTTATCTATTTTATCCAGTTTTTATAAAAATCACTTCCTTATTGCCCCACTACCCTTTAATAATGATTTGTAACGCAATGAGGGGCTTTTTATAAAACTGCCAGGTACCAAATCTTTCCATTTTTTGTCAACTTCCGAAATTATCTTATCGTCCATAGCTACAATATTGGGCCAGTCGCGTTGAAATCCATCATATTCCGGCGATTTAACAGTAGCATCAATCAAAACACTATTTCCACCTTCATTAAAACGGATTATTGATATATCCCTTGAAGGATCAATATTGCCGGCAATCAACCAAAGAAGAAGATTCAAGTCATTAATAATAAACTCATTATCAATAAGAATGATTAATTTTAGAAAAGAGAGGGAAGATATGGCAGATAGTTTAAGTTCCAATTTTTTCCGGGAAAAACCAATTTGTTTATTGACACTTAATAAAAGAACCGGAAACCCGGAATTTTCCTCTAAATATTTTATGCCTGATATTTCCTTGATGCCAGAAAAAGTATCCCGGTTGATCTCATTTTTCTCTTGCCTTAACCCTGGGTTTGATTCATACTCTTCCGGAAACGGTTTTGTAATATCTATGCAAAGTTTGGACCCAAAAGCAAATTTTTGTGAAGAATGATCCAGGATGTCAAGAGGGCCTCTTGAAAAGTGAAGGCTGTATTCAGGGTTAAAATATTTGTTAAATGCCTCTGTCATCTCGCTGTAATCATGTATATTAACAGCTTCATCAACTACGATCAAAATCTTGTTAAACATCATCTGTCCTGCACCCCAGAGTGAATGTGCCACTTTAATTGCCTGTCCTGGATATTTTTTTTGAATGCTTATAAGAGCAAGGTTATGGGCAACACCTGCAAAAGGAAAGTCCATATCGACAAGCTCAGGCACCATTGTCATCCTGAGAGGTTTCAAAAAAATCCGCCCGGTTGCTTTTCCTATATATGCATCCTCCATTGGCGGAACGCCAACAATAGTAGCCGGATAAACGGCTTTCCTCCTGTGGGTAATGCAGGTAATATGAAATGCCGGGTAATAGTCTGCCAACGAATAAAATCCTGTATGATCGCCAAAGGGCCCTTCCATGATTAATTCTTCAGAAGGGTCAACGAAACCTTCGATAACAAAATCAGCATCTTCGGGAACATATAATTCATTTGTAAGACATTTGACAAGCCTGACCGGCGACTTGCTTAAAAACCCCGCCAGAAGATATTCATCAATATTTTCAGGCATTGGCGCTGTTGCAGCGTATGTATAAACAGGATTGCCACCCAGGGTGACACTGACAGGCATTTTCTTATTGAGTGACTTATACCTGCTGAAATGGGAGGCCCCTGTCTTGTGCCGGTGCCAATGCATGCCGGTTAAATTTTTTCCCATTACCTGCATGCGGTACATCCCCAGATTGGAAATGCCGGTATCAGGATCAACGGTATGAACACATGGCAGGGTTATGAATTTCCCTCCGTCTGCCGGCCAGCACTTAAGTACCGGAAGTCTGTCCAAATCAGGCTCATCCATTACAATTTCCTGGCACCTGCCCCTCCGGTTAATCCTTTTGGGCATCCATGATGCTACTTCCTTTAAGCAGGGAAACAATTTTAACTTTCCCCATATATTATCTCTGGGTTGTATCAGGGAAGAAAACAGACTTTCAATCTCATTCTCAATCTCGTATAATGAATTTCTCCCTAATGCAGCA
Organism: uncultured Prolixibacteraceae bacterium; assembly: GCA_964540755.1. GTDB lineage: Bacteria > Bacteroidota > Bacteroidia > Bacteroidales > Prolixibacteraceae > JAAYJR01. The sequence goes on along the minus strand of CAZIOB010000045.1, from coordinate 36,970 downwards.
GCTATCCTTTTTTCAGACCCCAAAGCATTTATCAGCAAAGGAAAACCTGTACCGGTATTTTCAAATAGTAAAGCCTTTCCGCCACCGGGCTGCTTGGAAAAACGATCGGCAATTTCAGTAATCATCAGATCAGGGCTAATAAATTCTTTTATGCGTATAAGTTCCCTGTCTTGCTCAAGCTTTGATATAAAAGATGCCAAAGAGTTATCAGCCATCATATATTAATTTCCTGTAAAAATAAAAAATCATTTGTTATTTTGATTTGTTATAAATTTGATAAATAATACACAGCCGGCAATCATTTATGATGATTTTCTATGTTAAGAAGTTAATTTTGGTTTTTAAAAAAATTAAAATTAAACAATAATATAATGACAGATCAAAACAGCGCTATTAAGTTCTACAGCGGAGAACAGATTCCTGTTGAATTACACAAAGTAAGAATTGTACAAAAACTTTTTTTGAAACCTGTTGAAGAAAGAAAAAAAGCTATTGATGACGCCGGGTATAACACCTTCCTGCTGAATACCAAAGATATCTTCCTTGATATGCTTACAGACTCAGGTACGAATGCCATGAGTGACAACCAGGTCTCCTCGATGCTTCAGGCCGACGATGCCTATGCAGGATCACAGAGCTTCTATCGCATGGAAGATGCATTACGAAATGTTTTTGGCAAACACTATGTCCTGCCCGTACACCAGGGAAGGGCTGCTGAAAATATTGTTTCACAGGTTTTTATCAAAAAAGGTGATGTAATTCCAATGAATTATCACTTTACCACAACCAAGGAGCATATGGAACTTAACGGGGGCAAAGTTATGGAGATCTATGCTGACGATGCGCTTCAGATAAAAAGTGAAAAGCCTTTCAAAGGCGACATTGACATTAATAAATTAAAAGCCATTTTCAAAGAATACGGCAAGGAAAAAGTGGCATTTGTAAGAATGGAAGCATCAACCAATCTGATTGGAGGTCAGCCTTTTTCAATGCAGAACATGCGTGATGTAAAAAAAATATGCGTAGAGAATGATACCATGATGGTGTTAGATGCCAGTTTAATCGGGGAAAATGCATGGTTCATTAAAAAGCGCGAAGAAGAATTCAAAGATTCTGATATCAAAGATATTTTGCTTGAAATGTGCAGTTATGCCGACCTGGTCTATTTCTCAAGCCGTAAGGTAAGCTCCACACGTGGAGGCGGCATTGTAACAAATAGCAAAGATCTTTATATGAAAATGCGTGACCTTCTTGTTCTTTATGAAGGTTTTCTCACATACGGCGGAATGTCAGTTCGTGAAATAGAAGCTATGGCAGTGGGAATTAATGAGACATGTGACGAAACTATAATAAGCCAGTCTCCATCATTCATTGCTTATGCAGTAAACCAACTCGACTCAGCAGGTATTCCCGTGATTACTCCTCCTGGAGCATTGGGTTGTCACATAGATGCAAAAGGATTTTTACCACATATCCCTCAAAAAGAATACCCTGCCGGGGCGCTGGCTGCAGCGCTTTATATTATCTCAGGTATAAGGGGCATGGAGAGAGGGACTATCTCCAGTGTACGCGATGAGAACGGAGAAGACATACTTGCAGATGTGGAACTCTTAAGACTTGCATTTCCGCGTCGTGTATTCACGCTTTCACAAACTATGTACATGATCGACCGTGTTAAATGGTTGTTTGATAATCGTGAACTTGTAGGCGGACTTGAATGGACAGAGGAGCCGCCGCTGCTGCGTTTTTTTATGGGGAAACTGAAACCTTTAAATAACTGGCCGGAAAAACTTATAGCCAAGTTCAAGGAAGACTTCGGAGACTCTCTGTAGCTCCAGGGTTATATGACAGACTAATTTTTATTTCAGAAAAATTCCACAGGTAAATTTACTATACAGATTTATCATATATCTGTTTTATCAAAATTGCCTTTTCTGTCAGAGTTAACGATCTTTCGTGTTATATTTTTCCTATCAAATAAGAAGTGAGAACTCATATGATCAAATAAGCAGGTGATCGGTTATACGTCACTGTCATTCAAAGTTAATTATCTTGTTGTTTCTGATTCTTGAACCCAGAAGAATACCCGCGCTGACTATTACAATATTTTTTACAATATATTGTCCTTCAAGGGTCAGGGCAATTGGAAACACCCTGAATAATTCAGAGGTAAACAAAAACAGTGGTGTAAAAGTGCCAATCATTTGCAAAAACAGTAATATAAGTGTCTCGCGCATAAAGACATTAAACAGAAAGCCAATACCAATAAGCACTTCCCATGCAGCCAATCCGTAAATAATAACTTTTTCCGGGATTAAGTGAAATGTCAGTACATCAATAGTTTTGACTGCAATTCCCTCGGCAGGACTTAGTCCCTCGAAGAATTTCAATATTCCAAACCAGAAAAATACTATGCCAATGCTGATGCGCAGAAAGATCAGGCCGTTTTTGGCCATCCATCGTGAAAGATTTTCATTTCTTTTTGAATCCATAACTTAAAATATTTAGACAATTACCTGAGGACAGGTGTTGCCAGAATTATATGTCATACTAATTATTAAATTAACAGGCACTCATTTATAAAACAATAACCGGAATGAATTTAATAATTTAATCTATTATTTGTTATATTTATTTTTGAAATAAACTATATCGGAATAAACCTGCTATGAAACAAAAAAATTTATAATAAAAAGTATAAATTCCTGATTTGAAAGTTAAAATAAAAAACTGAAATTATAATAAAACAATGCAAATAAAAAATAATCAGATTTTATGTGTAGGTGAAGTATTGTGGGATAACCTTCCGTCAGGTCCAAAACCCGGGGGAGCACCTATGAATGTTGCGATACATCTTAATACTATTGGCCAAAACGTATCTGTTGCAAGTCGTGTAGGTAATGATGAACAGGGAGAAAAACTTAAATCATTTCTGGAAAAATCAGGAATTTCAACTGAGTTAATACAGGTAGATCCCTGTCTTCCGACCAGCGAAGTGATAGTTCATCTTGATAAAAATAATAATGCAACCTATGAGATTTGCAAACCAGTGGCATGGGATAACCTGGAGTTGACTGACTCTCTAAGGGACAAAGTCCGGGAATCCGGAATTATTATCTATGGCTCTCTGGCATCAAGAAGTAAAGTGTCACGTGCAACAATTTTAAGTATCCTCGATCATGATGCAGTAAAAGTAATGGATGTAAATCTGAGAAAACCATACGACTCAAAAGAGGTTATCGAACAACTTCTGAAAAAAACCGATATTGTTAAACTAAACGATGAGGAATTGATTATTTTTGCCAATTGGTACAACAAAACTGAAACTGACGAAAAAAGTTACATAAAATGGTTTGCAATGAAATATAATATGAAAGCGGTTTGTATTACAAAAGGAAGCAAAGGCGCTATATTATTCTATGACAATCAATTTTACGAACATCGGGGATTCAGGGTTAATACTGTTGATTCAGTTGGTGCAGGTGATGCATTCCTTGCAGGACTGGTTGCTTCGCTTTCAGATCATCGGTCACCTGATGAAGCTCTTTCTTTTGCCTGTGCAACAGGAGCATTTGTTGCCGGCAGGATTGGTGCAACACCTGAATATGATATTAATGAAATAGATAAAATACTGAAATCATTAAAACAAGAATAGTGAACCGGAAAATTAGAATAATGCCTTGTCTGGACATGCAGAACGGACGAGTGGTAAAAGGAATACACTTTGTAAACATACGTGATGCAGGTGACCCGGTGGAATGTGCGAAAGCCTATTGCGAAGCAGGTGCTGATGAGCTGGCAATGCTGGACATCACTGCAACAGTTGAAAACCGTGCTACAATGATTGATGTTGTGAAACGCGTTGCGGAAGTGGTCACCATCCCTTTTACAGTAGGAGGAGGCATCTCCGGTGTTCAGTCAGCCGAATTAATTTTAAATGCCGGTGCTGATAAGGTATCCACGAGTAGCGCGGCTTTTCGTAATCCATCCCTGATTGAAGAAATGATCAAAGCTTTTGGCCCGGGAAAAGTCACTGTTGCTATCGACGTTGATAAAAATTATAATATGCCTTCCGGCTATGAGGTTTATATAGACGGAGGAAGAACTGCCACCGGCACTGACGCCATTGAATGGGCAAAACGTGTTGATGGTTACGGAGTGCCTGTTATCCTGCCAACAAGTAAAGCCGGTGATGGCGCACTGACCGGATATGACCTGCCTGTCATAAGGGCAATAAAGAATGCTGTGCAGGCTGAAGTTGTTGCATCGGGCGGAGCCGGTAAATCAGAACATTTTAAAGAGGCTGTGGACGCCGGAGCAACAATTTTACTCGCTGCTTCAGTATTCCATTTTGGAAAGATCAAAATACAAGATCTGAAAAATTATCTGAGAGAACAGGGAATAGATATAGCCTGATCAAACCTTAGATAAACTATATTTCCACAACACAAACAATTAATCAGGCAATACAGTTATAATCTGATTTAATTCAGGAGCGGCTGCAGGAAATCTTAGAGTATCACCATTTTCAAAATCCACTTCAACAAAAAATTCAATACCATCTTCAGGTATTTCACCTGAGTCCAGGCTGAATCCGTAAACACTACGGGATATATGATCGCTATAATCAACAAAGAGTAAGATTAAAACTTATGCAAGTCCTGTCTGTCCTTTAAAAATAAATAATTTTATCATGAAAATAAATTTTATTGCATCTTAATTCTAAATTCATATTTTTGTCAAATTTTTAACACATTTAGGGAGAATAGGTGTTTACGCCGCAAAAATAATCGACATGTTGTCTGAATTTTAATAACAAACATACATATTTTCGACAGGCGGGTTAAATGATATATACCAAATAATAATTCGTACAGCCCCTTTATCAGATAACACATAACCAATCTTCAATTTGGAATATTAAGGCAGTTTCTCCCATATAGTATTGGTGATCATCTTTCTGATATGTGAAAGATTAGATTGCCCGGATAAGAATTTTAATGAATTAATATGCAGAAGGAATTGTTATTAGGAGTTGAAGCAATCGGACAAGGTGCCATCGACGGAGGGATATCAGGAGTATATGCCTATCCCGGCACACCATCAACTGAAATAACCGAATATATACAGGATAATGAGCTGGCCGGGGAAAAAGCCATTCGCAGCAAGTGGTCAGCCAATGAAAAAACAGCATATGAAGCGGCACTGGGCATGTCTTATGCCGGGAAAAGGGCTATGGTATGCATGAAACACGTGGGACTGAATGTAGCTGCCGATGCTTTCATTAATTCTGCTATTACAGGTATTAATGGCGGTATGCTTTTAACAGTTGCTGACGATCCGTCCATGCACTCTTCTCAAAACGAACAGGACTCAAGATTTTACGGAAAATTTGCAATGGTCCCGGTACTGGAACCATCCAATCAGCAGGAGGCATATGAAATGACCCGTGAAGGTCTTCAGATTTCAGAGGAAACGGGATTACCCGTTATGTTACGCATAACCACGCGTCTCGCACATTCACGCAGCGGTATAATTCGCCGGGAAATTACAAGGGAAAATATAATACACTTACCTGATGATCCGGCCAGGTTTATCCTTTTACCTGCAAATGCCCGGAAACGATATAAAATATTATTAGAAAAGCAAAAATTACTAAAACAGCTCACTGAAAATTCGAAATATAATTTTTTCAAACCGGGCAGAATAGAGAATCCCGGCATTATTACCTGCGGTATTGGATACAATTATCTAATGGAGAATTTTGATCACCGGGAATGCCCTTATCCTCTGCTTAAGATATCTCAATATCCTATACCTGAAAATCTTATTGCGAAAATGGAAGAGAACTGCAATGAGGTTCTTATTCTTGAAGAAGGATATCCTTTTGTCGAAGAGGCTGTCAGAGGATTATTCAGTAAAAAAATGTTAATCAGGGGCCGGCTGAACGGCGCTATTCCGCGAGATGGTGAACTGAATCCGGATATTGTGGCGAAAGCTCTCGGTAAAAAAGTTTTATCAGGGCCTCCTGTACCCGGCCTGGTAGTTAGTCGTCCGCCTGCCCTGTGTGAGGGTTGCGGACATAAGGACATGTTCAAAGCTTTAATTAAAGCCATGGAAAAATACACAAAGGGCAGGGTTTTTTCCGATATAGGATGTTACACACTTGGAGCTATGCCTCCTTATGAATGTATTTATTCATGCGTTGATATGGGGGCATCAATAACAATGGCAAAAGGAGCGTCAGATGCAGGATTAGCACCATCGGTGGCCGTAATTGGGGACAGTACATTTACACATTCCGGAATTACAGGATTGCTCGATGCTGTTAATGATAATTCAAACATAGTTGTAATCATAGCTGATAATGAATCTGTGTCAATGACAGGAGGACAAGAATCTTCAGCCTATGGGAAACTTGAATCTATATGTACAGGGACAGGTGTTGATCCTGATCATATCAGGGTGTTGGTACCCCTGAAGAAAAATCATGATGAAATGGTCAGCGTACTCAAAGAAGAAATAAGTTATGAGGGTGTTTCTGTAATCATTTTCAGAAAGGAGTGCATTCAGGCTGCAGCAAGAAGAAAAAGAAAAAAAAGTGCATGACTCGTTTCACAAATAATATGATTAAAATTTTTAATTAATTTATTTACAAGTAATTATTAAATTTTAAAAACATGAAGACGGATATTATTTTGGCCGGTGTCGGAGGGCAGGGAATTCTTTCAATTGCCGCAATTCTCGGACAAGCCGTATTAAAGGAGAATCTTTTTTTAAAACAAGCCGAAACCCATGGGATGAGCCAACGTGGTGGTGCAGTTGTTTCACATTTGCGCATATCGGAACGGAAAATTGCAGCTGACCTGATACCCTTAGGGGAGGCAGATATTATTTTATCAGTTGAACCAATGGAAGGATTGAGATATCTGTCATATCTGTCTGAATCCGGTTATCTGGTAACAAATTCAACACCTTTTATAAATATCCCCAATTATCCCGACCTTGATAAAATAATGGAGGAAATAAAAAAGCAACCTCATTACCTGGTCATCGATGCTGATAAAATTGCCAGGGAAACAGGAAGCCGCCGTATATCAAATATGGTGATGCTTGGAACTGCAACACCTTTCATACATATTGATCCTATAAAAATCGAGGACAGTATTATTCAATTTTTTCAAAAAAAGGGTGATAATATAGTTCAGTTAAATCTGAGGGCATTCAGGACAGGGAAAAAATTCACTATGGACAATATTTAAAATCTATTCAACAGGATGCAGATCACCCCAGGTTATTACACCGGCTCTTTTTGCCCGGTCTTTACATAAACTCCCCAGTTCTTTGACTTTTACCGGCATTATTTCAATAAGAACGTTCATCTCGCTTCTGTCTGCTTCCAGATCATAAAGCTCCCCGTCGTTTTGAAAAGTGATTTTCAAATGTTTAATAAATATTATCCTTTTGATCCATCTTTCCATAAATCAGCTACCCGTTTTTCCAGTCCGGGCAATTCCGGCAAAGGCCCACTGGGTATGGGCTCGTACCAAAAAGTAGCACTGCTCCAGTCATCCTGCCTCTCATATAAACCACTTTTATATCCAATCTGTTGAATCGTAATGCGGCATTCTTCCTGCCAGTAAACAGGATCAGGCAAATGCCAGCGGTACATTGAAACAAAGCCGTTGTTATTCCAACTACAACCGTGATACATATACGGAGTTTGCTGCATGCCGTAAGAAAGGCAGACGTAATCTTCGCTCCCCGTACCACAGATAGTGGGGTATTCAGTATCGCCATCCATATAAATTTTAATCTCCCCTTCACCCCACCAGTTGCCTTCCAGCGCCCTGATGCCAAGAACAGTCCCAATATAACGACCTTCTCCTTTCCTTTTGGGCAGTAATTCAAAATCTTCCTTTAAAGTAGTGGGATTTTCCCTTACAAAACATACATGAAGTCTCCCGAAATTATCGGGATGTATATCACCGATAGTATAATCAATTTGATAAAACAGGGTAATTGACTCCTCACCAGGATTTGTAAGTGTTATTTTCGCATGCTCATTAAAAGGCATGGGAAGCCAGATGTTCAAAGCAGCATTAATTCCTGTTGAGTGCACAGCCGACTGATAAGCATTAATTTTTGCATGTGCTGATCCCATAAAATCACCAAGCGGACATTCTATAGAAGGATATTCCTGATTATCCCACCAGGCACGGACTACCATACTTCTTAAAGCTTTGGCCTTATCCTTGAATCCTCCCGTCATCCAGATATGCCTGATTGTTCCTGTATTATTAATATCACAAAGAACAACAGTTTCACCTGGAGCAATCCCTTTTGCCGGAAAACCTTTACGTCCCTCTCCCAGTTTGCTAGCTTCCTTCCCCCCGCCGCCCGGTTCGCCGGTAGGATTTTCAAATGATATAGATCTTGATTCCAATCCTGTGCCCAGGTCATAAAGATGAAGCTCTGAACCTGACTTCTCAATCATACATGACTGGCTTGTAAACAAACAGATAATTATAATACCGGTAATGACCGTACTGAAAATGTTTTTTGATTTCATTTAAATCTGATTAAAATTAATTATTTTAAAAAGTATAATATTGAACTTGAATAAGTTTTAATTCATACTCCCTAATGATTTACAAATATGCTGGTTTCATTTTAGATTTTTAGTTTTACAAAATCTTTTAAAAATTGTCATCCATGCTAAATTATTAAAAAATATTGGATTAGGTTAGTAAAAAAATACACAAAAGCTGTCAGCTATTTTAATTTTTGTTTGTTTATTAACTATCGCCTGCTTAAATTAGCATATGATTTAAAAAATTAATTAACATTATAATATTCAATCCTATGGAACAAGAATTTTCTACCCTTTCCCCGTGGCTTATTGTCCTTTTATTGATACTGATAGTCTGGGAAGCCATTTGGAAACTTATCGCTTTATGGAAATCAGCAAGAAACAATCATTTAGTCTGGTTTATCCTCATTGGCATTTTAAACACCGTAGGTATTTTGCCTATCATTTATATACTTATTCAAAGAAAAAAAGCTGATATAAATGAAAAATAATACTTATATTAATATAAACAATTGAAATTTAATTATTATGAAAAAGCACTTTTTATACCTGGTTATTTTAATATTTCCTTTAAGCTTCCTGCCTGGTCAGCTTTGTGGAAACGAAATTGATTCGAAAAATTTATCTGATGAGGTCAAATCTGAATCATCAGCCAATGTAATCATGGAAGTCAAAAATCTGAACAACAGGTTAATAGAGATTAGTGAATTAGAGGGATCCGAATTAAGTTCTTCAGAAAAAAAAGAATTAAGAAAAGAGGTTCGAAACATTAAAAAAGAACTTAAGAGATACAGTAAAACTGACAATGAGGCTTATTCTGAAGCAAATGCTTCAGATGGCAACAGAAGTGGTATATATATTTCAACAGGAGCCTTGATTATTATTATCCTGATCTTAATCCTTATTTAATTTTGTTGCTTAAAAAAGGATTTTCCTTGTAACTTAAGAACTCATGTACTTTGGGCATGTTCTTTTAGGGCCTGGTTATAGGGCATGTGGGGTCTAAAATTCAAATCCCGTTGATGTTGTATGTTTTTCAATGTTTCACTGAAGGAGCCCGAAAGTATGGAAGATTTTTATTAATTAATCCGCCCGTGCATCTTAACTTTCAATCTTGTTTGTTTTCAGGTGAAATCATTTTATAAACTAATCCCGCTAAAATCGCACCTATTATAGGCGCAATCCAAAACAACCATAATTGTCCTAATGCCCAGTCGCCCACAAATAAAGCCTGGCTTGTGCTTCGTGCCGGATTTACCGAAGTATTTGTAACAGGGATACTGATTAGATGAATAAGTGTTAAAGCCAGACCGATAGCCAATCCTGCGAATCCTTTTGGCGCTTTTGGATGTGTTGCTCCTAAAATTACAATCAGAAACATAAAGGTCATTACAATTTCTGTAACCAGGGCGGCAAGCATATTGTACCCTCCCGGGGAATGTTCCGCATAACCATTTGCTGCAAATCCGCCTGTTTCAAATCCTGATTGTCCGGATGCAATAATATAAAGGATAGCAGCACCTGCAATTCCTCCTAATACCTGTGCTACAATGTACGGCAATACTTCTCTTTTATCAAAACGTCCGCCAATCCATAAGCCCACTGAAACAGCAGGATTCAGGTGACAGCCTGATATATGCCCTATAGCATAAACCATTGTAAGAACAGTTAACCCAAATGCCAGAGCTACACCGGCAAAACCAATTCCGAGTTGAGGGAATGCTGCTGCTAAAACAGCGCTTCCACATCCGCCCAATACTAACCACAAAGTTCCAATAAATTCAGCAACTAATTTTTTCATAAGGCCTCTGTTTTAAATTAATATTCTATAAAAATTATTTCAGATAAATACATATTCTCCTAATTGCACTCTTTAACAGTTATGAATAAAGATGCACAGATCGTAAGCTCAAAATAACATAATTATCCTTTTCACTTACTTATTGTATGTTAAAAGCAATGCAGGGCAAAAATTATAAATCCGGATTTATTTTAATATAAAAAACCCGGTGTGGATTTAATTATCAGACGATCAAAATAAACCGTTATTTTTTCTTAAAAATCAAATTTATAAGAAATAACAGAACAATTGCTCCTATAACACCGGTTAATATAGCTCCAACCCAACCTGAACCAAGATTAATGTTTACCAGCCCTAAAAGCCAATAACCCAAGAACCCGCCGATAATACCCACGACAATATTCCAAATTATACCAAGGCCACTTCCTTTGTAAATTAAACTACCCAGCCAGCCGGCTATTCCACCAATAATAATAGTACCAATAATTTCCATTTTTTAAAATTTAAATGATTAATAAATATAATATCTCATATAATAATTATTTTTTATCATGTCCTTTTATTTCTTTATCCATCTGTCAGGGAACCACAAACTTACCATGATATACTTTATAATTAACACTCTTATAGTGATTAACCAGAGATAGCGGGAGGTTTTCTTCGTTTACGCTTTTTAAAGAATAATCATTCATAATACCCCTTTTATTGAGATATCATCATTTATTGCAGCAATTTTGTATAACATCTAAAAATCTAAAATGAAAGGAGCATGACTGTAAAAATACACAGTAGTAGGATTAAAACTTATGCAAATAACATATGAGACCTTTGAATATAATTAATTTGAATCATATGAAAATCTATTACAGCTCTCACTTTAGATATTTAGGTAAAATTTAAATAATATACATTAAAAGTAATAATATTTTAAAAAAAAAATTAAATAAGTAAAAATAATCAAAAAAATATTTTTATAAGTCAGCTAATATTACTATAATATGATACTATATTCTTTTATAAAATTATATATGATGGATAAATTTAAATCTGAATACTTCACATACATAAATAAATAAATTCATTTTAAACAAATTAAATATTTAATCAAATGGAATCAGTTGACGGACTTTGGCAAAAATTTTATGAAGTAATAATTACTTTCGGGCCTCGCTTAGTTGGTGCACTTATTACTCTTATCATTGGATGGTGGATCATTAAAATAATTCAGAAATTTTTACGAAAAGGATTTGAAAAGAGAGAAATGGAGCCATCTCTTCGTGGTTTTCTGAACAGTATGACCGGGATACTTCTTAAAATTATGCTGTTGATCAGTGTAATTGGGATGCTTGGAGTAGAAATGACCTCTTTTATTGCCATTCTTGGGGCTGCTGGACTGGCAATAGGAATGGCATTATCAGGGACTTTACAAAATTTTGCAGGAGGAGTTATGATACTTTTATTCAAACCCTTCAAATCAGGGGATTACATTGAAGCACAGGGACATTCAGGTTCAGTTAATGAAATACAGATTTTTAATACCATATTGAAAACACCTGACAACAAAACTATCATCATTCCAAATGGAGGACTGGCAACGGGTTCAATGATCAATTATTCCACAGAGCCAATGCGGAGAGTTGATTTTGTTTTTGGAATAGGCTATGGTGATGATGTTGATTCAGCCAAAAAAGTTTTAATGAAACTGGTAGATGAAGACGCTCGTATTTTGAAAGATCCTGAACCGTTTATAGCAGTGACGGAACTCGCGGACAACTCAGTTAATCTTGTTTTAAGGGTTTGGGCCAATGCCTCCGATTATTGGGGAATTTATTTCGATATGCACGAAAAAGTATATAAAACCTTTCCTAAAGAAGGATTTAATATACCTTTCCCGCAGATGGATATACATGTTCAAAAATAAAAATGGTATCAAACAGAGCCAAAAATATTTCTCCTTTCTATGTAATGAAAATGATGGAGAAAGCTGCCGAAATGGAATTAAACGGGATCAGCGTTATACATTTAGAAGTTGTCATGCCTGATTTTGATGTTCCTAAATGTGTTTCATCTGCAGTACAACAGGCATATTCTGAAGGACGGTCTCACTACACACACAGTTTGGGCAATTGGGAGTTACGTAAGGAAATTGTTAAAAGGTATTTACAAAATTATGGAGTGGACATATCTCCAAACCAAATTATTATTACATCAGGGAGTTCACCTGCAATTTTATTGTCCCTTGGTGTGCTTTGCGATCCGGTGTAAACTCTACCACTAACGCTTTGATGATTAATCGTCATTATCGTCGTCGTCGTCATCATCATCATCGTCGTCGTCATCGTCGTACTCCTCACAACTGCTGATATCATCAAGTTTATCTTCTAATTCATCAGTGATATCTTCATTAATGTCATCAGTAAAATGCATTACACCATTTTCATCCTTTTCAGCAGATGACAAATCAATCCCGGTAAACAGGCCCGGCAGATTAAAAATAACCAGGACATCATTTATTACACCTTCACTGATATTGAACCCATAATCATTTTCAACCTCGATCTCAAAATCATCATCAGTAATAAATTCGAATGGGGTTTCCGACTGATCAGAAAAAATTATTGTCCCCTTAATGATTACTGCCTTGCCTCCATCCAGAATGTCTTCCGTTTCAAATTCAATCTCTTCATATATGCCAGGTTCTATTTCTGCCCAGTCGATTACAGGATCCGAATTGCCGGAAAGCAGATCAACGGCATAAGGTCCGTTGAAGACAATTTCTCCCATGTCATCATCATCATCCTCACCAAGCAGTTCAAATTCTATTTCCTCAACCCCTATTAGAGCTTCTGTAATCACTACAGTATCTATATTCACTGGAGCACTTTTCAAAGTAGCAGATGACGAGGAGGTAAAAATCAATCTTACACCAGTAAGGCCTTCAAGATTCTCATCACTGCAGGAATTAACAAATATTAAAACCGCAGCAATAATAAGACCTGATGTGTATTTTACTATTTTCATGATTAAATTTTTAAAAGTTAATTAAGTCAAACAAATAGTAACCCTTAATATTTCTGATCTGGTTAATCTTATGTCATTTACAAAAAGTTAAGAACCTGAGGACACATTAATCAACAAACTTTTATGTATTCATAACGAATAATAAATCATAAAAGTATAGAAATACCAACTTTACCTCCCGAAAATGCATTTCCTCCGCCAAATTCAAGATTTATCCCTATATAATCAGAAAAATAATACCGTCCGCCAATCTGCGCACCAAGACCTAAACCTGAAGTATGGGAACCGGGGTAATCTTTATCTGAATCCCAAATATAAAATCCAATATTTAAGCCTGCATAAAAATCCCAGTTGGAAGGGATGTTTAATACACTGTTAAAATGATAGTTCCCGTTTCCTGAAATCCCTATCACGGAGTGATTGTATTTAACATCATTAAATCTGTCGTGATATCCCCTGTAAGACAGTTCTCCGCCAATAGTAATGTCTTTATGAACACCATAATCAAGTCCAAGATATACAGGTACACCCCATGATGATAATCCCACGCCCGCATTAAATTGTGAATTACCCTTTTGAACCGGGGACTGGCCAAAAACCGGTAATACGGTAATTACAAAAATTATTGTCAGTAAATGATTCTTCATTGTTTTAAATTTTTAAAGTGTTATTATTCTATATTTTTAATTAATTCTATTTTTTTGACAGTTCATTTTCTTCCGGATAGTCTGATTCATCGTTTTCGTCCGGAATTTGCCATGGGACAATAAATGCCTTATTTGAAAATGAATGGCATGAAATCCCCCGATACCATGATCTGTAAAAATTTATTGATTCATTAATTATCCTATCGCTTTTACTTTCTGTCATAATAATTTCTCTTTCAAATCCATTACCTTTTGTACAATTTTTGTACAGTTTGCCATATATTCTGATAATATAAACAAAAACAGACAATTACGGTAATATTATGCTTAAAAATATTTATCAAAGTGATAAAATTTTCTCATACCGATAAAAAGAGTCCTGAAAAAAGGGACTAAATTCTTTTTTCTTTTCCTGGAAATATGTGATAATGGTATCATTTGCCCCGGCACTTTCAAGAGTAATATTCCAGTCTCCTCCTTGAGGTTCTGAAACAGACCAGAAATGCTGTCGGCCATCTTCAGATATTGTTTTCATGATCCCGTTTTCAGGGGATGAGGGCTGGTATTGTGTTCCATCCGGTCTTGAGAGAAGGGTTTCAGGCGCTCCTTCCTGGTTTCTTATTTCGATAACAGCAAAATCTGTATTTTCAGGAATAGTAAATGTTTTAAAAATTTCATTTTCAATTTTTGCGCTTTTCTGCTGAAAATCAACCGAAACAAATATTTGCCTTTCATCGTCCGCCGGAAAACTGATATCGCCACTTTCATACCAGTTTTTTGAGATATCTATGATGTAATTAATATCCCAGGGTTTGTTACCCCAGGAATAAAAATATAAAATGCCGTGTAACAAATTTAAATTATCAGGAAATACAGTGTTTGTAGTAGCAAATGTCCAGGGAAATGGCGCAAAAGTTTCAATCCACGTAAAGGGCCACGTATTTGAAAATTTCGGAAGCGTCATTTCTCCGCCGAAATTCCCTCTAAATTGAGAAGGACTTGCTCTGTGATCAATTGTAATGTCTCCTGTTGCATCCATTAACCATGTATTGTCATTAAGGATACCTAATTTCCCGTCGAATTGCATACTCGCTTGTTTGTTGGAAACATCGTATTTCATATTTACTCCGCCTGATAACTGAAACGGTAACTCAGATAAAGGAGGTTTAAGCAACTGGGCTGTCCCGGCTACTTCAAAAATTTTCGGCCAGACCATACTTCCCTCTCCCGTTAACCGGTATAAATCGTCTGAAAGGATATCTGAGAATATTCCGCCCATTCGAATGTCAATAATATCTGGTTCGCCAAGTCTCACTGGCTGGGCTAGTCCTGCAATATGCCCGTAAAAACCTTTTACTCCTAAGGTACCTACTCCAATGGGCAATACTTTCACCATAGCACCAGTCCCTCCTTCAATGCTCCATGCCAGGCTGTCAATATTCCCTTTCTCAATTTTAAAACCTCCGCCTACATCCGCAAAAAATGGTAAAGTAAGATCCATCCCTCCCACAAGTATATCTTTTGAAGAATTATAATCATAAGTAAGTTTTTTTAAGCAATACCCTTCCTTCATAAATCCAAGGTTCTCAACATTAAATCCCCCAAGTGATATACCGGAATTTGTAATTTCAAGATTTTTTAAAGCGATGCCGGTTCCTTCGGGAATAATGCCACAACCCACTGACAAACGTGGAATATTTACTGAACATCCAATATTGACGCCTATTGTATCCTGCCTTCTGATAAATTGAACATTATCAATTTTTAAGGGAGCGCCAAATAATGATGCTGTTTGTGTAAGTTTTGAATTAAGATAATCTGTGATAATCCCTTCATTCCCCAGCAGTGTTAAACTAAAATCACCCTGCATTAAAGAAAATTTCCCGAATTCACCTCCCGGAAGTGGAATATTATTAATAAAAAATTCACCGCTTGCATCTGATTTCAATCCTTTAATTTTCACCAAGTTCCCTATTTCGTTTGGAATAAGGCATGATAAATTATTTGAAGATAGATCCAGCGCTTCATCATAGATATAGGTAAGAATCCCGTCCTGTTTTATATCTCCCTCAAGGTTAATAAGGCTGCCTATTTCAGGTGGGATATTGCCTGTAAGATTATTACCGGAAAGGTTCAAACTTTTAAGAGCTGTAAGGTTCCCTATTGAAGACGGGATTGTGCCTGTAAGGCAGTTATCCTCCAGATTGATAAGAGTTACACGGCCATTTTCAACTTCAATCCCTTTCCAGTAAAATACACTTTTATCCGATAACCAGTTATAGTTTTCAGTCCACCCTCCCTCGTTAGTGCTGTTATAAAGATTCACCAGTGCCAATGAATCCTGAATGTTAACTCCGGAAGTCGTCAGTGTTGTTTTTTCATAAATCTCTCCATTCTTCTGAATGGTAGCTGAAATATCCTCTTTCTTAATTTCAAATTTTGATAATAAATCACTAAATTATATCGGAGATTCAGTTTCTTCGGAAATTTTATCAACTTTAAATTGAGCAGCAAGATTTAATGAAATAAAAAAAAGACAGTCATGAATAAGGTGCAGGAATATCTTCTCATAACTAAATATTAAAATTAATATGTTTAAAAATACGGAATAAAAATGAATCCGGCATGTTCTTTTTTTATCAAAAAAGAATGATTAAATTTCATGCGATAGTAAAGAACAAATGGATAAATAGGTTCTCAAATTTTTAATTAATTTATTTACAAACAATTATAATAATTATATGCTCATAGGTACTGGATTTTCATATAAAAATAATTACGATGAAAAACAATCGAAATTCCTTAATTTATTTTATTGCCGTTTTAGCAGGCTCATTAAGCCTGGCGTTAATCAGCAGTTGTAATACCCCATCACAACAAAAAGCTAAAAACTCTGAAGAAGCAAGTGCATACATTGAAAAATCTGATGAATATATAGTTGCAGCTTATGTATGGCCTTCATGCCACCATGATGAACGTTTTGGAGACATGCTCTGGCCTGATGGCACCGGGGAGTGGGAAGTAATTAAGAAAGGCAATCCCCGTTTTGAAGGGCATTACCAGCCACGCATGCCTTTATGGGGATATGAACTGGACAATAACCCGCAAGTGGTTGAGAAATGGATTGATGTGGCTGTTGACCATGGCGTTGATGTCTTTATTTATGATTGGTATTGGTTTGACGAAGGCCCTTTCCTGGAGAGCGCTATCAATGATGGTTTCCTAAAGGCTGAGAATAATTCAAAAATGCAGTTTTATATCATGTGGGCCAACCACGATGTTAGGAGAAACTATTGGAATGTACACAAATTCAAGGATGATACTTCTATTCTTTGGGACGGAGCTGTGGATTTAGAGAATTTCAAAATCATTGTTGAAAGGGTAATAAAGCAATATTTCAAACAGCCCAACTATTTCAAGATAGATGGGAAACCGGTATTTTCCATATTCAGTATTGGCAATTTGCTGGAAAGTTTCGGAGGCAGCGTTGAGGAAACTCGCAAAGCTCTGGATTATTTCAGAGAGGAAGTTAAAAAGGCCGGATTCCAGGGATTACATATCCAGTGGAATCAGGGAGGAGGAGGCATTATGGCGCAAGAAGCAGCTAAACAGTTTTCCGACAGGGTAAACGATATGGGCTTCAATAGCGTAGCTCTTTACAATATGGGAGGTATTAATCAAGATTATTTGGCCTATGGCGCCAATTCGAGGAAAATAAGGGCACAAATGGATTCAATTTTGAATGTGCCCGTGTTTCCCTGTGTATCTATTGGCTGGGACGACACTCCGCGTTTCCCTGCTAAAGGAATCCTCGATGTAGTGCACTACCATAATACGCCTTCAAGTTTTGCTGCTTTGCTTCAAAAAGCAAAAGAATACGCGGACAGCCATCCTGAACAGCCAAAACTCATTACCATTAATGCATGGAACGAGTGGGTTGAAGGAAGCTACCTGCTACCTGATATGCTAAATGGGTTTGGCTACCTGGAAGCCGTTAAAAAAGTCATTAGCGGAGAGTACGATAATTACTGATATTATTAAATATCATTACCTTTCATAACATTATTCACAAATGACCTGCTTGGCTTAAAATAAGGAATACCATGAGCAGGAACAATAATAGATTTATCTTTTGATATAATTCTCGCAGGCTTTTCTGCTCTGTGCTTTATTAAGAAAGTTCCAAACCCTCTTAAATAAATATTTTCACCATCTGTGAGGGAGGTTTTTACTGCCTTTATAAATTCTTCTATTGTTTTCAGCACATCTGGTTTTTCAATTTTTATTTCTTTAGCAATTTTATTTACTACTTCTGCTTTAGTCATAATTGCGTAATTTTGATTTAATAAGATTATATATTTTTCTCCGGTAAATTTAAAAACCCTGATAAAAAAGGATTAAGATATGTTATTCTAATCAATTGCCGACAGACCCGAAGACTCTTTTTAGCAAATCGGTTACCCTTGCCACAGGATCTTCTCTTATCCGCTTTTCCTCTTCTCCTATTTTAAGAAATAATCCGTCAAGAGCTTTATTGGTAAGATATTCATCGAGATTAGTTTCTACAGGTTTTAAACCTGCAACTATTCCGACAGGAGAATTTGCTATTTCATTCCACTTTCCTACAAGAGTATTCCAGCTTTGGTAAGTTGAAATATTACCCACCAGCTTTTTATCTAATGAAGTTTTGATTTTTGGTTGATATAAAGCAAACAAATCATTATATGTTGTCCTGTGCAGATATCTTGTAGCCGCATCGTCTTCACCTTTTAATATACCTACGGCATCATTTATAGTCATGATTTTTATACTGTTTACAAAAATAGGTTTAGCCTCTGACACGGCATCCTCTGCTGCACGGTTAATCTTCAGCAAAACATCCTCCATTAATTGGCTGCCTCCGGGAACACGGCCAATATTATCCACAATAATATCAGCTTCAGGGGGTAAAAAAATTTTTACAAGTTCATCCCCGTAATAACCATCAGCAACACCAAGAATATCAACCGATTTATTAGTGCCTACAACCAGCGCTTCTTTAAGTCCCGAAATAATTTCAGACTGCGTCAGAGGCCTTTCCTCTTCCAGAGTTTGTTGGGCTATTTGCATAAGTTCAGCACATGATGAAAAAATTAAGGTCGTCAGAAAGAGTAGATAATATTTTGATTTCATATAATTTAAATTAATTATTTTCAAAGGTATCATATTGAACTCGCATATGTTTTAATCATACTACCTGCTGATATTACAAACATGCATGTTCCATACTATTAAAATCTGAATTCAATTAAGCTCGTCCTAATAAGTGCTTCAAGATTCTTCAAACTTCTGAAAAAACTATATTTTGTATTAGCTAATTTAATAATAATAAAGGTATTCCCTGTAATATTTTCACTTCAATCATATAAATTATTTTTGAGTAAAACCAGAAGGCTTCAAAAAAACAAATTTGCTAAACCATAAACTTGAAAGAAAATAAATGATGACAAATGCAACACAGGATAATATTGATGTAATTCAATAAACAGCTAAATCAACTACTTTATATATTTAAACTTAAAGTTTTGAATATTAATCAGGTTGTTTCAAAAAAAATTATGTGCTTGATATGTCAATAGGAAATTTTTAATTCTATATATTCTCAGATGGTGTAGTATTATTTTCTTTTTAGCCGAAGTGCATTTGAAATTACTGAAACCGAGCTGAAACTCATAGCGGCTGCAGCAATGACCGGACTAAGTAAAATTCCGAAAAACGGGAACAATATCCCTGCTGCTACAGGAACTCCAAGTGCGTTGTAAACAAATGCAAAGAATAAATTCTGTTTAATATTGCGCATTACTTTGTGGCTGAGTTCACGGGCACTGACAATCCCATCCAAATCACCCTTAACCAAAGTTACTTCTGCACTTTGCATGGCAATATCTGTTCCGCTACCCATGGCAATACCAACATTGGCTTGTTCAAGCGCCGGGGCATCGTTAATTCCGTCACCGGCCATTGCCACTTTTTGTCCATGACTTTGTAATTCTTTTACTTTTCTCAATTTATCGTCGGGAAGGCAATCGGCCAGGTAGCCATCCAGCTTTAATTCTTCGGCCACTGCTTTGGCAGTAAATTCATTATCTCCGGTAAGCATATGTACTTTTACACCCATTTTCTGCAGTTCGCGAATGGCTTTTGCCGAAGTTTTTTTAATGGTGTCAGCAACACTGACAATTCCCTCCACTTTGTTCTCAATTAAAAGGTACATCACGGTTTGGCCCGTTAATTGCCAGTTTTTCACCATTTCCTGTTGTTCCCTTTTTAGAGTGGCACCAAAATCATCGGCTAAACGACTGTTTCCCAAACCAACTCGCTTCCCATCAATAATTGCTTTAACTCCTTTACCGATAACTGCTTCAAATTGTTCTACCTTTTGAAATTGAATCCCTTTTTCTTTGGCCCCTTTCACAATCGCCTCCGCAACCGGATGTTCGCTTTTGGCATCCACAGAGGCAGCAATTGCAAGAATTTCGCTGTCGGACATATCACCGAATGAATGAAATGATTTTAATGAAGGTTTGCCTTCTGTAATGGTGCCTGTTTTATCTATTATCAGCGTATCCACTTTATTCATTTCTTCAATGGCGCTTGCATCTTTTACAAGAACACCTGATTGTGCCATCCTTCCCGAGCCAACCATTATGGACATGGGGGTGGCTAATCCCAGCGCGCAGGGACAGGCAATGATCAGCACCGCAATGGCATTTACGAATGCATAAACATAAGCCGGTTCCGGGCCCCAGAGGGCCCAAACGGCGAATGTGGCAATTGCAACACCTACAACAATCTGCACAAAATATTTCGCCACCACATCAGCCAATTTTTGAATTGGCGCACGTGAGAGGCTGGCTTGGTTGACCATATCTATAATTTGGGCAAGCAGCGTATCTTCACCGACTTTTTCTGCCTTCATTGCAAATGAGGTATTTCCGTTTATTGTTCCGCCGGTTACCTTGTCGTTTTCTGCTTTATCCACCGGCATGGGTTCACCGGTAATCATGCTTTCGTTCACTACTGCATGTCCGTCAATTACTATCCCGTCCACCGGGACCTTCTCTCCCGGACGCACCCACAAAATATCCCCTTCCTGCACTTCTTCAAGCGGAATTTCTGTTTCATTTCCGTCGCGGATAACCCGGGCAACCAGAGGAACCAAATTCAGCAGCGCTTTTATGGCAGAATTTGTTTTACTATGTGCACGAAGTTCCAGCACCTGTCCTAATAAAACCAATGTAAGAATAACTGTCGCTGCTTCAAAATAAAGATGGACATTACCTTGTGAATCTTTAAACTGATCGGGAAATGCGCCCGGTATGAACAGGCCAAAAACGCTAAAAAGGTAAGCTGCTCCAACACCTATGGAAATCAATGTCCACATATTTGGCATCCATCGAATTATGGAACTCCAGCCTCGTTTGAAGAATCCCCAGCCGGAATAAAAGACAACCGGTGTTGCAAGGGCAAACTGAACCCATCCCCATACTTTTTTAGATGCAATTTCTTCCAGTTTCAGAAACGGAAAAAATTCCGACATTGCAATAATGAAAACAGGAAGGCTTAAACCCAATGCTATCCAAAATTTTTTAGCCATTTTCCTGTATGCTTTTTCTTCCCCGCTCGTTTCCTCTGTTTTATCAGGTACCAAATCCATTCCGCATTTCGGACAACTTCCCGGATGATCCTGCTTCACTTCAGGATGCATAGGACAGTTGTAAATTGTTTTTTTACTGTCAGGTGCCGGTTTTGATTCTTCTTTTTTCAGGTGCATTCCGCATACCGGACAATCGCCGGGTTCATTGTAGGTTTTATCGCCTTCACACCGCATAGGGCAAAAATATCTTTCTACTTTATCCATAACTTTATTTTTTAATACATTAATGATTATGCCCGCCTCCAGCCTGCATATTTTTTGTATTCTCTTTTTTGTATGAGTTTTGTCCTTTATGGTAGGTTTGTTTCACTTCTCCGCAACGCAGCATCATGTCTCCGAAATAGGGATTCAGCACTTCGTCGGATTCGCTCAGCCAGAATGCCCCTTTATCGTCGAACGCCATGGGACAGAACAGCCTGTACGTTTTGTCGATCTCCAATCCGAACAATTCGGTGGTTTCCAGGATGGCTTCGGAAAGCATGTTGAAATACTCCCGTTGTTTTTCAATATCTGAAGTTCCTGATATCATTCCGGAGGCTTCTTCCATTTGCTTTTGCAACGCCATCCAATTGTGGTGAGCCTCTCCTTCCGGCAGTCTCATGTCAACTTCATCGATAGCCCCGGTTAATTTTCCGGCAGCCTTTTTTGCCGTTTCGGCATTATCATTTACCAACGCATTTTTCACTTCGAAATAGGCTTTGACCACGGCGGTGACCTGTTCCCTGAAAGCCTGCGGTGTTTCCATGGTTTTGCTTCCGGGCGGTGTCATCATGCTGGGTTTCCCCGAAAGTTGCGCTGCCGCATCGATGCTAAAGGTTCCGCTCACAGCGATTTCTTCCCCTTCTTTCAGCCCGCTTTCTACCAGGTAGCTGTCGCCGAGAGCCAAGCCAAGGGTGACTTCGCGCATCATAAAGTTTATTCCGGTGTCAGTTTTCGATTTTACATATACCAGCGAACGTTTCCCTGTCCACATTACGGCGGTTTTGGGCACTGAAAGATTACCGGTTTCAGCAGCCAGTTTAGCCTCCACTACGCCCGAGACAAACATTTCCGGTTTCAGTTTTAGCCCGCTGTTTGCCATCTCCACACGCGCCTTTGTCACCCGTGTTTCCGGATCGATAACCGGGTCTAAGAATGTGATTGCTCCCTCGAACGTTTCGCCCGGAAGCGACTGAATGGTGAACCTGACTATGTTGCCTTTTTTAATCCACGGCATATCCTGTTCATGCACATCGAACAACACCCAAACCCTCGACAAATCGGCAATTTCGTAAATGGTCCGGCCCAGCTTTACGTAATCCCCGAGGTTCACTTTCCGGCTAATAACATAGCCTGAGATATCGGCCAATACTTCAAACTCTTCTTTAATAACTCCGGATTGAAGAATTTCTTCAATCTGGTTTTCCGTAAGCTTCCAGTTTTTCAGTTTCTCTTTTGCTGCATTGAAAAGCTGTGGCTGCGAAACCTTTATTTTTTCCGCCTCTAACAGCTCTTCCCGGGCGGTAACCAAATCAGGCGAATACACCGATGCAATTACCTGTCCTTTGCTGACAAATTCACCTGTAAAACTTACCATCAGTTTTTCAATCCGGCCCGGAATATGTGACGATTGACTTGCGATTCGACGCTCATCGGTTTCAACTTTACCATTTAACCTGACTGTTTTAAACGGCTCTGTTGTTGTTACTTTTGCCGTTCTCACATTTGCCAGTTTCATGGCTGTTTCTGACATGCTGACAGACATGGGGTCGATGCCTTCGTCCTGTTCGTCTTCCAGCGGAATAAGTTCCATTCCGCAAATGGGGCAGTCACCGGGTTCCGTTTGCCTGATCTGCGGATGCATAGAGCAGGTCCATATTTCTGCCTCTCCCGAAACTTCCTCCGCCTGATCATGCCCTTCGTGGTTTTCCCCGGACCAACCGCCGGAAATAAGCCAGCCGCCCGACAAACCCAATATCAGGGCTGCTGCAGCAATAATGATTGTGATTTTATTTGTTTTCATTCGTTTAAAATTTTATAATTCATTTGTATTCGATGTACCTCTTGATATATTTTAATTCTTCTTATTCTGAATTTGAAGAAGAAAAATTAATGTTCGTTTCATTGTCGATTGTTTTTGCCGTTAAATAATTGATTTTCGCCAGTGCAACCTTATATTCTTTCAGTGCCGTGGCTTTGTCTTTTTTATACTGAAGCAGTTGTTGCTGCATTCTCAGTACTTCCTCGAATTCTCTGCCCGAATTGCCATACCCGGTAAACAGCAGGTACAGCGATTGCCGGGTAGTGCTGATTTGTTTTTCATACAACTGAACCAGTTGTTTTTGCTGCTGCAGGTTGAAATGTGACCGGTCGTATTCCGAGACCAGCATATTGAGCATGTTTTCCTTCTGAAGGGAAAAACTTTCCTGCATTAATCGGGCCTCCCGTTCTGCCGCTTTGTATTTCTTCCTGAACAGCGGAATGCTTAACGAAACCATGGGCATCAACACATCTTTGCCGTTATCTGCCGAAGTCATTTCTGAAGGTTCGCCCACAATCACATAATCGAGGCCGACACCTAAATTGGGAAGTGCCTGCTTTTTTGCAACTACTTCACTGGCTTCACCTGCCCTTATTTTCAGTTCCAGTTCAAAGAGAAGCGGACTACGCGCCAGCAGTGAATCTTTCGATAAATCAAAAGGCAATTCCTGAACAAAAAGTGAATCTGCCACGATTACAGGTTCATTTTCATCGCAGTTCAACAGGTTATTAAAAGCTGACAACAGCGATTTTTCTTTGTCATTCAGAATTTGCAGGCGGGTTCCGGCATCTTTCAGCATAATATCTACACGCAAAACATCCACCATGGAACCGTTTCCGTTTTCAAACTTCCGTGTGGCAACTTTTTTCCAGGAATCCAGAATACTCATGTTTTCCTTCTCCAGCTCTTTCCATTTGTTGAGTTCATACAAGGGATACCATGCAGCAGCCACTTGGAAATACAAGCGGTTCCGGGCATCCAGAAAAGCCTGATATTTGGCTTCGGCCTGCAATGTGGCCACATCTCCGCGTGATTTAAGTGTACCAAACCAGGGAAACATTTGTGAAAGCGAAAACTTAGCCCTTTGCGGCCCAACCCTGGTTTCCACTGGTGAAATAAAATAGCCGAAGGATAAAGTGGGATCTGGCAGCGTATTCACTTGCGGCACTTTTTGCATAGCTGCTTCAAACGCTTTGTAAATAACCTGTAAGCCGGGATTATTTTCCGCTGCTGTCTTGAAATAATCGTCCAGGGTCTGGGCCAATCCGCCCTGAACAGCCAACACAAGAATTACTATTACATTGATAATTGTCTTCATGATTTTCTGTTTTTGATTTTCCATTCTTCCCTTAATGAATAAACCGTGGGCACAATGAAGTAAGTAATAGCTGCCACAACCATTCCTCCAAATGCAGGTATGGCCATCGGAATCATAATGTCAGCACCGCGCCCGGTAGATGTTAAAACAGGCAGCAAGGCGATGATGGTTGTTGCCGAGGTCATTACCGCCGGCTTTATCCGGCGCTGGCCGGCTTCCACTACAGCAGCACGGATACCTTTCAAATCAGTAGTTTTGTTACGGGCGAAACTCTGATCGAGGTAAGTCCCCATTAATACGCCATCGTCAGTAGCCAGACCAAACAGCGCAATAAACCCTACCCAGACTGCCACGCTCAGGTTCACGGTTCCCATCTGGAACAGGTTACGTATGTTGGTCCCGAACACTGAAAAATCTGCAAACCAGTTTTGTCCGTAAAGCCAGATCATCATAAAACCGCCACTGAATGCCATGGCAATTCCTGTGAATATCATTAGTGAGGTAGTGACAGATTTAAACTGGAAGTAAAGTATCAAAAAAACGATAATCAGCACTACCGGCACAATAACGGACAACCGTTTTTCGGCCCTTACCTGGTTTTCATAGCTTCCTGAGAATTTATAATTCACCCCTGCAGGAACGGTCAGTTCGCCTGAATCGATTTTTGCCCGGATGGCTTTCCGGGCATCATCCACTACGGTAACCTCAGCAAAACCCTCTTTTTTATCGAACAGCACATAACCTGTTAAAAATGTTTCTTCGCTTCTGATCATTTGCGGACCGCGAACATATTCCACATCAACTAATTGTCCCAATGGAATTTGTGCTCCTGTTGGGGTTGAAATCAGGATCTTCTCCATTATTTCCGGATCATCACGCAGCTCACGCGGGTAACGTACCCTCACCGGGAAGCGCTCACGTCCTTCCACAGTAGAGGTAATTTTCATGCCGCCCACAGCAGTCTCTATGGTTTGCTGCACATCCTCAACATTTAATCCGAAGCGGGCTATTTTATCCCGGTCAATTTTCAGGTGAATGTAAGGCTTTCCCACAATGCGGTCGGCAAAGGCAGCCTCGGCTTTTACCGAGGGTACCTCCCTGAGTATTCCTTCCAGTTTCATTCCGAACTGTTCAATGGTATTCAAATCAAGCCCGTAAACTTTTATACCCATGGGAGCACGCATCCCTGTTTGTAACATTACCAGCCGCGTTTCGATGGGTTGCAGCCGGGGTGCTGATGTAACTCCGGGAATCCGGGTAGCATTTACAATCTCATCCCAGATATCATCCGGCGACTGTATGTGTGTCCGCCAGTTCCGGTAATAATTGCCCCACTCGTCGGGAATGAGTTGTTCGCGTGTTACACCCTGTTCCAGTGCTTCCTCATTGGTAAGCGTGTCTCCGCCGGCCAGGATGAAACGGCCCTCCTTATCGGTTTTATAGCGAATCCGGTGCCCGCGTTCGTTCAGCATGTATTCGGGCTTATAATTAATTACATTTTCAAACATGGAGATGGGAGCCGGATCAAGCGCCGATTCAACACGTCCCAGCTTACCAACAGTCAACTCCACCTCAGGGATGCCTGTTACCAGCATATCAAGCTGTGCAACCACCTTCTGATTGTATTCCATACCGGAATGCGGCATAGATGTAGGCATGAGCAGGAAGCTGCCCTCGTCGAGCGACGGCATAAACTCTTTACCGGTTCCGGGAAATGTATGCGCCAATTCAGACCATACCGAAGTAGTATGGATATTCCAGCCCAGCTTGTCGAATCCTTTGGCCACAAATCCGAAAACAGTGTTAAATCCCAGCCATATAACTACACCCCAGAGTATAAGTAAGGATGGAATTGCCAGAAATAGTGCTTTGTGGTTCAGGCACCACCTGAGAATGGGTTTATAAAAATATTCCAGGGTGCTAAAGGCACCAAGAATCAGGCCCACCAGCAGCGTCACAAAAATCATGTTCAGAAAAAGGCTTTTAGAGGCTCCAAGCGGCATCCAGTAATTGGCCAGCAGCCAGATAACACCCAGTCCGGCAATTACCAGTCCGGAATGATTCAGCAGCCATCCTGTCCAATACCTCCGGAATTTTTCTTCCTTGTAAAAAAAACATTTCAGCAATCCTGTTATTCCAAACAAAAATAACAGAACACCACCCCAGTAATAACCACTAATTAAAGCGATTACTCCGATAACCGTAAAGGCTGCGTTCACCCATTTTATAACGGTTTTATTATTAATGCGCACACCGAAAAACCAGTGGGCGAATGTTGGAAGTATAAACAGCGCCACAATAAGTGCTGCAACCAACGCAAAGGTTTTGGTAAATGCCAGCGGCCCGAAAAGTTTCCCTTCAGCAGCCTGCATGGTAAACACAGGAATAAAACTGACGATGGTGGTGGAGACTGCTGTTAAAATGGCGGTGGCCACTTCCGAAGCACCATTGAAAACGGTCTTAATGAGTTTTTGTCCGCGAGGCGCTTCATCCATGTGTTTTACAATGTTCTCGGAAAGAATGATTCCCAAATCTACCATGGTACCAATGGCAATGGCAATACCCGAAAGCGCCACGATGTTGGCATCCACGCCGGCGTAACGCATGGTAATAAACACCATTAAAACAGCGATTGGCAGCAGGCTGGAAATAAGCAATGAGGCTCGCAGATTGTATATCATCACAATAATAACCAGGATGGTTATCAATATCTGCAACGAAAGCGCTTCTTCCAGCGTTCCGAGAGTCTCATAAATCAGTTGGGTGCGGTCGTAAAACGGCACAATGGTAAGCTGGCTTTCGGTGCCGTCGGGTAAAACTTTTTTAGGCAAACCGGATGAAATTTCTGCGATTTTGCCTTTCACGTTGTTAATGACCTGAAGCGGGTTAGAACCATGCCGGGCCACCACCACACCGCCCACCACTTCGGCGCCGGCTTTGTCCATTACGCCCCTGCGGGTAGCAGGGCCAAGCTTTACCACACCAATATCGGCTATTCGAACAGGGACATTTTCGTTAACAGCTACCACAGCTTTTTCGAGGTCTTCAACACTTTTAATATAACCCAGTCCGCGCACCAGGTATTCGGCCTGATTGATCTCAATAGTTTTGGCTCCAATGTCCCGGTTAGAGTTTTTTACAGCCATTATCACTTTGTGAAGAGGGATGTTGTATGCTTGTAACGCATCCGGATTCACATCCACCTGGTATTCCTGCACAAACCCGCCA
This sequence comes from uncultured Prolixibacteraceae bacterium, assembly GCA_964540755.1. Classification (GTDB taxonomy): domain Bacteria; phylum Bacteroidota; class Bacteroidia; order Bacteroidales; family Prolixibacteraceae; genus JAAYJR01. Next base: position 8,646 of record CAZIOB010000045.1, on the reverse strand, counting down.
ATTGAAGCCACTTCCGAAACACCTTCAGCACCATTCAATCCGTATTTCACGTAAAAATCCTGAACGGCGCGTATTTCATGCAAATCCCAGCCGCCGGCCGGGTTTCCGTTTTTATCGCGCCCTTCGAGTGTGAACCAGAATACCTGGCCCAACGCTGTAGCATCAGGCCCCAGTGCAGGTTGAACACACTCGGGCAGCAATCCCGATGGAAGGGAGTTGAGCTTCTCCAAAATACGGGAGCGCGACCAGTAAAATTCAATATTCTCGTCGAAAATGATATAGATACTGGAAAACCCGAAAATGGATGAGCTACGGATTGATTTTACTCCCGGAATCCCCAGCAGGTATGTTGTGAGAGGATAAGAAATCTGATCCTCAATATCCTGCGGCGATCGTCCCGGCCACTGGGTGAAAACTATCTGCTGGGTTTCACCAATGTCAGGAATAGCATCTACCGGAACCGGATCTCCAGGTAATATCCCGGTATTCCAGCCGAACGGCGAAGTTACAATTCCCCAGCTTACTAAAAGAATGAGGATGAGCATTGTTACCAGCTTGTTCTCCAGGAAAAAACGGATTATTCTATTCAACATATTATTTCTCTATTTGATTTTATTCTTTCAATTTAATGCATAGCCAAACAGGTGAACTAAATTTAAAATTCAGTCTCACGCCAATCTGAGGGGAAAGAAATTAAATCATAAAAGCCAGGCCTGCTTCAACGCCAGTAAAGTATGAATGCGGGACGGGGGATGTAAATCTTGTTGAATAATCAAATTAGCAAATCTTTCTTCCGGATGCCAATCGGGCTGCGGCATAAACAAATCGACAAGTAAATTTAAATCAACGGCATGAGGGATTTGCAAAAAACCAGAAGTTAAAAAATCATCTTCTACCTGGAAAAACTCATTTTCGGTATGGCAGCAATTGCCTTTGTTACAGCAGGCATCTGCTTCTCCGAAAATCGTGGTAGAAACCCAAAGTTCACCACAATAATGTCTGGATATGCCAGTGCCCGTTGTAGCAAAAAACAGCAAAGCTGCAAACAATATGTGATAAATTTTTTTTTGCATTTCTTATAACTCTCAACAATAATAACAAAATAGTTATAAAAATGTTTTTTGAGAATAAAAATTGCACTTTTAAACCATATCCTCATGAAAACGGGGCACTGCGTTATTTTTCAGCTAAAAATTTCATAAGTTTGTCTATATAAATTTTAATTATAAGACCTATGGCAAAAATATACTATGTAGGAGATTGGGCTATCCTTCTTGGACCCCATTTTGCTGAATCTCCATTTCAGAGCGCTCAAAAAGGATTGGAAATTTTTAATTATGGTACTTGGTTGAAAAATGCACTTGAATCAGATGGAAAGCATCATGTTGATTCAGTTCCATCATGGGATTTTTATAAGCTTCCTCCCGGAAAATATGAAGTGATCTTAAATGGGTACAGGTGACCCATTGGTGGCAACACGGCATATTGGCAAGGGGAAAGTTCTTGCATATACTTCTGATCCGGCTCCGCATTGGGGACTGAACTTTGTTTACTGGAAGCATTATAATGATTTCTGGCTGAAGTGTCTTGAACTTGTATTGTGACAAATCAACCGTTAATGCCTACAATCTGGAAGCCTTCAACCATACTGATGTTCAGGGATTTATAATGAATTAATTTCTTATAAGAATATTATTTAATTCTTGTCTTCCGGCATACTGAAAATTATTCTCCTATTATTTTAACAAGGGCTCTTTTTCTCCTTTTACCGTCGAATTCTCCATAAAATATTTGTTCCCAGGGACCAAAATCCAGGCGGCCGTTGGTTATTGCAACAACGACTTCCCGTCCCATCAGGGTTCTTTTGATGTGAGCATCAGCATTATCTTCAAAAGTATTGTGGTGGTACTGACTGTGAGGCTTCTCGGGGGCAAGTTTTTCAAGCCACACTTCAAAATCATGATGTAAGCCGGATTCGTCATCATTAATAAATACGCTGCTTGTTATGTGCATAGCATTAACGAGTGCCAATCCTTCTTTAACACCACTTTCAGCAAGACATTCTTCAACCTTTGGGGTGATATTGATGAATGCTCTCCTTGTAGGTATCTCAAACCAGAGTTCTTTTCTATACGATTTCATGCTTTTTTCCTCAAAGATAAATATAATTTTACAATTTCCTTACGTAAGTCCGAATCGACCAGCCTATGAATGTAATGAAATCGCCCCTAAGATTCGCTCGTTGTACTGCTAACGAAACACATTGAAGAACATTAAAATCCGGTCGCCAACTTATGAATGTATAACATTGATAATCTTTAATTCCAGTCGGCTGCTTTCTCCAGCACTTTTATTACACAGAAAGCAATAATAAAGTGATTTTTATACCCGGATTTACAAATAAGTTAATACGAATAGTCTCATTAATTTTACCGAAAAAGATTTATTATTATCTTGCTGTAAGATTGTTGAAGTGATAAGAATTGACAACTAAAATTAACTGGTAATGTTAATTATTTCCAGGAATTTCATTATTACTCTTCTTATATTGATGTTTTCAGGAAACATTGCAGCTCAGGTGGGCGTGTCGTCATACATTGATGCGGGAGAAAATAATGTATCGAAGGGATTCTGTTATCTATAAACACTTAAAAGGCATTCTTTCCAGAAACTTTAAACAAAAATAAAACATTAATATCATGAAGATCAAGATTGTGTTTATTTTACTGTTTCTGTTTATTATCAGCTGCAGCAATGATAATGACAGGAAAAAAATTTTAATTGATACGGATTGTGGAACAGATGATATAATAGCAGTAGAGCTGTTACTGGCACGGGAAAACATTGAGATCACAGGTATATCCTGTGTCCATGGATTAACCGAAGTCATGGATGGAGCAAAAATAATGAGATGCTTACTTGATAGATACGGTCACAAAGAAACTCCAGTTTTTTTCGGAGCAAACCAGGCAATTATACCTTCGGGAACCTTTCCTGACGGAGTTAAAAAACATATAACGTCAACAGGGTTTAAACTTGCAGGTGAAAATTGTGATGGGAAAATTGAAAATTTTAATCCTGACAGGATTTTAAAGATCATTGAGCGGTCAACGGAAATTCTGGCATTGGGTCCCTTGACTAATATCAGTAATTTGATTGAAAATGGGTTAGATAAAGATGTGCGAACAGTTATTATGGGTGGAGCAATTAATGTTGGAGGGAATGTAAATGATACTGAAGAATTTCAATCTGACAATATTTATGCTGAATGGAATTTTTTCTGTGACCCCCTTGCGGCAAAAAACTGTATTGAATATCTTGACAATATTGTGTTAGTACCGCTTGATGCGACCAACAGTGTTAAGATTGACAGTACTTACCTGAATGAAAGTAACTGGAAAGGCAGGAGTAGCAGTATTTCATTTAAAATTATACAGGAAATAAAAAACTGGATTCAGCGGGGACAGTATTATGCGTGGGATCCGCTGACAGCTGCCTATATTATTGATCCTGGTGTTTTAGAAATTGACAGTGCGAATGTCAGAGTTATATCTGATGGAAATGAAGCAGGGAGGATTATCCGGGATTTAAATGGGAAAAAGATAATCTATGGGGTATCCGGTAATAAAAAAAAGTTCGAAGATTTATTGATGTCGGCTTTGTGAGTTTGCTCTTGATAATAATCTTTTGCCGGTGCAACGTTTTTATTCTAAACGATAATTATCCTTGCTTTGAAAAGTAGCAGGATTACAGAAGAATTAAAATCAGAAAATTCAGGTAATCCCATTCATACTTTTTAAATTGATGCTCTTTAATAATTTCTCATAGTTGGAGGAAGTTGCATAATTTATGTCTTTTAAAAACTGATAGTAATTTTCAGTTGAGTACCCCCTGCTCTTCCAGTGTTCTCTCCAGTATATATAGTCATCGACAGAATCGGTCCAATGCTTATATTTTGCATGGCCCATTGCGGTGTCAATAGCTGTGGTCCTTCTTATCTGCGGATATTTCATCCCTGCAATGTTATTATGGAGTCTGAAAAGTTCACTCTGAAACCATCCTGTTTCAAGAATGAACTGCCTGATAGGAACGTCCATTAAAGACGAATCCACAAGATAAAGGTATTCTTCTAATAATTCCATGGAAAACTTCATGGTTTTGATCTCTCTTATTCTATCCCTGACTATATATTCTTTCAATATATCGTTATAATGTCCTTTTAAATTCTCGCCTCCAAATCCGTTAACATTTAGGGATTTTAAAGTATATGGCATTAATAGCAGGATTAACATTAATTTTTTCATAATCAAGATTATTTAATGGGTTTACAATTAATGTATTTGGCTTAAAGGGTTCAGCAAAATATTATGCCCTGTCGGGCATATTTGTTTTCACATATTCTTGAAAACAATGTTTTTCTAAAAAGGTTTAAATGAATTTATAAATTTTGATGAATTTCTTTTAATTATGTTTCGCGGGAGGAATAAAATGAATATGATTTTGGGCGGCAATGATACTTCTTATTTGTGATAATCAAGAATAAAAAATTGAAAAAAGTTCAAAATTAACGATTTGATATTTTTGGGGATTGCCCAAATCATATTACCGCCTCATGTAGCAAAACAAATATAAGGCTATAAGCTTCACTGTTAAATTTCAGTTTTAAAGGAGGCAAATCAGCATCTTCTTCCAACATCTGACGGGAGAGATGATTTTTTATCACATCCTTTAAAAGAATTACAGGAGAGAGTTATTATTATGTAATTTTAACTATTACTGCACTTTCATTACCATCATCCTGAATTTTTTGCTTTGAAATTCGGGAACAGCCTGATAATAAATCATAATATTTGTCGATCCCAGGTAATAAAAAAGCCTGGGTGTAACTTCAGTGTTGCTTTGATTACTTCCTATTCCTACCCAACCAGTACCGTTGTAATTTACCTCTAAGGAAAGAACCCGTATATTTGACATTGTATATCCGGAAGGATAACTTATTGAACAATGACCCCCGGTCCCTGTAGTGCCGGTTATTTCACTGATTTCGGAAAAGACTTTACCTGAGGAACCTATTACAACAGTGCCCTCTACATCAAGGGTAGCACTGGGTGTGGTTGTGTTGATACCTACTCTGTTATTTAAACCATCAAGGGTCATAAGTTCTTTATATCCAGTTGAATTTTTAACAGTAAAGTGAATGTTTCTATCCTGGTTGTCATTAATAAGCGCCAATTCCCCTGTGTAAGCTCCTATTCTCATACCCCCTGTTCCCTGGTTATCCTTTAATTTTATATAACAGGTATTATTGGCATTTTCAATTGACAGAGGATATAAAATACTTGAAGTCCCTATTCCTACCCATCCGGAATTATAATAAATATTGCTGCCAACAGTCTGCCAGGGATTGGAAGAAGGTGTTTCCCATGAGGTTTTTCCATTTGCATCCGAGGTAAGGACTTTCCCTGATCCCTGGGTTCCGTCATTAATTATAATATTTCTTTCAAACCTCACAACAGGGCCGCTTTTGTTTACAAACCTGGCAGCGAAACCCCCATCAGTGCTGTTTTCAGCATAAATGGTGGGATAGGAAGCCGAAGAATTATTACCGGCAATCGCAGCATTGGTACCTCCAATAACCTGAAATTGACGAGAATCACTTCCCGGGTCCTTACCTATTCCTACTTTTCCTGTATTGTAAAAAATGTTGGAACCGTTTTGTGACCATAAACTGCTTCCGCTTAAATCTGCTCCTGGTAACCAAGTCGATCCGTTCCATTTAAGAACCTGGCCGGTTGTAGCTGACTGCTGGGCAATTTTCAACGGGGTGGAAGTTGTACCCTGACCCGCCAGAGTTACATCTGTATGTACATAATCAGTACCCCAGTTATCCCCTGCGGGCAGAGGAACAGTTCCTCCTCCCTGGCTTAAAGTAAGATTGGTGCCGCTGATACTTAAACTTTGTATCTCATTAGCCGGGTCACCATCCTCTTCTTCCTCCACCGTTTGTGCATGGAAAGCGTAAGGTACTGAAAGAAGCTGTGTTGTTCCCAGATGAACAAAAGTGCTCCCTCCGGCAGGATCAAGTTCTACCTTTAAGAAATGTTCTTCCAAACCCCATCCGACTGGCGAAAAAATCCCTTCAACATAAACTCCCTCACCTATAACTAAATTTGCAAGGCCAAACTCGTTTGTGGTAACAGAATGAGTTTCTATATAAACAGCATCACCATCAGGACTATTTTGTATAATGCTAATTTTAAATTTTACGGCTTGATTTGCAATAACTTCACCTGAATTATTACGAACTACAACCTGATAATTGAACCCGGCAGGAACCTGTGCAATCAAAGTGATTGCCGCAAGCAAAAAATTAAAAATAAAGGCAATTTTTTTCATGGATTCTATATTTAAAAAGTTAATACTATCAATTGTGATAATGATGCGGAGGTTTTCGGACACGAAGAGATAAATAGTATATCCATCTTATGATATGTTATTTAATATGACCAGTTATCTCACAAATTATAAGAAAGTTAAGAATATTTTTTAAAAATTCAGACTAAATTATTAATGTTTTTTTTTATTGTTGAAGATTTGCCTTAAAATCTTCAGTCTTGCCACAACATTCTGACGATTATACTCTTGTGTGATTTTACAATAATGCTCGTTTCATCTTAAACAGAGTTTGCAATTTAAAATACGGCTTTATGTTGATAACCCCGCTGTTATCAATCAATTAATTTGCCACCATCTTATCAGTCTCCTGGATTTGAAAGCGTATGCTGACGACAGAATGTTTATTGTTGCCCTCTCTGTATTTTATATAAGTAGTTGCAACTATGGTGCCGTCGGGCAATATTTCCATGCCCGGATAACCACAGTCGCTGCCGGCATAACTGTGAAGTAGTTTGATCCGGTATTCACCGGCCCTTTTGTTTTTTATATCATCGTAAGTGCCTACCCAGGCAACAAAATGTCCGTTATACGGGCTGTTTATTGCCCTGTCACGAAAAGCTATAACCAAACGGCCGTCTTGAGTATAAACTCCCATATGTCTGTCACCTGTGAGCCCCCATGAAGTATCTTCCGGTTTGCTCCATGACCTGCCCTCATCTCTGCTAAACATCATAAGGCTTCGGCCCTTATGTGTGTTTTCACGCATGAGGCAGCATAATTCTCTTTGACTGGGAGAACGAAAAACAAATGGTTCACAGGGTAATTTCCCTTCCACATCAGCAATGACTTCCGGCTCAGACCACGTCATCCCTCCATCGTCAGTCCTGGTTTTAAGCACGACAAGGGACTCACCTTTTCTGCGATGATAAAATCCCATGTAATTACCGTCGGATAATCGTACTATACTACTGAACGTCATAACACACTCAAATCCAAGCGGCGGTTTTTCGACCCATGTTTTGCCTCCGTTTTCACTCATTATCCTGGGCATTCCCGGCCAGGCGGAAAATACCCACAATCTTATTTTGCCTGTCTGCATATCCATCATACGGTATATGCTGGGACAATTCTCGTGCCTGATGAATCCGGCAGGTAATCTGTCGTCAAGCCTTTCCCATGTTAGCCCTCCGTTATGGCTGACAGCCATGGGGCCTGCATGCCCTCCGTGGCCTATGCTCCAAACACAATAAATTGTCTTCCCGTCAGCCATAAGCACGGTAGTCGGATGCCCCTGGTAAATTTCCGGGGTTCCTGCTGCAATAATAACATGCCGGCCTGTTTCCCCCGATATATCAATTAAAGGAAGATCAGGTTGTTCCTGCCCATTAACAGCGAAGAGACTAAAAAAGAAATACAAAAACAAAAACAGATTTTCCCCTGCAAATGATAATAACTTTATACCTATACGCATAGTTGAAAAAATTCAAATATTGGTTAATAAGTAAAACATTAAAAAGATACCGCCTGTTAATACTATGAGAGTTATAAATAACGACAGCAGTGAGGAGGAAACAAAGTAATTGTTTTTTAGTTTCATGTAATTTTTTTTGTACTGTATAAAAGCCAAGATAGTTATTAACACGCCAATAGCAACTATAACCACCCCAATAATTGCCGAATATCCTTTTGTTGGTACTTTATTTGTCTCGAAAAGTAATGAGAGTTGTTTGAGAAATAAGGTAAACCTTACTATTATAAAGCCAAAGCCCATCAATGTAATGCTGGTGCGGATCCAGGCAAGAAAAGTCCTTTCATTGGCAAGATGCTCTCTGGATCTTTCAATTGAATTTTTCTCTTTGAAATCTGTCATATAATTCCTGACTTTGTTTGTTTGATATTATGTCTGTTCTTATTGGACAACCTCTTCTTTAAAAATAATAAAACTTTACTAATTACGATGTACCGTTGCATTTAAAGGAAATTTGTGATATAATATTTTATAATGCTTAGTTTATTAATTGCGGGATGAAATGTTATAGGTCACACCTCCTGTTCATGATTGGTTCCTTTTTTACATCCTGCTCTAAAAACAGAGATAGAAACGAAAAAATCAAAACAATTTTAATTAAAAATTTCTTAAGTTTATTTTACTCTTTATCTTCTTCCATGACATTGAAACCAAGGAAAACGGCTAAGTTTTTAATCTTCTCCCTGAGATCACCAAGTGTTGCCGCTCTGTGAATGCCGTAT
>CAZIOB010000044.1:0-6912 GCA_964540755.1 uncultured Prolixibacteraceae bacterium | reverse complement strand
CTGGACCGTCTCCTGAACAACATCATACACATAGGTCTTAAGGTATTCTTTATCAATATATCTTAAAAGATTTTGCCAGGCAACAACTGATATGCCCGTACTCGGTGTTGCGCTCAAATCTATCGGGATACGGTCAGATTCCTTATGATTGATAGCAGAAAGGATTCGTTCTCTGGAATTCATAGTAAAATTGTCTATAATTTTGCCTGATTTCAAAAATACACATTTTTTCTCCGACAATATAAATCATCTCAACACTCTTGTATCACCACTATCATTATCCGGATTAATATCCATATTTGATTCATTGGCCTTTCAGGCAACGGCAACAAGATCCGGCTTTTTTTCAGAATTATTTTATCAGGTGAGGTTCAATTCCCATTAATCCCGACAGCATAGTTATATCATTAATCCAATTCCCATAAGACATGGCTATATGATGGCCACCAAACTCTCTGGCGATCTGTTTGGCGTTACCGACTTTTATTCCAACAGCAATTCTGCAATGAACAGTATCTTCTGTCCATAATATCTCTCCCGGAATTACCCACAATTCTTTAGCAGAAGGAGAAATGCCAACCAACGTGACTGTCTCTCCTTTTGGAAGGTCAATATAACCCGTAAGGCCCTTACCCGTGCCATGAAAATCTCTTAACTTCAATGAACAGCCGGAACGACCCATAGAAGGAGGTACTATATCATGATTAATAACTATAATATTCTCTTCAATATCCTGATGAGTATTGTTCTCAAAAATATTTCCCATAAGTGCGGGCTGATTTGAAATACCCATCAAAAAAGCCATACTTAAAAGAGCTGATACATCACCTTCACAAGCCCAAACATAACCCTCATCAATCAGGGAGGAAACCGAAAAGCACGGAACATAATCTGCATTAGGCAAAGCAGCACAATCAACAGTCAGTCCAAAAGCTCCTTCCTCAATGAGTAACTTCTTAAGGGCCACATATATCTTAGCAAAAAAATTGAACTTATCCTCCCTGTTATCAGGTATTTCATACTTCTTCCATTTATCAGCAACAACCTGACTGTCATCGTCTGAAACCTCGCCGACAGCCCTGACATAATCATCCAACTCTTTTTTAACAAAACTTACGCCCAGCCGGCGTTGTAATCCGTTAAAATCATAATTAGACTCTGATACAGTGTGCGAGGGCATATCCCCAAAATAAATTATCTTTAAACTATTTATAAATTTCAGAGCATGTAACACCCTAAGTACCTGCTTAATTTCTTCTGCTCCAAATGGCGTATAAGTAAATGAATCCCTCCCCGGTAGATAACGTATATTCCATATGTAGCCCCAATTATCCCAAAAAGGCAATATTGGTATGCCATACTGGCGAATTATATGGATAAAATCTTCCTGTCCTCCGGAAATAACCAAAACATCGCTTTCATATTCAGGGATTTCCCGTATTTCCTTTCCATCAGGGGAAATCTTTAAAGCAGGCAGTACCTCCACAAAGGGTATTACATTTGAAAGATTATCCAAACTTAAATCTTCCGGCGGAATTTCTTTCTCCCTATACAGGTTTCTTGGCTTTGGAGCATTTTCCTCTCTTGGAAGAACCCAATCCCAATAAACTCTTTCAATATCTTTACTGAAAAAAACCGGCAATAACCGAAGGGGCTTATGATATAATCCTGATTCAACTTCTTTTTGTTCCATTGTTTAAAGTTTTATATTAATTTCTATAATGAATTTTTGATTTGGCCATACCTGATACACCCAATTCCGGATCTGATAATAAATTTATCAAAATATGTCCTGTTTCTTTTTGATTGCTTTCAGCAACAATTAGTCAGTCATTTTTCTCAAATTTTCAACAGTATTGAAAATAGCATCTATTTTATCATCGGTTACCTTATCGTCCATATTGACACAGCAGACTCCCGTAAGGTAAGGATTCGACGATTCATTAACCAGCTTTGTAATGGTATCCTGAATATCTTTTTCTGACATATCTACCAGTTCAACCGGGCTTAACCGGATATTTAAAAATGTATCAGGCAAATATTTTCTTAAATGAGCCACATCACCTCCCCATCCTACATCAAGGAAATCAAGTCTGGGAAGCTTAGCAAATGATTCTGCATAACGGTGAGGATCTTTGCCGCAGTAATGTATTCCGAAAAAATCTTTTTGCCGGTTCCATTCCACATCAATATCCATAAGTAATTGGTCATAATCCTCCCGGGATATCATTGTATGCGAACATTCTGAATGAAGAAAAACAGGTTTTGACAAATGCCTTACTGTTCTGTTTACCGATATCGATGTTGTTCCCGTTTCCGACTCTTCCTGGCTGGTAAATTTTTCAATCATTTCAGCAATGGAATTGAAATAATTTTTAACCTCATCAGGTGTCATCATTATATCCATCATTATCTGTTCGCCCCGTATATCCATCGCTATGTTCAACACACCGCCCCAGTTAACATCACCGGTGAGATAGCCATACTTCGCTTTAAGGCGATCCATAAGATCCACAAAATCCTTATACACTTTTGATCTGAATGCTGCTTCAACATCAATCTCCAGACTCTCCTTGTTTGCAGGTACTACGACAGGAGGATGGTTTTCTGAATATTTCACCTCGCAACCAAGCATTTCCGACAACATAAAACCGGCAGCAAGATGGACTGCTCCTATTTCCGGCTTTGCCTTGTCTTTTTCAGCGCCAAGCCCGAATCTTCCCCACCGCTCATATAACTCCTTTTCCATTCTCTGTTCACTTTCCACCCTTTTCAACGGATGAAAAAAGAAATCATGGTCAAATGTTATCCCTGTATTTTTATACCACCATTCAGGCGCTAAAACAATATCAACCGGTAACTTCTTTTCCAAATTATTATTACTCATTATTTATATTTTAAAGCTATTCTAAAAATCTAATACGAGGTGAGCATGATTTTAAAATCATACAATAGTATCATTATAAATTATATATATGATACCTTTAAAAAAAAATAATTTATAAGACATAAATCGAACATGAATTCTCATCATTCAAAATTTTACAAAAAAGAATAATTGAAATTTATATGAGACTAAAAAACGAAAGGTTTCTTATAATCATAAATTAACAATGCTCATATTCCTGTCATTGCTTTTCCATGCGCCGGCCGTAAAATCAGGAAACCTGACGGGTTGTGAACCATTTCTAACCGACCAGTCACTCAAAGGCATCACAGCGCTCATTGCCACCCCGTCATATACATCCATGTCGAGCGGCAAACCTTTATGCAGACAGTCAATCAGCCGCCACATCATCAACAAATCAGCTCCAAATTCCGATCCGCTGCCCTGGTCTTTTAAATTCTTTTCCAGCTTAAAAACCCCGGGCTCATACTTATCCATAATAGAGTTATACTCCTCTTCAGATACATAACCTCCTTCTTTCTTATAAATCCTTGCAGGACGCGGGTAACCCTGGACAGAAGCATCCATACCGTATATCTCGTGCTTTAATGTATAAGGACGGTAAGTTGATGCATCGTGCTGTACCACAATTGTGCGCCCCACTGCTGTCTTTATTACCGAAGTATTGATATTTCCCCTGAAATCCTTATCTGTAAATTCACTATAGACAGTATCTTCTGCTGCAAGCTCCTTTGCCATCTTTTGCATGATGAAATCCTCACTCTCAACAGATACCAGATAATTTAACTTATCTCCCCTGTTTATGTCCATCACCTGGCTTATTATCTCAAATCCGTGAATCGGATAGATATTACCCTTCATGTTGGCATACTGCTTTAACCACCACATGTCCCAGTAAAAACCCTTACGAAAGTTATTGCCTATCTTATTGGCGATATATCCTCCCTCTCCGTGAACCAGATCACCGAAAAATCCTTTCCTGGCCATATTAAGAACAGTAAGCTCAAAATCATTATAAATATAATTGGCCATCATAAAACAATGCCTGCGCGTCCTTTCAGCCGTTTCCACAATCTTCCAGCAATCTTCCAGGGTAGCTGCAACAACTACCTCCGATGCAGCATGCTTGCCATGCTCCATAGCATATACGGACATCTTCGCATGCATATACCACGGCGAGGTTATAATAACCAGGTGAATGTCATCCCGTTCACATAATTTTTTCCATTCATCCTCTCCTCCTGTGTAAAGATCAGGATCATGTCCCGTTCCTTCAAGCATCTTTTTGGCATTCTCAGCTTTCTCCGGTTGCACATCGCACAAAGCTTTTATCTCAACCCCCTGAAGCTTTGTCAGGTTCCGCATATGGCCCGGGCCCCTGTTGCCCAGACCAATAATGCCAACACCAACCTTTTCAATGGCCGGTGCAGCATATCCCGACATATTAAACTGCTGCACATGCGACTCCTCCATCTCTTTGATCTGCTTGTCAATGCCCGGCTCTTCTTCACTTTTATCCCCCTTCGAACCACATCCCTCAACCATTGCGGCCCCGGCTATTCCCAAACCTGCCGCGCCGGTCATTTTTAAAAATTCTCTTCTATCGTTTTTCATAGTTCTATTTTTAATTGTGATGAATATTAATTTATGAATTCCTTCTTTCTCTTCTCCGTTCCATCCAGAATCTTAAAGTCATGAGACAAATAAACTGCTGAAGTGATAAACGGTTTCCCGAACCTTGAAAGCATCTTTTCTACCTCTTCGATAGTAAAAAAGTGTGCATTTTTATATACCGGATCGTTATTTTTATTTTTCCCGAGCCAGGATTCTTTATTCAGGCACCCAACAATAAAAGTACCTCCATGTTTAAGTACCCGCTCAATTTCATCCAGAATTTTATCAATGTCCTCAACAAATTCAAGCATGGTCACAGTGGTTACGATATTAAAGCTGTTATCAGGAAATGGCAACGCCGCAGCATCTGCCTTTATGAAAGAGGCATTAGGGATATTTTTTGATTTTGCAATCTGAATCATAGTTTCAGATTGATCAATTGCTGTTATTTTAAATCCCAAACTATTGAAAAAGACAGTCCAGTGCCCGGTTCCACATCCCAACTCAAGTAATTCTCTTTCTTTAAGATCGGTTAAGTGCCCGGAAAATAGTTCCTTTTCAATTTTGTCAATTATTTTCCCTGATTCATTCTGATAATATTCATCATATTTTTCAGCAACAGATGGAATTAAAAAAATATTTTTCCCTTTGATTTCATTCATAATATATATACCTGATAAATAACTACTTTGTTATTAACCACATAATAAAGTAGCACTAAAAATGCATTATCAGTTTTTCATGCCTGTTATAAATTCACTAAGATATACGATCATTCATATGATTAAAATGTTTGTTTTCAATGTTATCATATGGAACTTGCATAAGATTTATTTATTCTATCAGCTGATTTTACAATCATACTCATTCCATTTATGATTATTGTATTCCCGATTAGTATTCTCCTGCAAAATCCTCTGCATATGAATTGATTTCATCATCACTCATATCACTACCCGAATGAATGATCATCCTGTACCTGAAAGTTGCTGATTCTCCTGCCGGAATTACGTAGTTCATCTCATGCTCACCTGCCGAATAAGCAGAAGCGCCAAGAGGATTGACGAGCAACAGTCCGTAACCCCTTGCATGCCAGTAAGCAGGATAACCAGGATTCCTGGGATGATCGATCATCACAATGGATATCTTTTCACCTTCAATATTCCCATAAAGCTCAACCCAATTATCACGGGTGCCAAACACATCCTCGCCGGTAAGCCCCTTACTGCTCCTGTAATTACCCGACACTCCTTCATTTGACATCTTCTTCACTGTAGTCGGATTACCATGTTCATCTGTAAGGACCAGTTCCTCTGTTGACGGTAATTCAAGCTGACGTGCAACCCTGATACCATAAAGCCCTTCCTTGGTGTCCTTCATGCTCACATCCTTATCCTGAGCAGTCAGTGTTGTTATCCGGTCAATTATTCTTGTCTCTCCCTGTGATATAAAATGATACTCAGTCCTTTCACTCAAAAGCTCCTTGTCATTTGGATCAACCCAGCTTTCCCTGGCAACAAGCAATCCTTTGCCCCTGCCTCCCGACATCTCTTCAATGCCCTTATGCTCAATTGTTCCGTAATGCCCCATTTTGCTTCCGGGAATAGCAGAAGAGTTATTCCAGAAGTCATAGCCGTTCACATTGCCATAATTAAAACATACACCAATATGATGAGGATGATCTATACGCTCCCCGGGCCTCGGGTTTAAAGGGAAACCCCGTGTTACTTCAGTACCCTCAGATGTCATAACAGGATAAAGAACAGGCTTTTTGATATTCAGAAATATAGGATCATGCCACCTGTAAGAGGTAAATAAATCTCTGCCTATCATTACGTCAACCTTATTCTCCGACTTATCCTCAATGAAAGATATTTTCATGTTATCTCCTGTTTTCTCATAAATAATAATCTGGAAGCCGCTTAAAATAGAAAAAACAGCCAGCAGGCAAAACAGCTTTAATGATTTTATTTTCATATGATTAAAATTAATTATTTTCAAAGGTATCATATGTAACTCGCATGAGTTTTAATCATACTCTTGGGTGTAAATATTTTAGATGCTCGTTTCATATCCTTTACTATTAATAATTTTTAATAATTGATAAATCCGCTAATTCTGAATTTATGAAAAGCGAATATCTCTCTTAAAAAATGTTTTATTTATAAATTTATTAAAATTTTTAAAATGGTTGTCTTATGTCTTACCAGATGAAATGTTTCATTCCCTCCTCCTTATAAATATTTACTGATACAAAATCAAATTAAAGGCCTATTTTTTCCATTCAATTTTTAGTTTGCTCTCATAAGTCCAAAAACAAAAATATTTGAAAAAGCCATATAAGTAAAGAATTCTATATCAATTTTTTAAATTTTCCCTCAAATACTTTT
>CAZIOB010000043.1:0-2809 GCA_964540755.1 uncultured Prolixibacteraceae bacterium | reverse complement strand
CAAGATTATTTTGCGTTAAGTCTTTCACCCATCTCTGTGTTGACAGAACCGCCCGCTCACCAACGCCTGTTCCGTCCCCGAGTCCGGCAGCTTTAATATAAGCTCCAATCCTGCCCATAAATACATTCAGATAATTGGGTCTGGTTATTGCTGCCACTAACAAATTCTGACGGGCTGAAAATTCGAGGGTAAAATTAATCTTGACACCATGTTCTCTGAGTTTACGGGCTGCGAGTAAGCCACTTGCAGTGTAGGGTACTTTAACTAAAAAATGATCCGGACTTATTTCAAAATAGCGTAATCCATAATTTACTGTGGCATCAATATCATGAGCTATGTCAGTATGTAATTCCACACTTACCATCGCACCAAATTTCTTCGCAAGGCGCAATCCGTGACGTGCATTTAAAATAAAAGCAATTTCTATGATCTGTTCCCCTGGAGTAAGGTGCTTAACAATCTCTTTGGCATCTGATATAAAAGAATCATAAATACCTTTTTGTATTTCTTTATTTACCAAAGTATTATTAGTTGTAAGGGCAGTCATCTCAGCTGACCAGTTCTTTTCGGCTTCTTTCATATCTCCCGTATCAAGCCATAACTCCGTACCTGTATCTCTAAGGTTTTGCCAAAAGGGATCAGGTTCGGCACGGAGAGGTTGTTCATTGATTCCTTCTAAAACAAATAATCTAATTTTTTCTCTGGTTATCTTATCCATAATTTCAATTTTTTATTTTCATATAAAATAATAGTGAATTACGAGTTATAAAAAATTATTAAAAACAAACTTTCCTGTTCTCCCTCGACGATTTATATATACCAAGTATTATTTCGATGGATTTCCTGGCTTCCTGACCGTCTATCTCAAAAGGTTCACCTCTTTCTACTGATTTAACAAATGCCTCAATATTTCTTGCATGTGGCTCGAAAGGTATAGCCATAGGATCTGACACTCCGCCACCACCCTCAATATTACTATATTTGTTTACTATTGCATTATCCTCTTCAGTTTTTTCAGCAAACTGCCAGACTTTAAAACTATTTTCCTCCATGATAACTGTTCCTTGTGTACCTGTGATTTCCAACCGCCTGAATTGTCCCGGATATGATGCAGTTGATCCGTATATCATACCTAATGCTTTATTTTGAAATTTTAACACTGCCACGGCAGTATCTTCCACTTCAATTTGAGGATGGCCTAAAGTTGCTATATAAGCCTGAAGCGAAGAGACAGGTCCTGCCATATATTGAAGCATGTCTACCATATGAATGGACTGGTTCATCAGGGCACCCCCACCGTCAAGTGCCCATGTTCCCCTCCAACTGCTGTCATAATAACTATCAGGTCGCCACCACGGAACATAAACCGAAACATTTGTAACCGTACCAAATCTTCCTGCATCCATTGCTTTTTTTAACTCTCTTGCTGCATCATTGAACCTGTAATTAAAAATACCCCCTAACCTTGTTCCGGCTGTTTCATGTGCTTCAATCATTCTGTCAACGCGTTCAAGACTGATATCAAGCGGTTTTTCACATATTACATGCTTACCGTATTTAGCCGCCTCAATTGCTGGCTCCATATGAGCTCCGCTTGGCGTTGCAATAGTAATTATGTCAATCGCGGAAGATTGCAACATATCTGTCGTACTGTCAAATATTTTACAATCATATCTTTCTGAAAGTTTTTTCACTTTTTCGGGATTAGTTCCACAAATTCCCGATAATTTCGTATTAATTAAACTTTGTATAGCTTTAGCGTGAAAATCCGCAATATTACCCGCTCCAACTATCCCAAAATTCCATGTTTTCATTTATATATATTTTTATTTTAAAAAATCATCTCCAAATGCAAATGGTAAAATATCGCCTACCGAATCTATTACAAAAATTTTATTGTTGCTTCCGGTTATATAGAGCTTTATTTTATTACCAAACCTAGCTTCCTGTTCAACAAGAGCCTGACGACAAATACCGCAGGGAAATACGGGCATTTCATCTTCTCTGAGTTTCTTTTGAGTTGAAAGTGACAACCCAATTATTGGGGTTTTAGGATAATTATTATATGCAGCAGATAAAGCAACCCTCTCGGCGCATAATCCAAGTGGAAAAACGGCATTTTCCTGGTTGCTACCTGTTATTATCTTGCCATTTTCAAGAAGCACAGCACTGCCAACCTTAAAATTTGAATATTTGGCATAGGCATCTTCTTTAGCTCTTATTGCTTTTTCAATTAATTTCTTTTCAATAGTGGAAAAATTTTTCAGATCATCAAAAACCCTTAAAGTAAATTCATACTTAATTTCTTTCATTTTTCACCTATTTTCCCTCCGGCATTTTAAAAGATCCCATATTATTTATCTGATAATCGCCAAGTGAAAAATGCTTTCCGGAATTCTCATCGACACGGGTAACCTGCATAAACGATTTTTCTCCTGTTTGTTTATCAGTACTGGTTACTTCCATCATATAACCCCATGGTATACCGTGAGAATACAGACTTGTTTTGTAAAGAGAGCTGAAATAATCACGTGTATCAAACTGTAGATCTTTAGTTATCCATACAAATGACTCTGTATCCTCATCATTATATCTATACTCTTCACATTTATACCCGGCAATAGATTTTGTACGTCCTGTTTTGGTTACGTCCGGATTGGCCAGATATGTCTCAGGAGTACTTTCTATGTCAGTCTCTTCATACGATTCGCCAATAGAATTAAAAAATGAACTCATTCCATAGGCAATACCTGTCTTTTTGCTTTCATCTTCGCCCAATATAATAATAGCCCCATTTTCTATATCAATA
>CAZIOB010000042.1:0-3576 GCA_964540755.1 uncultured Prolixibacteraceae bacterium | reverse complement strand
AAAGGCAGGTGTAGACGCGTTGTGGTTTGGTGAAGATCTTGGAAGCCAGACATCTACATTGATTTCACCGGATATGTGGCGGAAAATGTTCAAACCAAGATATATAAGGCTTTTTGAAAAGATTAAGAAAATAAATCCTGATATCATGATTATTATGCACTCGGATGGTGCGGTTGCCCCCCTTATTAATGATTTTATTGAAATGGGAGTGGATGTTTATAATCCGGTACAGCCCAATGTACCCGGTTCAGATCCGCAGGAGCTCAAAGACAAATACGGCGGCAGGATATGCTTTTTTGGCGGAATTGATCAACAGAACCTACTGCCTGAAGGGAATGTTGAAAAGATCCGTCATGAAATAAAATACAGGGCAGAAGTACTTGGCAGGTCAGGAGGTTATTTGCTGGCGCCAGCGCATATAATTCAAGCGGATGTCTCAAAGGAAACAGTACTGGAAATGATAAAAGCCGCGATGGATTATGGAAAGTATGATATTTAAAGACCTATAAGAATATCGAAAAAAAACTACAATTAGGGGTGGAGAAATTATGGATAAAAAATTAAATGATGTCAGAAATGCCATTATCAAAGGCCAAACTGCAATTGGAATTGAACTGGGGTCGACACGTATCAAAACAGTGATGATTGATTTAGACAATAAACCGATAGCTTCGGGCAGTCACGATTGGGAAAACAGCTATATCAATAATATCTGGACATACAGCCTGGCAGATGATGTCTGGAAGGGTGTGCGGAACAGTTATAGCAAAATGGCTGATAGTGTTGAGAAACAATTTGGAGTAACTGTAAAAAACACCGGATCGATCGGTTTTAGTGGTATGATGCATGGGTATTTGGTTTTTGACAAGGAAGAGAATCTTTTAACACCTTTTCGTACCTGGCGCAACAACATAACCGGCCAGGCTTCTGAGGCACTAACCAAGCTGTTTAACTATCCTATTCCTCAAAGGTGGAGCATAGCCCATCTTTATCAAGCCATACTTAATCAGGAAGAACATATATCCGAAATTGCCTATATGACAACATTGGCGGGGTACATACATTGGAAATTGACTGGGAAAAAGGTTCTGGGAGTTGGAGAAGCATCGGGTGTTTTTCCCATTGATTTAAAGACCAAAGGTTTTAATTCAAAAATGATTGAGCTGTTCAATAAACAGATCAGTCAGATGAATCTTCCATGGAATTTGAAGGATATACTGCCAGATGTACTGTTAGCCGGTAAAAAAGCTGGTGAACTCACTAAAGAAGGTGCGCAACTTCTGGATGTTACCGGTCAATTGCAATCAGGGATTCCTCTTTGCCCACCCGAAGGTGACGCGGGAACCGGAATGGTAGGCACTAACAGTGTATCTGTCCGTACCGGTAACGTATCAGCCGGCACATCAGTCTTTTCAATGATTGTACTAGAAAAGGAACTTTCCAGGGTATATCCGGAAATTGATCTGGTAACAACACCCAGTGGTGAACTGGTGGCCATGGTACATTCCAACAATTGTACATCAGATTACGACGCGTGGATGGGTTTGTTCGATGAAGTCATCAAAGCCCTGGGTATGGATATTGACAAACCAAAGCTTTATGATACTTTACTGAACAGCGCGCTTCAAGGGGATCCCGACTGTGGCGGCTTGCTCGCGTATGGTTATATATCCGGCGAACATATTACCCATTTTGAAGAAGGCCGTCCTATCTTTGTACGCTCATCAAACAGTAACTTCAATCTGTCTAATTTTATGAGAGTCCATTTATTTACAGCACTGGGCGCGATGAAAATCGGACTGAATATTCTTTTGGAAAAGGAATCTGTTAAGGTAGATAAAATCATGGGCCATGGAGGCTTCTTCAAAACAAAGAAGGTGGGCCAGAAGATTATGGCGGCTGTCTTTGATGTCCCCATATCTGTAATGGAAACCGCAGGAGAGGGCGGAGCCTGGGGCATTGCCTTGCTTGCTTCTTATATGGCTAATTGTACGGAAAATGAATCACTGGAAGATTTCCTCAAGAAAAAGGTTTTTGGTGAACAACATGGGGATTCCATAACTCCTAACCCTCGGGACGTTGCTGGTTTTAACGAATTTATGAAACGTTACACGAAGGGGCTTGCTATTGAAAGAGCGGCAGTCGATCATCTTCACATGAGAATCCCTAACTGATAAATACCTGTAATTATTTGTACCAATTAAGGTAATACTACTTTAATTGGAGGTGGTTTTTATGGCGGCTGCGCATAAATCAGTGATATCGTTTGGACTTGTGGCAATTCCCGTTTCCATGTATACGGCCGCAAAGGACAATGATATTCACTTCAACCAGTTGCACAAAGAGGATCTTAAAAGGATCAGATATAAAAAAATCTGCACGCATTGCGGCAAGGAAGTAACATCCGATGATATAGTAAAAGGATACGAGTATGATAAGAATCACTATGTAGTAGTAACCGACGAAGAAATTGAAAAAATAAAGACGGAAAAGGAAAAAACCGTACAGATCCTGCATTTTGCCCAATTAAACCAGATATCCCCGGTTTATTATGATAAAACCTATCATGTTGTTCCGGAACCTGGAGGAGAAAAAGCATTTGAATTGCTGCGATCCGCACTTAATGCCGAACAAAAAATTGCAGTTGGGAAAACCGTACTGGGAACCAGGGATACACTTATGGCCATTATACCAGAGGAAGAAGGAATGTTGATTTCAACCATGTTCTATAAGGACGATATAAAAGAACTGTCAAAGTCATACAGCAAGCCTGAACTGTCGGAACCTGAGCTTGCCATGGCGAAGACTCTCATAAATTCAATGGATACACCCTTTAACCCGTCGGAATATGCTGATCAATATCAGGTAAAACTTCGAAAACTCATTGAAGCCAAAATTGCCGGCAGAGAAATCATTACTGCCGAACCTGAAAACAGGGATAATATTATAAGCCTGATGGATGCGTTAAAGGCAAGCATTGAGCAGAGCAGGAATGCACCTCGAAAAGTCAGTGAAAAAGTATGAGGGATCTTTTTGAAGAAAAAATGATTAAGCCCATGTTGATTGGAGAAACTTCGGAAGCTTTTGACAGCATGGATTTTATATTTGAACTCAAGCTGGACGGTGAAAGGTGTATAGCTTATCTGGATCCATTCTCCGTTACAGAGCTTCGAAATAAACGTAATATGAAAATGCTTGATAAAGTCCCTGAACTGTCGGAAATTCACCGGCAGGTAAAATACCGTTGTATTCTGGATGGTGAATTGATTGTCATAAAGGATGGAAAACCTGATTTTTTTGAGATACAGAGACGCTCAATGATGACCGGCGGATTTAAAATTCATCTGCAGTCATTAAAACATCCTGCCAGTTTTACCGCGTTTGATATTTTGTACTATAAGAATTATGAGGTTATTTCTTTACCATTGATGGAACGCAAGAAATTATTAAAAACCGTGATTATGGAAAATGAGCGGCTGGCTGTTTCACGTTATGTTGAGCAGCACGGGATTGATTTTTACAGTCTGACGGAGCAGCAGGATTTGGAAGGTATTATTGCTAAAAGAAAAGACAGTA
>CAZIOB010000041.1:0-5694 GCA_964540755.1 uncultured Prolixibacteraceae bacterium | reverse complement strand
GTGTGTCTTTTATACCGTAATCTGTAGTCTCAGTTTGCCACCAGCAAAATCCACCTGTATGTTTTGCTACAAAGAGGATCTCCTTTGCGCCCCATGACTGTGCAACCTTACACCATTGATCAGTATCCAGTTTTTTGGGATTTATCCTTTCAAGCGGGATTGAATGGTTATCATACTCTCTTCCCTGCCAGGTGCAAGGATCAAGGCAAACGAACATTATTCTCTCCTGTTCGTGCCATTTGTATTGAACATCCGAAGGTTTTGGCAGGTTAGCCTGATCACACGAGATGAAAAGTAATACAATAGCTAATGAAAAGAAAAAACTGTAATGTTTCATGATTTATTATTTACTGATTATTTCTGTTGGTTTTATAAAGATATTCTCACTATACAAGTCCCCGAAAAAACTGATTTATAAAATATCTTATTTCCTTATAAGTTATTGTTTTCAAAGGTATCATATGAAACTCACATAGGCTTAATCATATTCTTGTATGCCTTCACACCGATGTCCTATGGCAAACAGGTGGAATTTTACAATCATGCTCGTTTTATGCATTATCCGGAACAATGAACTATTCTAAAATTATATCTCATAGTTTACTCGTCCACCTTATTTTGCAGGAATTCATCAGGATAAGGAACAGGCTTATTGGTTTTTTTATCAATGCTCATTCCTGCATTGGTTTTACGTAAATAATCTGACAAAATACCGGCGAGCTCTGTTGTTTTGCCGGCCTGTTTATCAGACAGATCAACAGATTCGCTTATATCTTCCCTGATATTGAAAAGTTCAATTATTCCGGTGTGGTGATATATCAGTTTCCAATCGCCTTTTCTTACCACACTATAAGGTTGCTCGCCATAATTATGCGGGAAATGCCAGAAAAATTCTCTTTGATCAGAATCGATCTTTTCCCCTTTCAGCAAAGGGACAAAACTTATTCCATCTATTTCTCCGCCGATCTGTTCGAATTCTGTTATCCCTGCCATTTCAAGGATAGACGGGAAGAAATCCTCTATGATCAGTGGCTGATCATTTGCAGTGCCGGGTTTGGTAACGTCCGGCCATCTAACTATCATAGGATCCCTGATACCTCCTTCGTAGGGAGTGATCTTATGACCGCGCAAAGGAAGGTTTTGCGGACACTGTGACGGAGAACCATTATCTGACATAAAAATGATAATGGTATTTGTTTCTATGCCCAGCTCCTTTACTTTTGTCATTATATCACCAAGAGATTTATCCATACTCTCTATCATTGAAGCCAGGGTAGCCTCAAGATCAGTTAATCCCTGTTCTTTATATTCTTGATAGAAACGGTCATCTTTTTCCCATGGGGCATGCACAGCATAATGGGACATATAGAGATAAAATGGTTTTTTTGCAAGGACTGCCTTTTCCATTTCGCCGGCCGCTTCAATAGTTAAAGCCTCATTTAAATAAATATCCCGGCCATGATACTTTTCAAGGCCCGGAACATCCCAGATAGTATCTGCATTACGCCATTCAGCGCTGAAATTATATTTTCCATAATATGATCCCGGGCCACCTGCTGCATGTCCTGCAATATTAACATCAAATCCAAGGTTCAGCGGATCTTCTCCTGGCGTGCCATTAGCTCCCCAATGGGCCTTCCCTGCATGGATGGTAGTATATCCCGCCTCCTTAAGATACATCGGTAATGTTTTCGTATAATATGTGTTTTCATAGCCGGGAACAGGACTTAATCCGTTTACATTCCATTCAGGTATTCCCAATGTCTCGTGAGGCCAGTCAGGGGATTTGTTTTTTCTTAATGTCCAGTTGGTAACCTTGTGACGTGCAGCATTCATACCTGTCATCAGACTGACACGTGTAGGAGAGCACAACGGGCATGCATAGGCCTGGGTAAACATCATTCCCTGTGATGCCAGGGTTTCCATGTTAGGAGTCTTGTACCGTTCATTGAGCATAGTTTTCTCTTTCCAGAAAGGAACCGAGGTTTCCTGCCACCCCATGTCATCTACCAGGAAAAAAATGATATTAGGCTTTTCTTTTCCTTTTTTTTCAGTAAAAGTGCATCCGATATAAACAGTAACTGATATTAAAAACAATGCTGCAAATCCATGTTTTAAATTAATTGAAGATTTTAAACGTATCATTTATGGTTTATTAATTAATAATTGCCTTGTAATTTACAAAAAATCAGTTTTGCATTAACATCTTTATTCTATTATTCTCTACAGTCATTTATATAGGAAGCCGGAATTTCCGCTACCGGATTTTGATCCGTTAATTTCTATAAGTTCCTTTTATAATTGTATAATTTGATTCTGTTTTTATTGCAGCATTGTCACTATTTTTGATTATTCAACGTAGCAAATTTCAATTTCTTTCGTAATCAGGATTTATCTCATTTGGAACAGGGGCATTGGTCTCATTTCTCCAGGTTTTCAGTATCTCCAGCAATTCCTCTGCTTTTTCAGTTTCCGTATCTGCAAGGTTGTGTTTTTCTCCTATATCTTCCTTCAGGTTATAAAGTTCCAGATCATTATTCTCAAAATATTGTATTAGTTTCCAGTCGCCCAGTCTTACAGCAGAACCGGGGCGGGTGCGAAACAGGGAATCCTGCGTTTCTGCATTCCCTTTTTCCAGATAGACAGGGAAATGCCAGAACAGGGGGCGCTCATTTATTTCTCCTGCGCCAAGCAGAACAGGAAGTATGCTGGTGCCGTCAAGATTTTTACCGGCAGGTTTGGAGATGCCTGCCACTTCCAGGATAGTTGGATAGAAATCGAGGTTTGTAACCGGACAGGGAGATTTTGTACCTGCGGGAATTTTATCTTTCCAGTATGCAAACATTGGTTCCCTTATACCTCCTTCATAATAAGAACCTTTTCCTGCTCTTAGTGGCCATTGTTTTGTGATCATATAGGGCCCTCCATTATCTGAAATAAACAAAATAAATGTATTATCCAGTTTACCCGATTCTTTAAGGTTGTCTATCATTCTTTCAATCTGGATATCAAGATTTTCTATCATGGTAGCATAATCAGCGCTGTTTTGACCATTCCATTCTGGTTTATCTTTATATTTTGGCAATAAGTTTTTTACTGCCTGGAAGGGGCCATGGACAGCATAAGGAGAATAATATAAAAAGAAAGGTTTGTCATCGGTCGATTTCAGGAATTCCAGTGTTTTATCCATTACCAGGTTAGTAAGATAATAATCATCTGATGGCGGGTTTAGAGGAACATTTCTGTATGGAGGATAATAACTGGCCGGACTCCCGGCATGGCAACCTCCGATATTCACATCAAATCCCTGTGTTGTGGGATTATCATTAAGATGCCATTTGCCCGCATGGCAAGTCACATAGCCTGCATCCTTCAGAGCTTCCGTGAGTATATACTGGCTGTCGGGCAATACAGTGTTGTTGGTTACAGGGATGAGTTTGCGGTCTTTACTTTTTCCCCTGTCTGAATTTCCAACAGTGTAAATTCCATGACGGGGTGTCCACTGGCCGCTCATCAGGCATGCACGGCTGGGAGCGCAGTTGGCGGCAGTAGCATAAGCATTTGTAAATATCATCCCGTCAGCTGCCATCTCATCCAGATTAGGAGTTTCATAAAATTCCGATCCCATAAATCCTACATCTCTCCAGCCCATATCATCAATATGGATTAAAAGGATATTGGGTTTCTGTGCCAATCTCTCCTGTTCCGCTTTCCTGGTACAACCTGCAGTTATGGTTGCACTTACAGTCAACAAACCTGCTATGGCAAGATTATATTTGCAAAATGTGTTAACTAAAATCTTCATTTATCAGTATTTAATTGAGCTTGTTATTCAGGGATATTTGATTTAATAAATATTGAGAGTGTCTTGTTAATTTATGACTTAATAATTTCCCTGTTGGATAAAATCCGGCTTAAACATTATTTTTCCATCGCACGTTTCTCCCAGTGAAATGGCTATTTCCACATGCATTTTATCCTTGCCGGTGATCTGTGCTGTTTGATTTAATGAGACTTTATTGTCGCTGACAGTCACAAATTCTTTCATAGCTTTATTACCGTTATAAAACATTTCGGCAGATTTTATTACAACATCTGTTTTTGATCCGGGCTCGACAGTAAGAGTGTATTGGCCGGGAACATGTATTACGTCACTTAAAACCATTTTTAGTTTTATTTCATTGCCTGACAGGTCCTGGCTTTTCCATGCTGCCACCTCTTTGGGCCGGGCAAAGACCCGCATTTTATCCTGCTGTTCGGGAGGAGTGAAATCACTGACATAATATGCAGAAAATGACCTTATCAGAGGTCTGGCTGCTGACCTTGTAATTACCAGTCGTAAAGCCTCCGCCTCAACAGTCTCGAAATAGTCAATTTTTTTCCGGCCCACTGAAATGCCTCGTGTGATTTCTGACCATTTTCCATCAGTTAATCCCTCTATCCTGTATTCCCTTATTCGTTCCCCTTCTCTGTAGTCTTCCATTATAACGGCATGGTTTATCCGGGTTGGTTTATCAAACTGCAATAGTACTTTTTTCCCTTTTTGTGATTCAATTTTAGCAACTGGATTACTGAATCTGCGTTTTATCTCGTCACCAAATTCTTTATACCGTTTTATATCCTCATCAGGGATTAATCCGGTAGTGTCAGGAGTTGAGTTTAGTAAAAGCACACCTCCGTAACCGACTGATTTATAGTATATATCCATCAGATGATCAAGTGATTTTCTTTTTTTTGCTTTTTCGGGTGACCAGAACCAGGCGTGATCATACAAAGGAGTGTCTGCTTCAAGAGGAGCCCATGCATCCCCATTCGGATTACCGTGTATCTGTGTTGACACGCCGGTCTTTAGGTCTTCCTCATTAACTGCATTCCATGCAGGGTAAAATAATCTGCCGGACTCTGTTCCCGGCCAGCGCACCGTTGCCTGGGGACCCTGGAAAATAACAGCTTTCTTAGCATGTTTTTCCAGTATATCGGAAACATCTATAATACAACTTCCGTCAAACCATACTTCCTTCATTTCACCATAGTTGGCCAGAACTTCAGTAAGCTGTGTCCTGAATACCTTGTTGTAAGCTTCCTGCTTAGACGGATCGCTGGTTTTTCCTCCGCTGCCTATCATGGCTCCCCATGTTCTGTCACCCGGATATATATAAACCCCAAGGTTTAAGCCATACTTGTCGCATGATTCGGAAAGCTCTTTAAGAACATCACCTTTGCTATCTTTATAAGGCGTATTCCGGATACCGTAATCCGTTGTATGTGTCTGCCACCAGCAGAAACCACCAGTATGTTTGGCTACCATGATTATCTGTTTAGCACCCCAGGCTTTTGCTGCCTCGCACCATTGACCGGTATTTAACTTTTCAGGATTGATTCGTTCAAGCGATACCGAATGATCATTTTGTTCTATTCCGCCCCAGGTTGCAGGCCCGAAATGGATAAACATTATCCTTTCCTGTTCATGCCAGCTGTATTGAACTTCTGTAGGTTTTGCCAGATCAGGTTGCTGACATGAGTTGAATAATGTCAGAAGATAAATTATTGAAACTATCAGAATTACTTTTGTTTTCATATGATTTAAATTAATTGTACTGCTTATCTCCATTGTGCAAGTGGTGTATTTCTTTAAAAAGATATAAATGTTAGATATATAGCTGATTTATAATTGTATATGAAAGAATTTTTATC
>CAZIOB010000040.1:0-18885 GCA_964540755.1 uncultured Prolixibacteraceae bacterium | reverse complement strand
TAATAAGGCGCATCGGTGATGTTGTAAGGATCGCCCTGAATAATATGGAGCCTGCACGCATCGGATGGGGCGCCGGCAAGGTGCCTGAGCATGTCTTCGTCCGCCGCTGGAAAATGAAACCCGGCACACCAATGCCAAATCCGTTTGGAGGACAAGATAAAGTAGTAATGAATCCGGGAAGGGAAAATCCTCATTTGCTGGAGCCGGCAGGGAAACCCGATACCGAAGTATCATTCATCTCAGTTCAGTCAACCAGCGGCAAACCTATAGCCCTGCTTGCAAACTACTCACTTCACTATGTTGGCGGGGTTCCCCGGGGGCATATATCAGCAGATTACTTTGCCGTATTCGCTGAACGAATAGGAGAATTGCTTGATGCCGATGGTCAGGATCCGCCTTTTATCGGTATCATGTCAAATGGCACATCAGGAGATGTTAATAATATTGATTTTTCAAAGCCGGCAGAAAAAAATCCTCCCTATGCAAAAATGAGACGTGTTGCCGAAGATGTGGCAAGGGAAGTTTTTCGCGTTCATAATAAAATTGAGCATCAGAACTGGGTGCCGCTAAAAGCTGCCTGCAAAATAATTAGTCTCGAAGTACGCAAGCCGGACAAAAAAATGATTCAACGGGCGGAAAACATTCTGAAGAGACCTGATTCAGTTAAACCAGATCATGTACATGAAAAGGTATATGCCGAAAGGATACTTTATCTGAAGGATTGGCCTGACCATATTGAGATTATTTTGCAAACTTTTCAAATAGGTGATTTAGGTGTGGCTGCAATCCCCTTTGAGACTTTTGCTGAAACGGGAATGGAGATAAAAGAAAAGAGTCCTTTCAAAAAAACATTCACTATCGAACTGGCCAACGGTTACTATGGATACCTGCCAACACCTGAACAGCATGAGCTGGGTGGCTATGAAACATGGTTAAGCACTAACAGTGTAGAGAAGCAGGCTTCTGTTAAAATAGTTAGTGCATTACTTGATATGTTTGACGATCTCAAAAAAACTAAATTTTATTCAAAAAATATTAATAACTAAATTCCATTATCTATGACAAACCGGAGGAATTTTATAAGACAAATCACGGCAGCAGGTATAGCCAGCAGCATACCCTCTTTTCTCTTCTCACAGCAAAAGAAAAATCAACAAATGATATGGGCTGATCTTTTGCACCTGAGTTATAATATGTGGGAAGACAGTGTACCCCTGAATTACAGGGACCCTGATTACAATTGCAACGACTGCCAGTCAGCAAGGGAATGGGCTCATGGTTACAGACCTGACCTGACATTCGACCAGGAAACATGGGATGCATTATTAACTGATATGGCAGCTTCGGGAATAAATATGGTCGTCATTGATCTGGGCGATGCTATTCAATATCAGAGTCACCCGGAAATTGCCGTTAACAATGCATGGGCACCAGAAAAATTAAGGTCGGAGCTGGCCAAAGCAAGGAAGCTCGGGTTAGAACCTGTTCCAAAGCTAAATTTTGCCACAACACACGATATATGGTTAGGTGAATACTCAAGGATGGTTTCAACAACTAAATATTATTCTGTATGCCGGGATTTGATAAGCGAAGTAATAGAAATTTTCGATAACCCCCGCTTATTTCACCTGGGAATGGACGAGGAAACAGCCCAGCATCAAAGAAGACAAAACTATGCAGTGATACGACAAAATGACCTGTGGTGGGGTGATCTCTATTTCTACATTGGTGAATGTGAAAAAAAGGGTGTGCGTCCCTGGGTATGGTCTGATTATGCATGGCATCATCCTGATCTTTTCTTCAGAAAAATGCCAAAATCAGTTATGCAAAGTAATTGGTACTATGGAGCAGAATTTGATACTGACAAACTTGGTGAAAGCGCTAAAACTCATGTAAATTTATATAATGACCTCGAGGCAGCAGGCTACGACCAGATACCAACGGGGAGTAATCATTCTAATGACGAAAACATGGAAGGCACAGTGAATTATTGCAAAAAGATTATCGATCCTTCAAGATTATACGGGTTCATGACAGCTCCGTGGAGGCCAACGCTTGCTTCCTGCCTGGAAAGGCATAAACAGGCAATGGACCAGGTGGAAAGATCTATCAATAATTTTAACCGCTGAATAGTAAAAGACAATTACAGATAATTTATCCTTTTAAATTTCAAATATATATAATCCTTTAATAAGAAGATTAGAGTCATTATCATAAAATCTTCTTAAAAAGGCACCAACAATAAAAATAATCAATCATGACTGAAAAATTAGCAATTAACGGCGGACCGAAAACAGTGACAAGCAAACTGACAGGATGGCCAAATCTAAGTGAAAAGGCAATAAAGGCTGTTGAAAATGTTTTACGTTCGGGAAAAGTAAACTACTGGACCGGCTCCAAAGGAAGGGAATTTGAAGAAAAATTCGCTGAATGGCAGGGGAGTAAATATGCTGTCAGCGTTTCAAACGGCACTGCTGCCCTGCATGTCGCACTGACCTCTTTGGGTATTGGCCCCGGAGATGAGGTCATTGTTCCGAGTTACACATTTATTGCATCAAGTTTCTCAATTGTTCAGGCCGGCGCCATTCCACGCTTTGCCGATGTGAATATCGATGATCACTGCATCAGTGTGAAATCTTCTGAAAAACTTGTAAATGAAAGAACAAAAGCTGTTATGGCCGTTCATCTGTATGGCAATGTCTGCAATATGGACGAAATAAATGCATTCGCTAAAAAGCATAATTTATTTGTAATAGAAGATAATGCTGAAGCTTACGGCGGAACATTCAAAGGGAAAAAAACCGGCACACTGGGTGATATAGCTGGTTGCAGTTTTTGTCAGAATAAAACCTTTACCACAGGCGGCGAAGGAGGAATGGTAACAACGGACAATGAGGAATACGCATGGCTCGCACGCAGCTTCAGGGATCATGGCTACGATGTAAAACAACGGTTAAGCCTCCTCGAACTCGAACAAAAGCTTCCTTATATCCATAATATGATAGGCTGGAACTACAGGATGACCGAAATGCAGTCGGCTATCGGATTGGCAGAGCTTGAAAGGATAGACACCTGGAATTTGCCTAACAGGAGGCGTAATGCAAATATTATTATTGAGCATATAAAAGACCTTCCCCAGGTGTTATATAAACCAATTGATACGGAAGAGCGCCGAAATGGCTGGTATGTAATGGCATTTTCTCTCGATATTGAGAATATGACTTGTAATATAAAGGAATTTGCCGATGCTGCCGTCGCTGAAGGAGCAGTGGTATGGAAAGTATTCTGGCCCCAGTGCCATACGGAAAATGCTTTTCAGAAACACAGGTCATTTGGCAAAAGCGGATTCCCGTTCACATCAAAAGAATATACCAATCCTGAAAGTGTCGATTATACCAGGGTAGAAATTCCCAATGCTATCTGGCACGAATCACATACCTTTACCTGTTTTGCCTTTCCAACATTTTCGGAAGAAAATTGCAAACAGATAGGCAAAGCATTACGAAAGGTAATCATGGCTTATTCATAATTACCGGGAATCATAGCAGATCAGAGCAACAATAATCACAGACTGTAAATGCATACAGCAGATTTAAATTGTAAACTTAATCCTAAAAAGGACCTCATAAAAATATTGTTATTTGATGAAAAAATGCTATAAAGAATTGGATATATAACAAAAAACAGTTAATTATGAAAAATAAAATAAAATGGGGAGTTATTGGCTCAGGGGGTATTGCCAGGAGACGGACTATCCCTGAAGGCTTGATGCAGGCAAAAAATGCTGAACTTGTATCAGTCTATGATATATCGCCTGAGATAAATGATTCCGTAGCAGAACAATTTGGATCAGCAGCATCAAAAAGTATTGATGAATTACTTAGCAGCGGAATAGATGCAGTATATGTAGCCTCACCTGCTTATCTTCATATTGATCATGTTATTTCATGTGCTAAAGCAAAGAAACATATATTATGTGAAAAGCCCCTGGGCCTGACAGTATATGAAGCTGAAAAAATGATACAAATATCTAAGGAGGAAGGAGTTACGCTGGGAACTGGCTTAATGATGAGATTCCTGTCACAGCACCAGGCAGCACTTAAATTGTTGCAGGAAGGAAAATTAGGCAAGCCCGTTTACGGGAGGGCACAATTGTCATGCTGGTATCCTCCTGTTGAAGGTGCATGGAGACAAAATCCCGAAACAGGTGGCGGAGGCTCACTCATGGATATGGGCAGCCATTGCATTGACCTGCTGGAAATGTTCTTTGGTAAAATCATAAAAGTCAGCTGTTTTATAAATAATAATGTTCATTCATATAAATCGGAGGACAGTGCCGTTGTTTCCCTGTTTTTTGAAAATGGCGTTATGGCAACTGTTGATGCATATTTTTGTATCCCGGATAATAGCAGTAAAAATGTTCTGGAACTTTATGGATCAAAAGGGAGTATTATTGCCAAAGGTACTATCGGCCAGGGAGATTCGGGAGAAATGACTGCCTACCTCGAAAATGACGAGGCAGGTTATGATGCCCGGCAGATAAGGAATCAATCTGAAGGGATGGTTATAAATCCACCCCCGGTAAATACCTATCTGGCAGAAATTGAAGAGTTTAGCAACGCTATACTTGAAAACAGGGAACCTTCTAATAACGAAAAACAAGGACTGGCAAATCAAAAAATAATAGCTGCCTGTTATGAAGCAGCAAAAACCGGCAGCGTAATAAATGTTAAATATTAATATATAAAAAATGAATAAAACAGTTTTAGCAGTTTTTTCACATCCGGATGATACTGAAATTATGTGTGCAGGAACTTTGTCTTTATTAAAAAAACAAGGATGGGAAATTCATATTGCAACAATGGCGCCGGGGGACAAAGGTACGACAAGTCTTTCCCGGGAAGAAATCAGCACCATCAGGAAAGCAGAGGCAACCAGGTCGGCAACCCTGCTTGAGGGTACATACCACTGCCTCGAGTTCGAAGATGGGTATATACTTTATGATCGCGACACAATAAATGCAACAACAGGATTACTCAGAAGGGTTCGTCCCTCTATTGTCTTTACTGCAAGTCCCCAGGATTATATGGTTGACCACGAGATGACAAGCAGGATCGTCCAGACCGCATGTTTTGTTTCCGGAATAAAAAATATGGAAGTCAGTGAAGAACCCTTTGAACCGGTGCCCTACCTTTATTACAGCGACGCTATGGAAGGTAAGGATATTCTTGGTAAGCCTGTTCAGCCAGACATATATGTCGATATCACTGATGAAATGGATATTAAAGCACAGATGCTTGCCTCTCATGAAAGTCAACGTAACTGGTTATTAATGCATCATAAAATTGATGAATATATCCTTGCTATGAAAAGATTTTCAGAAAAAAGGGGTAAAGAGATCCACACAACCTATGCCGAAGGATTCAGGCAACACCTGGGACATAGCTATCCGCAGGAAAACATTCTGAAAAAAATACTGGGGAACAAAGTCTTTGAGAAAAAAGTACTCTAAGGGTAATATAAAAAATAAAAAAATTACACTTGGAAAATCAAATTAAATTAAATTAAAATTACCACTGGGTAATAAAAAAGTAATTAAAATACAATCTAAAAATATAACAGATGGCCAGAAAATTAAGTATGCTCGCTCCCGGATGGTGGGATTTCACCACATTGGATGATGAAATATTGAGCGATGCGGCAAAACTCACAAAAAACGATATGGTTGCCCTTTCACGGGAGGGATTTAAAATTGTCTTCTATAATACGCTTGAAGACTTTTATCTTGCTGAAGCTCTTGAATATATATCAGCATGGAGACAGGCTTCGGAAAATGAACCCGTCGGCATATGCGGCCCTATTGGCCCGACAGAACAGTTGCCATTGGTCGCAAGACTGGTAAATGAACTGAAACCGGATCTGTCAAATGCCCATTTCTGGGGAATGGATGAATGGTATCAAAACGGGAAAGAGCTTGAACCGGATAATCCAATATCATTTGAAAAAGCAGACAGGGACTTGTGCTTTAACAGGATCAATAAAAATTTGAGAATACCTGAATCAAATCTTCATTTTCCCAAAGCTGACACAACCGGATATATTAAAAGCTGGGACAGCGGAATTCGCTGTGCGATGATGCAGGGAGGACAGGGGGATGTTAAACACTGGGCATTCAATGATCCACCCAAAAGAGAAGGGAAATATAAAGATGAACCACCGTCACCGGAGGAATTCAGAAAATTGACAACCCGTATTGTAGAACTTCATCCTGTAACATGTATGCAAAATGCAAGGACAAGCGCCGGAGGTGTCGTAACAGGCATACCGACCCAGGCTATAACCGTCGGGCCCGTAGAAACATGGAAAGCAGAAAAAGTGTCCATCTGGCATGCAGGCACCCATGATAATCCATTTGGACAACGACTGACAGCCCTGATGATAGGGAAAAAAATAACTGATTCATCCGTACCTATGTCACTTCTTGCCGACCATCCCAATGTTCATTTTAATTATTATACAGGCGGACTGGGTGAATGCATCACAGAAATGCACTGAAAAAATATACTAAACCGGAGGGATATCAAATCAGGAAGGAAACGAGCATGATTGTAAAATCACATAAGTGTAAGATTAAAACTTATGTGAGTTCCATATAATACCTTTGAAAATAATTCATTTTAATCGCATGAATTTGTAAATTATGATATCCGTAAAGTAACAGATATTAAATAACGTTAAGATGCATAACATTTTTATTTTACCATGAATACTATTACCAGGGTTTCAGTTACCGGTTGTTGTTTAGTGGACAGGTTGTACAGAAACGTCTCTTTCTCTGATCCGGACTTTCTTCCATACTTATCAAAAAAGCGTGGCGACGGAGGATTAACTCCTGGAAAACTGGTTTTCAGAGAAGAGTTTGAAGAATTCTGCGGAGAAGATCTTTCTAAAGTATTGAAATCAATTACAAAAGGAAAAGAGCCGGACAAAAAAAATATTGGCGGGCCGGGAATTGTTCCGCTGATACACGCAAAACAAATGATGCAGTCATTGGGGACAAAATGTCTTTTTTATGGGTGTGGAGGTAAAGACCCGGACGGAGAATTTATATTTTCCATACTTAACGAAATGAATCTGTTGACTGATAATCACTATTATCTTTCAGGGGATACCACCCCTTCCACAATAGTTTTGTCAGATCCTGATTATGACAAAGGACATGGGGAACGCATTTTTATCAACTCCATAGGCGAAGCCTGGAATTTCAGTCCTGACAAACTCGATGAAGAATTCTTCTCATCTGATGTAGTTGTATTCGGAGGGACAGCGCTTGTTCCGGTAATCCATGATAATCTGACAGAATTACTTATTAAAGCTAAATCAAACGACTGTTTAACTATTGTAAATACAGTATATGATTTCAGAAACGAAAAAGCTTCTCCTGAAAAAAAATGGCCACTGGGACGAAGCGATGATAGTTATACGAATACAGACCTTTTGATAACCGATCTGGAAGAAGCGCTGCGACTCAGCGGAAAAAATTCTTTGGAAGAAGCTATACATTACTTCCGGGATGTTGGCACAGGAGCTTTGCTGGTGACCAATGGCCCGAATAACCTGAGAGGTTTTGCTTCCGGAAAAAGCCGGTTCCTTGAGATGAGAAATATTGACATGCCAGTTTCTGAAGCTATATCACAGGAACTGAAAAAAGGACATGCAGGAGATACAACAGGTTGTGGTGATAATTTCACCGGAGGTGTTATAGCTGATCTGGTTTCACAGATCCAAAAGGGTAAAGATATTCTCGATCTGGCTGAAGCATCAGCATGGGGAATTGTTTCCGGCGGATATTCCTGTTTTTATATGGGAGGGACATTTTTTGAAAATAACCCAGGTGAAAAACTTAACCTTATAACTCCTTATTATAAAAAATATATTGAACAAATAAGATAAACTGTAACTTTCTGAAATTTTTAAAGTATCCTGAATAAGTAATATTAAAACAAAACTACATAAAAGTCTGCTGCGGAAAGCTAAACATTGAGGATATACTCTCATAAATTTTAAACTTATATTTAAATATTTCATAAAATGAGAACACTTTCAATAATAATTATCATTTCAACTATTATCTTATCTGTTTCCTGCGGATCTAAATCAGGATCAGGTGATAAAAAACAAAATGATCAGGATGCAAAGTTTACCTTTATAGTTGATGAAGGCAATAAAAGCATTGACGTAAAAATCGACGAAAAATTATTCACAACCTTCCGTTGGCCGGATAATGTATGTAAACCCATACTTTATCCTATTTTTACCTTGTCGGGAATAGAAATCACCCGGGGATACCCGGTAAATCCCAGGCCGGGAGAGCGTGTTGATCATCCTCACCAGACAGGCATGTGGTTAACTTACGGGAATGTCAATGGATACGATTTTTGGGGTAATGGATCCCGCGGACTGGGAACAACGAATGAGAACGGGGGCATTATTAAACATGAGAAAATCAATAAGCTCAAAGATGGCAAAGGCAAAGCTCTGCTTGTCACACAGGGAAAATGGGTTGATCCGGCAGGCAGGGAACTGCTTAAAGAAGATACAGAATATCATTTTATTAAAAAAAAGGAAACTCTTTTTATTGACAGGATAACAACATTAACGGCAACAAACGGAGATATATCCATGCCTGATACTAAGGAAGGTATGTTTGGAATCCGCGTAGCCCGTCAACTTGAACTTCCTTCCACAGGCATGGTTAACATATATGGTAAAAATGGAGAGACTGAAAAGATAGAGGGCGGCTCTGATGAAACAGTAACCGGCAATTACCTCAGCAGCGAAGGGGCATCAGGAATTGAAGTATGGGGCACACGTGCCAGGTGGATGGATCTCTACGGTATAGCAGGCTCTGAAAAAATATCGCTCATAATTTGTGACCACCCGGATAATCCGGGCTTCCCGACTTACTGGCATGCCAGGGGATACGGACTGTTTGCAGCAAATCCGCTTGGATGGAAAGATTTTACAAAAGGTGAAAAAGAGATGAATTTCAGCATTCCCGGAGGAGAATCGGTTACTTTCAGGTACAGGGTCATGATACATTCAGGAAGTTATCTGGCTCCTGAACAGATCAATGAATATGCTGATGATTTCGCCGAAGTATATTAAGGTCAGTATCCAAAATCCTTACCTTTTTTGATTGCAGGAACCCCTCTTATCATCCATTCAGGTGCATCCTCTTTTTTAAGATAATGGTTAAAAAAACCAAACATCCGTTTACTAAGATCAATCCTCTCTGCCCAACTGGAACTCTTCAGATTATGGGGTTCTCCGTTATAGTTTAACAACCACACAGGCTTGTTTAACCTGCGAAGGGCAATAAATAATTCAATACCCTGATACCATGGAACAGCCCCGTCATTGTCATTATGCATAATTAGTAAGGGGGTATTTATGTCAGGTGCGTAAAAAAGCGGTGAATTATCTATATAATGAAGAGGTTTTTCCCACAAAGACCCTCCTATTCTGCTTTGCTGATGCTCATACTGAAACATTCTGCTCATACCGGATTCCCAACGTATTCCGCCATAAGCACTTGTCATGTTACTGACCGGAGCGCCTGCCATCGCTGCTTTAAACATATTAGTCTGCGTAACAAGATAAGCAGTCTGATACCCACCCCAACTCTGTCCCTGGAGCCCCATTCTCTCTTTATCTGCAAAAGGGAAAGTATTAATCACATGAAGTGTTCCGCTAACAATATCATCATATGCGCTCTTGCCGGGATAACCGATATCATATGTAATATCAGGCACAAAAACAAGGTATCCGTTACTGACATAAAAAGCTTTATTAATTGTAGATCTGCTGGGATAGGGCCACTGGTGCCTGTGCAGGCCTTCCGAGCTCCGTTCATAAAAATATAGTACTAAAGGATATTTCTTTCCGGGATCTAAATTTTCAGGATAATATAGCAATCCTTTGAGTTCTTCTCCCGAAAAGCCGGTCCACCTGATTAACTTAACTTCAGGCCACACATAACTATCCTGTTGCGGATTTGCATCTGATATTTTTACAGGATCCTTAAAATCCAAAGTACTATACCATATATCCGGAAAAATATCAACATCTTCTTTTGTCCAAATTACCTTGTCACTATTTTTAGCTTTTTTAAGGTTGTTGTAATAATAATCACCCATGACAAGCATTTCAGGATCATCAACAGCATTAAAATTGAAACTCATATAACCTGCCGACATAGTATTTTCATCAAAAGCGCTTATTACCACCAGACTGTCTGACGGGATGTATTCCTCCTCATTATCAAACTTTAAATATCTGAGCCTGGTTTGATTCCGGCGTCCGTAAGCATTTGTAACACAAACCGGGACACGTTCACCGGAGGGATCGATCTTCCATATATCATAGCGGTCATATATATATACAAACCTGTTATTTTCACTCCAGCCTGCAATGCCATATGGCGAGGGATCCATAGGACGGTCGTTTCTCTCATCAAAAAAATTTACAGGGATCATTTTTGTCAGCGGAACAGTCTCAAGCTTATTAATATCGGATGACCTGGAATAATAGCTGCTGTCCTCCGGTTCATACCATACAACATATTTGCCGTTTGGTGAAATCTGTACATACGATTTATTATCAACTATCTCCCTTTTAATACCCGATTCAATATCTATCAGATAATAATCACTGTTACGTTCTCCCGTCCAGCTTGAAGTCCGCATATAAGGTGTATCGTCCATTCCCAGTGCATAGGGCCCATCACCTTTACTAACAGGAGTAACCCTTGCCACGTTAATATCGGCCAATTGAATAAAACGTTCCTTATTAAGATGATAAACAGCCAAATAAGTACGTTTTTTTTCTTTTTCCAGCTCTGCCAGTTGCTCAGGCTGTATTTTTTTGTCCTGCCAGCTCCAAACATCCACTTTTGGAATCTCTTCTTCAAGAAGTGTATCTTCAGGGTCAGGCTCAGGACTCTCAGCTGTTCCCAGGTAAAGCTTTGTCCCGTCATCCGAAAAATATATACTGCAATTAACACTGGGCGACCATCCTACAGGGATACCCATGGTATAGCTGTCGATAATCTTCCGGGGGTCCTCTCCCCGCTCTCCAGAGTATAATGAATATATCTTTGCATCAATAGTGTCGGAGGACATGATAAATGAGTATTTTTCCCCGGTTTTATCTGCTGCTATCTTCTTCATCCAACCTTCATATGAAAATAAAGAAACTGCTTTCCCTTCCGATGTATCAAATAAAAACAGGGTACTTGATGTTTTAACCGAATCTGCGACTTTACTGATAAAATATACGGCATCTCCCTCTTTGGAATAAAAATACTCTGTTACATTATTAAATTCCAATGTATCAGAGGTTTCTACTTCAAACAGGACCAGTTTATCCGTATCAAAATTATTCTTTTTTGCGGAATTGCTTATCGTATCTGCATTATCTTTATTTTCAACCGTAAAAGCTATCCACTTTGTATTTTCTTCAGGAATTTCATAAGACTTGATTTTGGGGAATTTGAAAATTGTATCCCGGCCTAATATTAAAATTCCTAAACTATCTTTTGGCATCTTTTCGGCTTTGATATCTGCCAGTTTTGCTTTCCGTATGATATCTTCGGGCTGTTTTATTCTGAATACCAGAAAATTATTATCCGGACTCATCTTTGCACCGGTTCCGCGTGGAATGTTAATGCCATGTTTACTGCCTTCTTTGTTTTTAACCTGCAAAAAACCGTTACCTTCATCACATCTGGTGATAAAAAGCATTCCATCGCCCTTTTGCGGATTTACCTCAAAAGCAATTATCTTCCCATCATTCGAAATGATTTCATTCGAGATAGTATTCCATTTGGCAAAATCATCAATGGAAAGAGTGACTTCCGACTGCTTTTGGGCTGACAAAGCAGTGCATATAAGCAAAAAAAATATAACTATGCTATTTCTCATCAATATATAAATTTACAATTATCATTATGTCTGATTAATGCTCATTCCCGAAGCTCAAAAATATAATAAATAGATATTTTTCCAACTGACTTCTCCCAATGATTTTTAATCAGTGAGACTATGATTCTGTTTACCAAACGAAAGCGAAGGGATATGAAAATCATTTAGTCGAACTGATCCCGGGTAATGTCATCCTGAGCGAAGGGATATCAAAGGTTCTCATGGATTTTATTCTACACATCCTGATGCGTATCGAAATATATAGATCCCTTTGAAAAAATTCAGGCACAGGAACGATTTTTGTATAGTAATAATCATCGCCAGTTTACTCTTATTCCATGTGAGTATTATAACTTTTAAATGAATGAAACGAGCATGATTGTAAGATCACCCAAGAGTATGATTAAAACTATATGCTTCGTTATTCTAAACCAAAAAGCTGTTTATTCGCCCATTTAATATACTGTTTCCAGTCATAATCAGTCACATCATGGACTCCTGACCGGATATGGTATGCCACTGTATTTTGAATTGGCTCATTGAGTTCAGGCATTTTATCAGACGGTATTCCTTTTTTCCCGAAAAGTTCATAAACAGGAGTAGCGTAGTATGCCGACAGAAATTCACCCCGCGGATCAGCCCACTGGTCCTCAACAGCTGAAGCCACATAAACAGGACGCGGGGCAATAAGGGCTATCAGTTCATGCTGATCTGCCGGCAGCTCTTCCTCATTCATGTTATACTCCAGGAAGTTACGGCAAAACCAGTGAGGAAAAGAATCATTTATACGGCCTACAGTTTCCCCGAATCTCCTTTTTGATAACGCTGCGCCGCCACAACCGGAATTATTTGATATGACAGCTGCAAAGCGCTCATCCCGGGCTCCTGTCCATAATGAAGTTTTACCAAGCCTGGAATGGCCAAAAACAATAACTTTTGAAGCATCCACATCCTGATCCTGCTCAAGATAATCCATGGATCGGCTTAACCCCCATGACCAGGCTGAAATGGAACCCCACTCATTAGCCTTAGGCCGGTACTGGCCGTCAGCATAAAAAAATGGATGTATCCCGTCATTAAAATCATTTTTATCCGGATCAATTTCACCATAATAAATAGTTGCCAGCCCGTAACCCGCATCCACAATCATCTCAACCGACCAACGGTTATTACGTACTCCGCGGGATTGTTCAGTAAGCTGATTGTTAATTATTCCGAAAGAGGGATTATCCCTGGCCCATGCTTCGGAGATAATAATGTTAACATCATCGCAAATAGTATGGTTCCCATAAAAATTATAACCCAGAAAGAGAGGCGCTTTTTCAATATTTTTTGGTAAGTACATCAAAATATTAAAAATAAGAGTTCGGCCATCCTTATTAAAAATAACATCCACCTGCTTTCGGTGTGCTTTCCCGTTCAGTGCATTGTCACTTTGCTCAACAATATTCCATGATGATATATCCAGTTCACCAGGAATGTTCCCATAAATATGATCTGAAAAAAAATCGAGCAATTCAGGACGCCTTTTTTTCATCCATTTTTTAGCATTTTTTATTTTCCGGCCTTTAAATGTAACTAAAGGATCAGGAACAATGAACTCAGGAACCCTGCTTTCATCATAATTGGGTTTAAAATCAGAATTCAACTGTCCGAAAGATAACTGAACGCTTAAAACAAAAATCAGAAAAAAAATTAACCTCTTCATAAATTTGCAATTTTATAGTCCATATGTAAATAGCATAAAATTTGAGAAGGTTAACAGACGCCACTCTATTGCATATTCATCTTCTCAAAGATCAAATATCTTTATAAGATAATTTTTTACGCTTGCTTTTCTTTTGATCTTTATCATTACCATAGCCATAACCGTATCCGTAGCCATAACCATAGCCATAACCATAGCCGTATCTGCCGCCGAAATAAGTATTTTTTCCTGTTTTAATATAGTTTACAATAATCCCTATCCCTTTCAACTGATGTTTTCCAACCTCATCAAGAGCATTTTTTAACGCTATCTTATGTGTAAATTTATGTCTTACAATAAAAAGATTGGCATCTATCAGTTCATAGAGGTGGAAAAGGTCAGCGACATAGCCAACCGGCGCAGAATCTATAATTACGACATCATAATTTTTTTTCAATATTTCCAGTAACTCCAGCATCTTATCATCTGTCAGCATTTCTGAGGGATTAGGAGGGATAGGCCCTGCAGGGATTATATCCAGCAGCTTGTGTTTAGTATTGAATGTAATATCTTCAATTCCGGCTTTACCTATTATATAATTGACCACACCCATATCCGATTTTATACCGAACTCCTCCTTCATTTTGGAATTACGCAGATCAAGATCAATAAGAACAGTTCTTTTTCGTATAAGGGCAAAAGAAGAGGCAATGTTTATAGCGTTATAGGATTTACCCTCTTTGGGAAATGCAGATGTAACAGAGATTAGAGGATGATCTTTCCCCTTAGTCATCAGAGCCAGTTTTGTCCTTATTGCCCGGAAAGGTTCTATGACGGGAGAATTAGGTTTGTCAAGCATAAGGGTGCAGGTTGAACGTTCATTTTCAGCGTAAAAAACATGCCCTATTACCGGATAATTTGTGACAGCTTCAATATCCTCCTGTGATACCACTTTAGTATTAAAAAAGTCACCCAGCATAATACAACCCGCGGGTAAAGCTAACCCCAACAGCAAAGCTATCGCATATATCATAAGCCTTTTGGGCTCAACCGGCCCTTCTCCAACCATTTGGGGTTCTTCGATAAGCTGGCTGTCAGGTATATTGGAAGCCTTTGCAATCTGTGCTTCTGAAAGTTTTTGTAATAAGAATGTATATGTTTCATTATTCAAATTATACTTTCTCTCTATATTCACGTAATTTCTTTCAGTGGCGGGCAGGCGCCTGATTTGGGATTCAAATCTTTTGATGCGTTCATTGACATCTTTTAGGGCCATGTCCGATTGTGAAATTATATTATATGTATTTTCCAGCAATGAACTTTTAACACTTTCAATCTGGGCGTTTAATCCCAAAATCATAGGATGTCTTGAATTCTGCCTTATGGAAGTCTGACTCGACTTTTTGGTAACCAGCTCATTTAATTGTAAAATAAGGCTATTAAGCAAAGGATCCTCTATTCCCATTGCCGAAGGAGCAATCACCGTTCCCAATTCCCTGTTATTTTCAATATAATCTTTTAAATAATGATAATAATTATTTTGAGTTTCCAGCTGGACAAGTTGTTTATCGAGTTCAGACATTTGTTCCAGCAATTGCTGTGATTGCATTGATATATCCAATACCTGGTTCTCGCTTTGAAAATTTTGCATCCGGTTTTCCGAGACATTCAATGAATCAGCAGTAGTTTGTAACTGGGAATTTATGAAATGTATGGTGCGGTTTGCATTTTCATTTTTTTTGCCCAGGTTA
The DNA here is from genome assembly GCA_964540755.1 of uncultured Prolixibacteraceae bacterium. Lineage (GTDB taxonomy): Bacteria > Bacteroidota > Bacteroidia > Bacteroidales > Prolixibacteraceae > JAAYJR01. The sequence continues at coordinate 3,463 of CAZIOB010000040.1, read as the reverse complement.
TCCAGTTGATAAATTTCCGTAAGCTTATTAAGAAAATCAACTCCTTTCAGGACATTATAATCACGCAAAGTAATATTTAAAATTGAAGTCTCATTATCGGTAAGACTAACTTCTAATTTTTCACGATACTTCTTTATTAATGAAGATTTTGTATGAAATCTGAATTTAAATCTATTAAGAGCATCCTGATCAAAATTTTTATTCAGCAGGATCATAAAAGAAAAATCATCGGAAACGATGCGCGTACCCGGATCTGTCTCTTTGCTAAACGACAGTTCAGGTATTGTTTTAATAATATCATCCTGTTGATAATCATATACTTTAACATCTTCTTCATCAGCAATTTCTATTATGAGCCTGCCATTGGGCAGTATCTGAAGGAAATAATCCGTTTCGATAATCTGAGGATGATTTTTATCCCAGACAACCGTAAACGGGACTTGCATATATCTTTCAGAAACCGCAACCCGTCCAAGTGCATAATAACTTACCTCAAAATCCAGTTCATCCAGGGTTTTTGAAACTATGGGCGTTGAGTTAAGGATAACCATCTGGTTGTAAATATTCCTCATACTGTTCATCAGTCCTAATCCCTGAAAGATACTTGTCTGCTCACTCCCACCCGGGGCAGCTAACGGTGAACTGGCCTTGCCCTCTTCCACAAGCAGGGAGGCGCTTATCTCGTAAACCGGAGTTACATATCTGTTATATATAAATGCTGTACCAATAGTGATTAGTAATGCCAGGACAAACCAATACCAGTTATACAAAAATTTGAAAATTATTTTTTTCAGGTCAATGGTATCCTCATCCTGAAGCCTGTTTAAGCCATTATTTCCGCGAGTATATTCTGTCTGGTTCATCATCTGAACAAATTTAAAATAAGCAATCCGATAGAAACAATCGAGGCAGTAATACTCAATGGCGCTGAGTATGATAAATTTTTAGCCCCGTAAACTTTTGTGCTATGTTCTACATATACAATATCATGTGGTAGCACATAATAATAAGGAGAAAAGATCACTTGCGGATCAGTAAGGTCCAGACTGACAATATGTTTACCATCGGGAAACTCTCTTATGAGTTTAACATTTTGCCGGTTGCCGTAATCGGTGATATCGCCTGCGGCTCCAAGAGCTTCAAATATTGTAAGCTGATTTTTTACCATAAGTTTTTGTCCCGGTTGTTTCACTTCACCCAGGATGGTTACATTACGATTAACCAATTTTACAAATACGGATGCGCTCTCCAGAAAATTGTCAACACCTTTTTGAATGATATCCTGCACCTCCTTGACAGTTTTTCCTTCAACTTCAATTTCTCCCAGCTGGGGATAAGAAAATTTTCCATCCTCATCAACAAGATAAGTAACGAGCTCAAGGCCGTTAGCCGAGCTTCCGTAAGATCCTATATTCCCCTGCGTATTAGTCAGATTAAGAAATGCTGCATTCAATGGATCATCGCTGATAACCTGAATAAACAGCTGATCATTGGGCCTTATGCGATATTCTTCAGGAGCCGGGCCATTGGGATAGGTTACACCCGGCTCAATATTATTCAGGTATATTAGTTCATTCAGAGGGGTACTGCATGAAAAACCTGATAATGCAATAACCAGAAATACAATAACGTTCTTAAATTCGAATTTAACAGGAAACATAGTATTATTTTAAAAGGTTATAAAAGTAATAAATAAAGATAAAAATAAGGAATCAACTTTGAGTAAAATTCAGTTCACTAAATGTTATTAAATGAATCAGAATAATTCATATGCATAAAATATTTTCTACTTTGATTACCGCAAATATCTTGATTTTAACGAGAAAGTAGTATATTGATACTCTTATAAAATTTAAAGCAAAAAGAATGGCCTGAATGAATCAAAAAAATTATTTATTTGTTAAAAATTTAACTTAAGGCCGGCAGACCAAAATATATTACCGAATTAAGAACATAATATTGTAAAAAAAATGATTAGTAAAACAAAACCAGTTGTAATCTCTCTTTTCATCCTTTTATTTATGAATATGGGATTTTCAAGTGCAAATCCACCCGGAGGAATGGGTGGCCATCAGTGGATAGTCTCGGGTAGAACCGGTACTGCATGGCTTCTCAAAGAGGTATCCAGGGATTTTACTTTTCTGAATAATGAGTTCTCTCATAAGGCAGGATTGGCACTTGATTTAAGTATCAGCAGGACAATCGGCAAATCATGGGAGCCCGGGATACTTTTTAGTGTAGCCAGCCTTTCCGGTGAAGCCGATCTTCCCGATTTCAGCGCAAATGGATTACATCCTTCGTTTATCAGCCTGTACCAGGCACCTGTTGCATATTCTGCTACAAGCACTGCATTATCAGGATTTATGCGATACCATTTCAGGAAATTTGAAAAGACAAGAAATACTATCCGATTTGATCCATACGCAGAATTAGGCGGAGGGGTTAACTATTTTTTTACCCAGCTTGCTTATAAAAATCCACCTGACGGAGAAAATGATTCTGTAATCTTTGGTAAAGGAACCGGGGAAAAACCAAGAACCGCTCCCGGAAATGTGGCTCAAATTTCTTTGGGCATAGGTACAAGAATTGAGATGCCTCAAAATATGAATCTTATATTTTCAATCAATACTGATGTCGTAAACTATGATTGTCTTGATGCCGTACATAATTATACTGACGGGGAAAGAAATCATGCCAGCTCAATTGTGCCAAGGCTAATGATCGGCGTCAGTGTTCCACTTGGCGGGAAAAGCCGGTCAGGGGGTGACAGCCATTTGCCCTGGAGCAGGTAATAAAATAGAAATATCTTTTGTCCTTGATTATCAGCAGGATTAATCATACTTACCTACAGCAGAAGCCATTAAAGAGACCCGCTATAAAACATTGATTTATCACAGGCCTGATGGTTGGCATTAAAAAAATATATCCATTGCCCCATTGAGACAATGGATATAACTATCAATAATAAGCTGCAATAAATTTTAATTATTCACTTTATGATACTGCAGTCCCGATAAGGAAAGTAGCAGCCAGTGCAATAATTGCATAAAGTTCCGGGAAAACTGCAAGTATAAGAGTTTTTCCTGCAACATCATGTCCTGATCCAATGGCAGCAATACCATTTGCACATATCTGTCCCTGACGAATAGCTGACAGAAGTCCGACAAACCCAAGGGTAAGTCCTGAAGCAAAAACAGCTGCAGCTACCCACCAGCCGATTCCATCAACCAGAAGTCCGAAACTGTTCAGCAGAAAGTAACCTGCAAAACCATAAAGCCCCTGACTGCCGGGAAGTGCTGAAAGCATGATATAGCTACCAAATGCCTCACTATTCTTTTTCATGGCCCCAACGGCTGCATTCCCGGAAATAGTTGTGCCATATACACTGCCAATGCCGGCAAGGCCGACCATCAATCCAATTCCAATGTAAGCTAAAATAATAGGTCCCATTTCAATTTATTTT
>CAZIOB010000039.1:0-4882 GCA_964540755.1 uncultured Prolixibacteraceae bacterium | reverse complement strand
ACAACAGGGTCTTTACTGCTTCCCCATCCGGTTATCAAAAAAACTATAACTGCTACCTTTACAGTTATTATCACCGGCAAAAAAATTCTCCATCCATTTCTTTTTGTCATACTATTTAATTTTTCAAAATTGCAAAATTACATTTTTAGTTTAGAGGAAACAATAAATAATCCCCCTGTTGTTTCGGTGCAGTCGATAGGGAAAGGTAAACTTATAAGCTACCATGAAAGTATGACTTTCAGGGGGATTTGGTTAGGAACCAATAAATTATTCCTTAATTCAGTATTTTTTGGAGATATAATAAGGTAATATTTTAAGTCATGATACAATTTAACAAATAGTCACTAATTACCAATATCATAACAAATAGTCATATAATATTTGACAAGGCTTAAATTTTAATAATCAACAACTTACTAATCCAGACAGTACAACAGGTTATCCTAAAATTCATAATATATACCGGTATAAACTCCTATCCGGTAAGGGCGGAATTCAACATCAGGATTATTGTTAATCGAATTGAGATAATAATTAACTCTCGGTTCCAAAGCCAGGGAAACATGCTCGGTCAATGGATAGTTTAATCCCAGGCCCAGAGTACCCGAAACATTTAAAGTGGAAATATCACGGGTTTTACCTATTTTTTGCTTTCCGTATTCATTATTTAAAAATGCATCGTTGCCTACTATCATGCCGGCACTGATTCCTCCCACAAGTTCAATATCTAGTTTTGAGTTGATTATAAGATAACGCAGATAGAAAGGTATTTCAATAAAATCGAAGGCCTGAGAAAATTCGCCCCTTGTTAGTAATGCATTAGGATTGCTGCCGGCTCTTTCAAGTGTGCCGGCAATTTCGGCACCCTCAGGCATCTTCTCAAACTCTATTACACCGGCTATGCCTTTCATAGCTATTCTGTTACCCTGAACATCTACTTCAGGATTAAAATAAAGTTTTTCGGTGGAAGGTGTCGGAATCTCATCACCATAATTACTTGCAAATAATTGAGATGTACTCTCGGATTTCTGAACATTCCGGGCATAATATACTCCGCTTTCGATACTCCATTTCCTGCCGGTACTATATTGCACTGAAACGCCTCCGCAGACATTACCGTTTCCATGAGAAGAGGGATAAGTCATGTTGCTCGCATAGAGGGGATCATGATTTGAAGAATAGGAAGAATATCCGGGGGAAATTTCTATCCCCATCTTCCATTCCTCTTTCGATTTAAATTCTCTATTAACAGGAATATCATTTACAGCTACCATTTCTCTTTTTTGAACCCGATCAGGACTTGATGTCCCTGTATCATCCTTCTTCTCTGCAAGCGCTAACGAATAGTCCTTTTGTAATGAGGTTCTCCTGATAGTCTTAATCTTTTCCATCGCTATCCGCCGTTTAGTATCAATCCCTGTTTCCCACGCTCCGGCCTCTGAAAAATCACTGCTTATGGTACGATTTATTCCGGATCTTTGTTCCTCAACAACTTCGCCCGAAGTACCGGAGAAGTGCTTTTCACCACTTAATTCGGCTATATATAAGGATTTGAGATTTTCTGCCGCTGACTCAGTATCTTTCGAAGCAGCAAGATTCTTACCGGCATATTTATCAGCAGAAATATTCTTTTCTTCCTTTTTGATATTTTCTATTTCTGCAGTTTCAGGTATTCTCTCATATAATAAAATATCGAAATACCAGCCTGCAATCAATGCCAGCACCAAAAGCGCTGCAACGGCAGTCCACCTGTAAATAGCCATTCGTATTTTCCTGCGCCGTAAGATAAGCTGATCTTGTATATTATTCCATATATCAGCCGGGGGCTCTTCCGTTAATCCGGACAGCTTATCGCGGAAAAGATCATCTATATTTATTTTATTATTCATCATGCAGGGTTATTTTATTTGATTTAACATCTCTGTAAAGATCCTGCACCTTACGTTTTAAAATTTCTCTTGCCCTGGCAAGATTTGACTTTGATGTCCCTACCGAAATATTCATTATCTTGCTTATTTCCTGATGGCCCATTCCTTCCATGACAAACAAATTAAAAACCATGCGGTAACGTGGGGACAACTGCTGAATCAACTCAAGCAATTGCAGGGCATCCAATTTTGCAATAATATCTTCAGATAAATAAGGTAAATCAAACTTTTCAATATCATCTACCGGCATTAAAACATTATGCTTCCGGTATTTTCCAAGCGATACATTTACCATAATGCGCCTCATCCAACCCTCGAAAGAACCTTCAAACCTGAACTTTTTAATATTGGAAAAAACTTTAATAAATCCATCCTGTAAATTATCTTCAGCCTCACTCCTGTCCCTTGCATAGCGTAAACATACCCCAAACATTTTCGAAGCAAACATCCGGTATAATTTTTCCTGCGCACGCGTATCACCCGAGGAACATTTATCTATAATATCTTTTAAATCTTCCAAACCAAAGCTGCAATTGTTCTTTCAAAAGTAAGGATAAATTATTCTTTATTAACCAATAAATTATCCTTAACTTGCTATAAAATTGTTTATTTTTTATAAAACTTAAAAACTACATGACAATCCCACAGTAGATATTTTGGTATAAATGAAACGAGCCTTTAAAAGTTACCCAATATAATATGATTTGAAATAATATGGATTCCCTCTCACTCATACCTTAGTAATATAAACAATTTTTTATGAGATGAAATAATGATACATAAGGTTGCGTTAAAAAAGAAAAAATATCACGCAACCTTTTTGAAGGGAATTCCGTCTTAGTTAGTGTCTGTAAATAAAATAAAAAGTCTGGAATAGAAAGTTATAAACCTAAAATAATATGAAGGGCATGAAAACAAAATCTATTTTATTTATTATTACTGCCATATGCATTTTCATGGCAGGATGCGAGCTAACCGGCAATTCCGGTGATGATGAAATAGCGGTCACCGAAAAAACAGCCCGCCTCATTAAAGCCGAAAACGATTTTGGCTTTGAATTATTTCAAAATATCTATGATTACGAAACTGAATACAAAAACATCATGGTTTCCCCGCTAAGTGTTAGCCTGGCACTGGCCATGACTTACAACGGGGCAAACGGCGAGACAAAAAGCGCCATGAAAAAGACTCTCAAAGTTCATGGATTAACACCGGAAGATATCAATTCTTCCTACAAGTATCTTGTTGAAGCGCTTAAATCACTCGATCCGGATACAGTATTACTCGAAATTGCCAATGCTATATTCTACCGGAAAGATTTTGAGGTAGAAAATGACTTCGTTACAATAAACCAACATTATTACAATGCTGAAGTCACTCCTCTTGATTTCGGTGCAGAGGAGGCAGCGCTTGAAACGATAAACGGATGGGTGGCGAATTCAGGCTTTTTGCGAATTCAGAAGGAAAAAAAATTATAACGAAATCTTTGAATTTTAACGGATATTTCCAAAACTCAGATTTTTTGCTGCAATGTTAGTTCTTTGAAGGCCGGCTGTCAAATTACAGCCGGCTTTTTTTCCTTTCTCTAAAAAATACTGTAAGAAAGTCCTGCGGCAAAATTCAATGTAGTTTTTCCCAGTGTTTCAGAATAATTATTATTCAAATAAGGATCGGAGAAAGATACTTTCTGATCTTTATAGAAAGTATTGGAGGCACCGATATCCAGAACCAGGGCATCGGTGATCTTCCACTCAATGCCGGCACCTGCAGTAAATGACGGATTACTATAGCTAAAATCACTCTGATAACTGTCAGCTATACCCATATCTCCATATAATCCCCCTAAACTGAATGCAAAATTATCAGCTACATTAAACTGCAGTCCGAGTCCTATTTCATAACCGTTATGATCAATTTCCCTTTTTCGTATCATGGAAGGATCATCTTCCTGCCAGATGGCCAAATCCCTTGTGTTATAGCCCCAGTCAACGCCTTTATTAAAATACATATTATAAGAAAGTTGTGCTTCCACTAAACCGGTATTGTATCCTAAACCAGCACTTAATATAGCTGGAATATCGCTATTGACACTCTCACCAAATAAAATATCACTATAATTGTCTCCTTCCTTCGGTGAATTTTTTAATGTTAGTGCTGTTTTCATTTCATACTTAAGGCCAATATTCAAATTTTCAATTGGAGAAATATGAATGCCTACCATTGGGGTGAATGCATTGCCTGTTTGGTCAGTGTTTACTTTTTTATCATCCATAAGGCTGGCTGTATTCGATAATTCAGTTGCTTTAGAGGATAAAAGTGTCGCCTGCTGTTGGAATTCAGGGCTTGCCTGGCTATAAGCTTCATGAATAGCAGTCAGGTTCATTGCATCAATCTGTTGCTGAGACAAACCTATCATCTCCAACCCTTGTTCAATTCCGGCTCGCTCAGCTGCAGAAATATATTCACCACCTTCAAGCTGTGCGAGGGTAAATCCGCCAGCTCCGCCAGTTATAAATGGTTGAAGTGTTTGTGGCATATTAGCGGCGGCAGCTGCCAAATCAGCAAATTCACTAACAGTCTGAGAAGCACCTAACAACCATGTTTGTGCAGAAACATACTGTTCATTATTCAGTCCCAATTGAATGTTTTTAATGTACCCCTGATATGTTGTTTTGGAAGGCAGATATCTCACACCTCCATATACTGAAAAAACATTATTCACTTTGTAAGTGGCTCCCAGTTGGATCCCCCAAAAAATAGATCTTCCTTCAAAAGCAATATCCGCATCATAGCCTGTAACGTTTAAAGCCGGATCAATCTGAGTCAGCAGTGCCAATTTCGGAACAATCTTGGTAATTGGAATCTCAAATGAAGGCAATCCACGATCGAAATCGGCAGCGCCGCCTCCGGCATTCGGTCCAAATCCGAAAGATAATGCCCAGTTTTCCTTTTTG
>CAZIOB010000038.1:0-12070 GCA_964540755.1 uncultured Prolixibacteraceae bacterium | reverse complement strand
TGCCGATAGTCCTGTCGGTGCTGCCTGCAAATAACAGGGCAACCGGATTTTTATTTTCATCATCAGTAATGATGAGTGAACCTGAATCTCCGCCATCGCTGAAATCACCCGGTGTTATGGATATCTGGTTCACAAACCGTGCCGCTTTGACGCATTTAAAAGGCCCCCTGGATTCATAGCAAACAGTAACTGTAACATTTATCTCTGCAATTTCACCGTTTGTCCAGCCTGTTGTACGTCCATACTTTTGAACAGGAAGTTTCAAGGATGCAGAAACAGTTGTAGTGGAAGGAGTACCATATCCATCCGACGGGGTAGAGAAATCTAGTGTTGAAGATGAGCATTTTGCTATGGCAGCATCCATATAATTATCTACTCCTGAGAAATTTATTTCCTCAAAATCATAAAGTTGTCCAATGGCATCTCCCGGATCGGTTCCCCCGTCATACGGCCCCGGCTGAAGTACATTGTCACCTGTATTTGCGTCATTGCTGTTGGCATAAACATGATTGTTGCTTAAGGCGTAAACATTACCATCGGCATCTTTTACCCTGCATCCTATGGTTCCGGCGGTAATGTCAGGATGTCCTGTTGATACTCCTATAGGGACGGGACGGACAAATCTAGAAGTTGGATCTGAATATGCTTTGAACATGCCGGTAACTTTTGGCACAACCGGGATATTCTCAATGGCTGCGGGTAAAGCAGTCGGATTTGCTCCCCTGCCTATGTTTTCGACAGACATACCCCTGACCTGGTTTACTTTTGTGAGGGTATAGACTACAATTGCGGGCTTGCCATTTTCATCAAGACCGGTTCCCATTCCAACGACTTCGGGATTTCTGAACAGAGCTTCAGTGACTTTATCCTGAACTTCCATTACAGACTGAATTTTTTCCATTGCAATGGCCAGGCCCGGAGGCTGATCCCATTCCAATTGTTCAAAAGAGGGATTGTAAGGCTCGTTACATGTTTGGAATAACGAAATGAAAATTGTCAGGATGACAAGTTTTTTTAACAAATTTTTCATACTATTAAAATTAATTATTTTCAAAGGTATAGTATGCAACTCGCATATATTTTAATAATCACCCTGGGGGTAAATATTTTACATGCTCGTTTCATATGATTAAATTTAATTATTTCTAAAGGTATTATATCTGACTCGCATAAGTTTGAATCATATTCTTGTATGATTTACGATCATGCTCGCTTTATATTACCTGGTTTTTAAGTTTTAATATCATACAAACTAATTTAATTACTACAATTTTTTGCAGTAATTATATTATATGCATTCTGATTTTACATCAAATAATAATTTTTTCGTATTATTATAACATGCACATTATATCAATAATGGCTTTTTATATAAAAAAGCAAGTTCTGAAAAAATTTGTTTAAAAAAAATGTTTTATAACGATATTTTATATTTTGCCCATCAAGAATTCAGTAACAGCAGTTTCTATTCTTTCACTAAGTTCTGAAGTATCTGATTTTCTGAATTCTTCTCCTGTAATTTTTTCGTATAATTCAATATACCGGTCAGAAACTGAGTTTACAAATTCATCGGTCATTTCCGGGACAGCCTGGCCCGGTTCTCCCTGGAACCCGTTTTCTATAAGCCATTCACGAACGAATTCCTTAGACAATTGCTTTTGCCTTTTACCGGCGGCAAGCCGCTCTTCATATCCTTCTGAATAGAAATACCTTGAAGAATCAGGAGTATGGATTTCATCAATAAGGTATATCTCTCCGTCCCTTTCTCCAAATTCATACTTGGTATCAACCAGTATTAGCCCTTTCTCGGCTGCCATTTCAGTTCCTCTCTGAAATAATTTTCTTGTGTATTCTTCCATTATTTCATAATCTTTCTCACTCACGAGTCCGCGAGAAATTACCTCTTCCCTCGATATATCTTCATCATGTCCTTCTATAGCTTTGGTGGTAGGAGTTATGACAGGCTCAGCAAATTTTTGATTTTCCACCATTCCGTCAGGAAGCGGCACACCACATATAGAACGCCTTCCATCTCTGTATTCCCGCCAGGCATGGCCTGTCAGATAGTTGCGTATTACCATTTCAACCTTGTAAGGGCTACATATGTAACCAAGGGTAACATTAGGGTCAGGAGAATCTATCTTCCAGTTAGGAACTATATCTGCTGTTGCATCAAGAAAATTACTTGCGATTTGGTTCAAAACCTGGCCTTTGTAAGGAATACCTCTTGGCAGTACAACATCAAAAGCGGATATACGGTCAGTTGCTACCATGACAAGCATATCGTCATTTATATTATATACATCACGAACTTTACCGCGATAAACACTTTTTTGTCTCGGGAAATGAAAATCAGTTTTTGTCAATGCTCTGTTCATATTTTTTCAGTTTATAATTGGAAACACTAAAACGGCACAAAAAGTTTTTCATTATTCAAATATAAACAACTTTAACCTATAGAGCGGCATTTATTTTTAATGAATAATCTAATTTTTAGTAACATTTTTAATGGAGGTACCCAACTCTGCAGACAAAACATTATTTATTATCCCGCTCCTCCTTTTTGTCATGATAGTTTTCATACGCCTGAACAATATCTCTTACCAGTTTATGACGCACAATATCTGACCTGTTAAAGGTAACAACTGATATGGAGGTGATATCCCTGAGAAGTTTTAATGCAAAAAGAAGGCCTGAGTTACTTTTTTTAGGAAGGTCTATTTGTGTAATATCTCCGGTTATAATAAATTTTGCATTTAATCCCATTCTTGTCAGGAACATTTTGAGTTGGTTGATAGTGGTGTTCTGGGCTTCGTCGAGTATCACATAAGCATTACTCAGGGTACGCCCTCGCATAAAAGCCAGCGGCGCAATCTGAATAATTCCGTCCCTCAAAAAATCTTCCAGTTTGCGTGAAGGAATCATATCCTGCAGTGCATCATAGAGTGGTTGCAGGTAAGGATCAATTTTTTCTTTCAGGTCTCCCGGCAAAAATCCCAGGTTCTCACCTGCTTCAACGGCCGGACGGCTAAGAATGATACGTTTTATTTCACGGTTTTTAAGAGCCCTGACAGCCAGGGCAATAGCTGTATAAGTTTTTCCGGTGCCTGCCGGGCCAATGGCAAATAATAGATCATTTTTAAAACTCTCCTCTACCAGTAAGCGCTGGTTTGGTGTTCTGGCCCTCACAGGCTTCCCGTTTGTCCCGAAAAGGATTATATCTTTTTCAGCTACTTCGCTCTCCTCTATAGCTGAAATCCCTTTAGAGAATATCTGAAGAATGGTCTCTTCAGTTAATATATTGAACTGAGAATAATATTCGAGCAATAGTGCAAATTTTTTTTCAAAATTACCTAATGTTTTTTCCTCACCCTTTATATAAAGTGAATTACCGCGCGCCGTTATTTTAAGTTTCGGATATAAATTTTTTATAAAGTTGATTTTATCGTTGTTTATACCGAAAAAATCCAACGGGTCAATACCTTCTAAATAAATTTGTTTTTCCAATTCAAAAATTTAAATGTTTATCTATTTCAAAATTACATTCATTATAATAGTTGAGCAACTAAATTAGAAAAAAGGTTTATTAAGTATCCAGGAATAGTTAATTTTGCCACCCTAAAAAATATATCAATGCAAAAAAAACCGGATCAATTCAGAAGATTAATAGAGATTTTGAAAGAATTACGTGAAAAATGTCCATGGGACAGGGAACAAACTCCTGAGTCATTAAGAAAGCTTACAATAGAGGAAACTTATGAGCTGGGTGACGCTATACTGAAAAATGACCTGGAAGGGATAAAAAAAGAACTTGGGGATCTAATGCTGCATATTGCTTTTTATGCGCAGATCGGGTCGGAGAAAGGTGCTTTTGATATCTGGGATGTACTGGAAGGAATCAATAATAAACTTATTTACAGGCATCCTCATGTATTTGGAGATGTGGATGTACACAATTCTTCGAAAAAAGTTATGGAAAACTGGGAGGTTTTAAAACTAAAGGAAAAGGGGGGAAATAAAAAAGTTCTTGAAGGTGTTCCCCAGAATATGCCCGCCCTGGTTAAAGCTAACAGGATACAGGAAAAGGTTAGCGGGGTGGGGTTTGACTGGGACCGGCCGGAACAGGTATGGGAAAAAGTAAAAGAAGAGGTTGAGGAATTGAGCACCGAAATTAAAAAGGAAGATAAGGACAAGACCGAGGCTGAATTTGGGGATCTGTTCTTTGCCCTTGTCAATGCAGCACGTTTATATGATATTGATCCCGAAGCCGCATTGGAAAGAACAAATCTGAAATTCATAAAACGCTTCAATTATATCGAAAGCCAGACTATTGAAAAAGGACTTAGCCTTAAAGGGATGACACTTGAAGAGATGGATAAATACTGGGAGGAAGCAAAAAAATTACAATCCTGAAAAAAAGCCGGTGCACAAAATACACCGGCTGTTGTTACATCCTATAATGAGGGGCGAACACGCTTAGAATTTATTATTTATTATTTTTAATTTATTATTACAAATTTAGTAAATTTTAAAGAATAAATGCTTAATCATCTTTTTTTGTATAATCCATTTCAACCATTCGTTTGTATGAATTATATCTCCATTTAGCATTATTCTCTGTTTCAACAAATAATCTGTCAGCTTCAGCAGGGAATGTTTTCTTCAAAGATGAATATCTCACTTCACCGTTAAGGAATTCCTGGAATTTATCCCATTCAGGTTCTTTGGAATCGAGCAGGAACGGATTCTTTCCTTCTTTTTCAAGAAGAGGGTTATAGCGGAATAGTGTCCAGTAGCCACAGCTTACAGCTCTTTTCTCCTCTTCCATTGTTTGACTCATACTTGCCTTGATACCGTGATTGATACATGGTGCATAGGCAATGATTATTGATGGGCCGGGATATTCCTCAGCTTCCCTGAGCGCTTTCAGGTATTGTGTCTGGTTAGCTCCTATTGCGACCTGGGCAACATAAACATAACCATATGTCATAAGCATTGCTCCCAGGTCTTTTTTCCGTATCTTTTTTCCTGATGCAGCAAATTTGGCAACAGCTCCTGCAGGAGTTGATTTGGAAGACTGGCCTCCTGTATTGGAATAAACTTCCGTGTCGAGGACCAGTACATTTACATCTTCACCGCTTGCCATGACATGGTCGAGGCCGCCAAAGCCAATATCATAAGCCCAGCCGTCCCCGCCAAATACCCAGATAGATTTCTTTACCAGGTATTGCTTCAGTCCTTCTATCTCCCTGGCATAGCTGCTGTCACTTCCGGCTATAGCTTCCAGTACCTCTTTTGAAGCTTTTACAGAACCTTCGGCATTATTCATATTGTTGATCCATGACTCAAACGCTGCTTTTTCTACTTCATTTGCGCCATTTTTTATTGCTACGGCCATTATATCAGCCAACCGATTTCGCTGTGCCGTAATTCCTTCCGAAAAACCGAACCCATATTCAGCGTTGTCTTCAAACAAAGAATTTGCCCAGGCCGGCCCATGTCCTGATACAGCATGCTTACAATAAGGAGTGGAAGGCGCCGAGCCTCCGTAAATAGAGGAACATCCTGTGGCATTGGCAATCATCATCCGCTCCCCGAACAGTTGTGTTATCAATTTTATGTAGGGAGTTTCACCGCAACCTGCACATGCTCCTGAAAACTCAAATAGCGGCTGTGCGAATTGTGAATTTTTGACAGACCTGGTCTTATCTACTACATTTTCTTTTAATGTAACTTTATTTACCATATAATCCCAGCGTTCTATTTCATCGCGCTGAGTATCTAATGGTTTCATTATAAGCGCCTTTTCTTTTGCAGGACAAATATCGATACAGTTTCCGCAACCGGTACAGTCAAGGACGCTGACCTGCAATCTGTAACTTAAGCCATTAAATAATTTCGAGGGTTTTGCTTCCATTACTTCGGTACCGGCAGGTGCAGCTTTAACTTCTTCGTCGGTAAGAAGGAAAGGACGGATCGTAGCATGGGGACAGACATATGCACACTGATTACACTGAGTACAATACTCTGGCAGCCATTCAGGTACGTTAACAGCTACTCCCCGTTTTTCATATGCCGTTGTTCCGGCCGGGAATGTCCCGTCTTCCGCACCGACAAATGTTGATACCGGGAGATCATCACCGTTCTGGGCATTAATTACGTCAGCCACTTTTATGATATATTCGGGCTTGTCGCCTTGCTCTTCAACATTTTTAACCACAATATCTTTCCATTCGACAGGTATTTCGACCTTGTGGACATATTTTCCGCCTGCATCAACTGCGGCATAGTTCATGTTAACAATCTGTTCTCCCTTTTTGCCATAGGATTTAACAATGGCCTTTTTCATTTCATCCACTGCCATATCATAAGGGATCACCTCGGTTATTTTGAAGAAAGCAGATTGCATTATTGTGTTGGTCCTTGTTCCAAGTCCTATCTCTTCACCCAGTTTAGTTCCGTTAATGATATAGAAATTAATTTCATTATCGGCCAGATACTTTTTCATATGATCGGGCAGCCTGTGTTTTGTCTCTTCTTCATCCCAGATGGAGTTAAGCAGGAAAGAACCACCTTTTTTTAACCCGCGCAGCATATCGTACTTGTCTATATATGCAGGAACATGGCATGCAACGAAGTCGGGCGTGGTAACAAGATATGTAGAACGTATTGGTTTATCTCCGAAACGAAGATGAGAGCATGTAAATCCGCCCGATTTTTTTGAATCATACTGGAAATAACCCTGACAGAATTTATCAGTTGAATCACCTATTATCTTAATAGAATTTTTATTGGCGCCCACTGTCCCGTCAGATCCCAGTCCGTAAAACCTTGCCTGATAAGTACCTTTAGGCGTCATATCTATTTCAGGTTTAACAGGAAGTGATTTGAAAGTTACATCATCTTCTATCCCTATAGTGAAATCATTCTTGACTTCATTCATTTCAAGATTTTCGTAAACGGAAAGTATCTGGGAGGGTGTAGTGTTCTTTGATCCCAGTCCGTAACGGCCACCAACTATCTCGGGAACATCTTTCCGGCCATAGAATACATTCTTTACATCAAGATAGAGAGGTTCACCATTAGATCCGGGCTCTTTAGACCTGTCCAGGACTGCAATTCTTTTTACTGTTTTAGGCAATGACTCCAGGAAATATTTTGCAGAGAACGGCCTGTACAGGTGGACTGCTATCATACCAACCTTTTTACCCTGATTGTTCAGATATCCCAATGTTTCCCTCATTGTATCAGTTACAGATCCCATTGCAATGATTATATTTTCTGCATCATCGGCGCCAAAGTAACTGAAAGGTTTATATGCACGTCCCGTGATTTTACTTATTTCTCTCATATAGTCTGCAACAATATCCGGAACAGCATCAAAAAATTTATTAGCCGATTCTTTTGCCTGGAAATAGATATCCGGATTCTGGGCAGTCCCGCGGGTTACGGGATGTTCAGGATTCAAAGCACGGTCCCTGAATTCTTTCAGGGCTTTCTGGTCAACAAGGGGGATCATATCCTCCATTTGTATAGCCTCTATTTTTTGGACTTCATGGGAAGTACGGAATCCGTCAAAGAAAGCCAGGAAGGGAATTCTCGATTTAATGGCAGCCAGATGAGCTACGCCTGCCAGGTCCATTTCCTCCTGTACCGATCCTGATGCTATCATTGCAAAGCCGGTCTGGCGACAGGCATAAATATCACTATGATCTCCGAATATGGAAAGAGCATGTCCGGCAAGGGCACGGGCGCTAACATGGAAAACAGCAGGCAGCAGTTCCCCAACAATTTTATACATGTTAGGTATCATTAACAGCAATCCCTGTGAGGCGGTATAGGTAGATGCCAATGCACCTGACTGCAAAGCGCCGTGAACAGCTCCGGAAGCGCCTCCCTCACTTTGCATCTCAGCCAGCCGTACGGGACGGCCAAACATATTTTTCCTTCCTGATGCAGCCCATTCGTCAACATATTCCGCCATGGTTGACGACGGGGTAATAGGGTAAATGCACGCAACCTCGCTGAACATATAGCTCATATATGATGCAGCATAATTACCGTCACATGTAATGAATTTTTTTTGTTTTGTCATTTTTTTTCTTTTTAATTCCAATTATTGTATTTCTGTTTTCTACAGTTAATATAAAAAGCCAAAAAGCCATAAAGGTATTTTATTGTTGCTTCCGATCTCAATCATGTCAGTTGCGGAGTAAATTCCTTTTTCGGCTTTGGCATCAAATCCGTTAACTATGAAATGGTATTTATTATCAACAAGGAAATCAGCTACTTTTGAACTATTTACATTCAGTTTGCAGCTTACCTGGTTATAAAAGAACGTATGTTGCAAATTTAATTTCTTAGCGTTATTTGGAGCAATCGCATACAATAAATTTGTATTATGCATGTATATTTTGTCAGGCTTTTTTACTTCATCATCTTCCCCGTTGGAATAAAGTAACTGAATAAGTTTTGCATTTTTGAGATATCTCAGGTAATTCATCACGGTTGCCCGGGAAGTCTGCACATCATTTGCCAGCTTACTGACATTTGGCGATAAGGGGGTACCGGAAGCAATAATGTGCAATAATTTTCTGAGCCTGGATAAATATTTTAGTTCAATCTGGTTAATATAAGGGACATCTATCTCAAGGGCCAGATTGATATGTTTCAACAGGCTGTTCGCATAAAAGTTGGGATTATCAATAAAATAAGGAAAGTAACCGAATACCAGATAATCATTGAAGTATGCCAGGGGCCTTACCCTGTCCACTATTTTACTTACAATTGCAAAATGGTTATTTATTATATCTTCAAATGAATATACAGGGAAATGATTATTTGTTTTATAATTTAAATATTCACGGAATGAAAGACCTTCAAGTTGAAGTTCTTTAACAATCCCATGGAGATCAGGATTATCCTCCCCAACCTGTAATAAAGGTGATGAAGTAAAAACAATTTTAAGTCCCTTAAGCTGATCGTGACATTGTCTCAGTTCCTTCGACCAGTTAGGGTATTTTTGTATCTGATCCAGGAAAAGAACTTTTCCACCGAGTTTTACAAACTCATCGGCAAAAGATATTATCGTGCGTTTCGTAAAGTAGAAATTATTCAGGTTAACGTATAAGACGGTATTATCATCTCCATATTCCTGTTTAATATATTGTAGAAGGAACGTAGTTTTTCCCACACCCCGGAATCCCTTTATGCAGATGAGATTACCATCCCTGACGCCATCCTTTAAAAGTTCCCTTTTTATTTTGGGATCAGTGCTTTCAATTAATGTTTTATGTGTATTCCTGAAAAATTCCAAAATTTAAATTTTGGAACAAAATTAGCAGTTTTTATCGAAATTGTAATGTATAGATGTCAGGAAATGACAAATTATGTAATTTATAATTGATAAAAATAATAATGAATTGAATCAACTGTCATTCATTGATGCCAGGAATTCAATTATTGAGTGGGATCGCATCAGTCTTGTTTTCATAAACTCCATGGCTTCAATTGAATTCATATCGCCAAGGTAATTTCTGAGTATCCATAGCTTATCAAGAATTTCTTTCGGCACGAGTAATTCTTCACGGCGTGTGCTTGAGGCAGGTATATCAACAGACGGGAATATTCTTTTATTCGATAATTTCCTGTCGAGCTGCAGCTCCATATTACCTGTTCCCTTAAATTCTTCAAAAATTACATCATCCATTTTTGAGCCGGTTTCAGTCAGCGCGGTAGCCAGGATCGTCAGCGAACCTCCTTCTTCTATGTTACGGGCAGCGCCAAAGAACCGCTTGGGTTTGTGCAGTGCATTTGCATCGACACCTCCTGAGAGCACTTTCCCGGATGCAGGCTGAACAGTATTATATGCTCGTGCCAACCTGGTTATTGAATCGAGTAAGATAACAACATCATGGCCACATTCTACAAGTCTTTTAGCTTTTTCAAGAACAATATTAGCTACTTTAACATGTTTTTCCGCAGGTTCATCAAATGTTGAGGCAATAACCTCTGCATCAACACTTCTGGCCATGTCAGTGACCTCTTCCGGACGTTCATCAACAAGTAATACTATCATATATACTTCCGGATGGTTTGCAGCAATTGCATTTGCTATTTCTTTTAACAAAACTGTTTTTCCGGTTTTGGGCTGTGCAACTATCAATCCGCGTTGTCCTTTCCCGATGGGAGCGAACATATCGACAACCCTGGTTGAAAGATTGTCATGGTTTTTGCCCGTAAGCTCAAACTTTTCTTCAGGAAAGAGAGGAGTCAGGTGGTCAAAAGGAACCCTGTCGCGGATAAACTCCGGTGACCTTCCGTTTATTTCCAGTACCTTTATGAGGGGAAAATACTTTTCACCTTCCTTGGGCGGCCTTATTGTCCCTTTAATTGTGTCGCCTGTTTTAAGTCCGAACAGTTTAATTTGCGATTGTGAAACATAAATGTCATCAGGAGAGTTCAGATAATTAAAATCAGATGAGCGTAAAAATCCATATCCGTCCTGCAGGATTTCCAGAACTCCAGTATTAGTCACTATTCCTTCAAACTCATAATATTTACTTTGGTCCTCCTGCTGATTCTGTTGCTGGCCTTTCTGGTCGCGCTGAATATTTTTCTGTAATTTTGGTTTGTCCTGCTCTTTTCTTTCTTCCTTTTGATGCTTGTCAACTTTTTTTACTTTTTTTTCAGCAACCTGTGGGGCAGGCTGATTATTGGACTCAGGAACTGGTTTTTTAAATTCCTTTTCAGGTTTTTGGGATTTTGGTTCCTGTTTTTTGATATTCTGATTATCCGGTTTTTCTTTTTGCTGACTTTTGGACTTCTCAAGATTAAAGCCCTGGATTATAGCTTTAATTTGTTCTTGTCTTGACTGCATAGGATTAGGGCTCACAGGCTTATCCTCTTTTGTTGGAGAGACATCGATGCGCTCATGCTTTGTTGAAGGCTCAACACGTTCGCGGCGGCCGCGCCTTCCTTTGCGGCGAGGCTCATCTTTGATATTATCAGATTCCCTGGATGTATCCTGTTTTTTTCGTAAAAGATTCTTTATAGAACGCTCTTCTTTATCCTTGGCCTGATCTTTATCTTCTCTTGAAGATACCTTGTTTGTCTTTTTTTCAGATTCCTGAATTGCCTGAGTGTCAAGTATTTTATAAATAAGATCCTGCTTTTTATATGATTCTGTGCGTTTGATCTTAAGTTCTTTCGCGATTTCGCGAAGCTCGGGAACGAGCTTTTTGTTTAATTCTAAAATGTCGTACATAGTATAAACCTATTATAAACCTATTATAAATCTGTTATTGTATCTTTATTTTCTTAATTGCTTTGATAAAATGCCTGGAACAAATAAAGTGAAGACGAGAATTTGTTGAAATTCGAGTGCAATTATAGCAAATACTTAATAAATACCAAAACTAATATTCCTTTTTTTTATTTTATCTCCACAGAATAAGATTTTATAGTTTTGTTATTAATGTTATTTTAACTTACTGGGGAACTGGTTTTTATCTTTTCCGGATAATATTTTTTACGCCATTGCTGCAAAAAGGTTAGGTTTTTCAGATGAATTTATTCAAAACCTGATATTATATTTTAATCTCTATCTTATACAAGCCTCCGTCCGAAAGGCGTAAGGGCAAGGGAAAGCAGTTTAAAATGTTGTTTAGCCCAGGGGATGCCCAGTATAGTTATGAAGAGAAGCGTGCCAAAAAGAAGATGGGTCAGAGCGATCCATATCCCCCCGATAATAAGCCATAAAAAATTCATGAAAGTGGATAGACAGCCCGGGGCATAGTCCATGTATTCTATCCTTTGGTCAAATGGCCACAATGCAAGTAAACCTATTTTAAATGCCTGGATACCAAAAGGAATACCGATTATCGTTACACACAGCGCCAGTCCTGCAGCAATATATTCAAGGAATATTGCAAAGCCCCCAAAAACCAGCCATATAATATTTCCCAATATTTTCATACTATTAAAATTAATTATTTTTAAAGGTATAGTATAAAACTCGCATATATTTTAATAATCACCCTGGGTGTAAATATTTTACATGCTCGTTTCA